>JALSHU010000040.1 GCA_026982075.1 Sulfurovum sp. | reverse complement strand
CTATCAGCAATTTTTTGATAAAATAAGAGGATTAATATTAACGTAAGGGATAATAATGATTTTCATCGATGAAATCGTAGCGACAGAAGTAATGGATTCTAGGGGTAACCCGACAGTAAAAGTAACCGTAAGTTTAAGTGATGGAACGGTAGAAAATGCGATTGTACCATCAGGGGCAAGTACGGGTAAGCGTGAAGCTTTAGAGCTTCGTGATGGAGGGGCTCGTTATATGGGTAAAGGTGTACTTCAGGCATGTGAAAATGTAAATGGTGCTATCTGTGATGCATTGGTAGGGCTCAGTCCTTTTAATCAAGCAGAGATTGACCTCATTATGAAAGAAGTAGATGGTACAGAAAATTATGGTAATCTTGGTGCAAATGCAGTACTTGGGGTTTCTATGGCGATAGCTCGAGCATCTGCTAGTAGTATGAAAATGCCACTTTACCGTTATCTTGGGGGCGCAAATGCTGTGGTAATGCCAGTACCAATGTTAAATATCATCAATGGTGGTGAACATGCAAATAATTCCGTAGATTTTCAAGAGTATATGGTAATGCCTGTTGGCTTTGATAGATTTTCTGAGGGGCTTAGAGCATGTGCTGAGGTATATCATAACCTTAAAAAAATTATTGACGGTATGGGTGAAAGTACTGCTGTAGGGGATGAAGGTGGATTTGCACCAAATCTAAAAAGTAACGAAGAACCACTTCAGGTTATTATGAAAGCTATAGATGCGGCAGGATATAAAGCAGGTGAGCAAATTGCCATTGCCCTTGATGTGGCTGCTTCTGAGCTTTTGAATGATGAAGGAAAATATGTACTTAAATCCGAAAATAGGGAACTTAGTTCCTCTGAACTCACGGCATACTATGCACAAATGTGTGAGAATTATCCAATTGTTTCTATAGAAGATGGTTTAGGGGAAGATGATTGGGCAGGATGGAAAGAATTAACAGAAGTCCTTGGTGACAAAGTGCAGCTTGTGGGAGATGATTTGTTTGTGACAAATGTAAGTATTTTATCTGAAGGAATAGAGAAGGATATTGCTAACTCTATCTTGATTAAGCCAAATCAAATTGGTACAGTCTCAGAAACTATGCAAACAGTACGTCTTGCGCAAAGAAATGGGTACAATTGTGTCATGTCTCATCGATCAGGAGAGAGTGAAGATACTTTTATTGCTGATTTTGCAGTGGCACTTAATACGGGGCAGATCAAGACAGGGTCAACGGCAAGATCAGACAGAATTGCCAAATATAATAGACTTCTTGAAATAGAGGCAGAACTTGGACAGTTTGAATACTTAGGTACTTCACTTTTTACAAAATAGTTTAGAAAGATGTCGAATACCCAAGAAATAGAAACTGTTACAGGCCTGTCAGTCAAAGCTTTTTTAGTGACAACCATCTGTATATTACTTTTTGGTATTTATATAGGTATTTTGATTTATGGTGAAAACTCGCTTACTGTTTTAAATCAGCTAAAAGAGAAAAAACAAGGGCTTATTGAAGAGGGGAAAGCATTGAAAGATGAAAACAAAAGACTTCAAAAAAAATATTTTGAATTAAAACAGTTAGAACCTAAGGAGTCAATATGAGAAAATATCTATGGATGGTAGCAATGATAAGTGCAACAACAGTGTATGTTTGCGCAGATAATAATCCTTTTAATTTAAAAGAAAACCTTCAAAAGATAGACAGAGATCAAGATTTTTTACTTTCTGCATTTCAAGACATAGTAGATAAACAAGAAAAATTAGATGAGCTTAATTTAGATGAGTCTGATGAGATTATGGCTATAGACAAGGATAAAAAAATTATAGATGATTTAAATGTTTCTGCCGAAGATATTGATACTGTAAAAGCAGTCGAAGAAAGAAATATTACTAAAGATATGACTTTAGAAAAAGAGAAAAAGAAAGTGCTAAAAAAGGAAGAAAAAAATATTCAACAAGCAAAAGAAGAGAAAATAAAACAAGAAAAAGCAAGACGCAATAAAGAGCAAGAAGAGTTAAAAAGACTTGAAAAGGTTAAATTAGAGCAGTTGAAAATTGAAGAAGAAAGAAAGAAACAGGAAAAATTAAAACAGGAAAAGGCAAAAAAAGATAAATTAGAAGCTTTACGTATAGAAAAACTCAAGAGAGAGAAAGAAAAACTTGAGGAACAAGAAAAACAAGAGACCAAGCAGAAAAAAGTTGAAGCAATAAAAGTGTCAAAGAGAGAAAATAGCAAACAAGTTAAACAAAAAGTTGTGATAGAGAAACTATCCTCAGAAGCAATTGTTGATATAAATATTACACAGGAAAAATTAATTGAGACAGAAGAAGCGGATAAAGTATATTTAGAAGCCGTAAAAGAAATGGATGAAGATTAAATTTCTTTTGTTTTACGTTGTATAACGTTAATTAATATCATAGAGATTAAAATTTCAAAAATACTGGCTAAAATGAGTTGATAGTAGTTTAGCAAATCAAGCAGTTTTGTTTCATATCCTATGGTTGCTACTGCTACAAGGAGTGTTAGTGGCATAGAAAGAGAAAGTGCAATCAGTAGGGCATCTTTACTGCCACTGATACTTTTTAGCACAATAGCGGCAAGTATCCTTGAGGTAATCATTAAAAAGGTAATAAGTAGTGCTCCTGAGATTACACCTTCTAAAGGTAAGGCTCTTAGGTCAAAAGATGATCCTACATGCAAGAAAAATAATGGTACAAGAAATCCAAAGCCTAAACTTGACATTTTTTCTTCAAGTTCCTTTTCATGATGAAAGAATGCAGAGATAGCAACCCCTGCAATAAAGGCACCTAGCGCAAGTTCAAGTCCAAGACTGAGCATCACTGCAATCAGAATAAAGAACAATGACATTGAAAGACGTATATCTTGGTCTGATGTATCAAATTTTGGCATAAGTATATGTCTGAGTTCAGGAATCCACCAAAATAACAGATGTAAAAATCGATAGATAATATACACCACAAAAATAAATAAGATTAAGTAACCAAGTTTGCTAATTAGTTCTAAACTAAACCCTGTCACACTTGCAGCATCAAAGATTGTAAGTGCAGTAATGCTCCCAATTTCACCTAGTACACCAGCAATAAGGGCTAATTGTATCCATGGTTTATCTTTCCCGTATGTTTTGGACAGTGATGCCAATAGACCGATTGAAATAAGAGGCATAGAGATAATGACGATAGTATTTAATCCAAAAAGAAGTCCACTGGAAATAGAGAGAAAAACCATTAGGGCTAAAAAAAGGATAGATTTTTGTATGACTATTTTTGGGCTTTTTGTAATCTGCTTAAGGTCTACTTCCATGCCCGCTAAGAACATGAGATACAAAAAACCAACTTCAGCGACAAGGTAGAAATATTCATTATGACCTATAAACCCTAAATAGGTAAAGATAGATCCTAAAATTATCTCAACAGGAGGAATAGGTATACGTAGGAATTTTGCAACAAAAGGACTGCCCCATATCAGCAAAGAAAGTGTTAGAATCAGAGTGATATTGGAGTGTATCATTTCTACGCATCAGCAGGGTGACAAGAAGTTGCAACTTTATAGCCTAGTTTTTCAAGCATAAGACGATCTTTTGATGGGGACATTCCATCTGTTGTGAGATAATCACCTATGACAATGGCATTTGCTCCAGCATCGAACATGGTGTGTTCTTTATCGTTAAAAAGTAATTCTCTACCTCCTGCAACCATCAAGAGTTTATCCTCCCCAAGAAGTATCCTTGCTTTTTTGATAACTTCAAGAGCTTCATCAAATTCTATATTACGTGTTTTGATAGGCAAAGCTGGATTTGGATGATAAAAATTTAGAGGGGTTGATTCTGGTGAGAGGGAAGCAATAGATTTAAGAAGAGAATCTCTATCTTCTGCAGTTTCTCCCATACCAAAAATACCACCTGAACATAGAGCTAACCCTACAGATCTTACATTTTCGCAGGTTTCATACCGTTCACTCCATGCATGTGTTTGACAAATCTCTGCATAGTATCGTTCTGAAGTTTCAAGGTTATGGTTATAGCTATCAATGCCATGGTCTTTAAGATAAATGAGTTGTTCTTTGGTCGCTGTGCCATTACAAGCAATAAGATTAAGTCCTTCTACTTCTGCTTTGATTGCTTGTGCAGCACGTGCAACATAGTCCACTTTCTTATCGTCCAAACCTTTTCCTGCAGTAACGAGACAATACCCTAAGGCACCATTTTCTTTTGCAAGCACAGCTTCAGATACAATCTGGTCAATGCTTTTGTACGTATAACGTTTGATATCTGCATGGTATCGCACGCTTTGCGTACAAAACTTACAGTCCTCTTGACATGTTCCGCTTAGGATATTATTGATTGCACATAAAAATATTTCTTTCATGTGCCAATTATAGCAAAAGCTTGTATTATATAGTTTATGAACACTATATAATATACAATTTGTTATTTATGCTATAATTCTTCACAATAATTATGTCGTTAAATGTTTGGAGCAGGACAGTGAAAGTATGAAAGTGTTTACTACAATAGTGTTTTTTTTACAGCTACTTTATGGGCAGGATGTGCATTACAAGATGATTGTTAGTTCCCATATTGAAAGTAAGGAAGCGGCAAAAAATCTGTATAAAGTTGAGAAGTTTTTTTCTGAGAATAAAGAAGCTCAAGCACTTAAAGAGAAACATAACCTGACACTGGGTATGGAGCTACTTGATAAATATATCCTTATTACTGTGAAACCGATAGAAAATATTTTTATTAAAAATGCATTACAGTATACCCTTCAAAAAGAGTTCCCAGAAAGTTTTATCGTTGGAAATATTGTTCTGAATGATATAGAGACTCAACAACATCTTCAAAAACAAGTTGAGAGAGTAGCACCAATAAATCAACAAGTAGATAAGAGAGAAAAAGCAGAACAAGAAAAAATAGTCATTATTGATGAGCCCAAAGAACACGTTGATGGGTTGAAATTATTTTGGAAAGAGTTGGATAGTGAGTGGTTAGGCTTATTGTTTTTAGCTCTTGCAGGATTACTATTGATTTATAGAAGTGCGACACAAATTTCAAAAATAAAAGAGCTACAGCAAGAAGTGATAAAATACCAAAGTAAGTTAGAAAAAGAGGTTGATGATATGGGTGAGAGACATGAATAAGGTAAGAAGTTTTTTAATATGGTTTTTTGTTTTTTCAGCAACGTTATGTGCTTCAGTATCCCAAAGTTATATTGTTTTGTCTACGGAGAAAACAAAAGAGGGTATAGAAGAACAAATATCAAAATATGAACAAGCCATGAATGAAAACAATATATTAAAAAGACTACAAAAGACAGTATCTTTTCAAATAAAAGTGATTGAAAAGAATGATGTAAGCATCTTAAAAACAGGACCTTTTTTTGAGATGGATACTTTGGCATTGGCTTTTTTAGAGTTACGTCCAGTTTTCCCATATGCCTTTATTGTGGAAGATATTAGAAATGGAAAAATTTCACCTTCCAAAATCAAATATATCACGAAACCAATAGTCATAGAGCAAGAAGATGAAAATTTGTGGATAGCCCTTTTTGGGTTAGGTGTTATAGGTATTCTTTCACTTTTTCTTTCTTCGGATCAAATTAAAAATTTAAGAGAAAAACATCAATATATACAGAGTAAACAAAAAGAAATAGAAAAAAAACAGAGTTTATTACTTGAAAAAATGGGTGAAAAAATCCAAACTGTTGCCACAAAAAGCGTAGATGATGAAATAAAACTTTTAGAAGCACCTTTAGAGACTATTGATGCACATGAGATTAAAAACCGTATAGAAAACCTTAAGAAATATGATGAGGTACTCCTTCGGACTACGTATGAAATGATTGATTTTTTAAAAATAAAATCGGGGAATATTGTGATTAAGCAAGAAGCCTTTCAGTTAAGTAATATGCTACACAAGCTTACCAATGCTGTTGCAGACTCGCTTAAAAGCAAAGAACATACATTGTATTATAATATTAAGTATAATGTAACTAGGTACCTCATTGGGGATACTGTTAGAATTTACCAGGTTTTGCATAATTTGTTGTCTGATGTTTTCGCGCATAAAGAAGCGAATGATGTAATACTACACATTGAGGTAAGAGAAGAAGAGGAGCTTGTCTTTACGATTGAGAGTACAAGTTTGTATTTGACACCTAAAGAAATAGATAGACTTTTTATTCCAAGTTCATGGGAAGAAGTACAAAATAAGCATAAAGAGTTTGGGTTTTTTGTGATTAAAGAACTTATTGCCAATATGGATGGAAAATTTCTTATTGACAGTCATCCGACAAGAGGAACACGGTATGAGTTGATACTCCCTTATATACGAGATGTGGACAATAAAAGTCATAAAAAAGACCTGATAAAAGTGCTTGCCTCGAAAAAGGCACTGCTTTTTGATACAGATATGCAAAAAGCAGAAATGCTAACAAAAATTTTGAATTCTTTTGATATTGATGTAATATTTAAATCTTCAAGGAATTTGGAAACATATCGTCCAAATTTGGATGGTTTTGATTTTCTTATTCTAAAAAATGAAGATATCAGTAAAAAAGTATTTCAATTTTTGAAAAATATTGATAAAAAACAGAACATTGATATTATAGTTATCAATAATATTTTTGAAACACGTAATGAAATAGACGGCATAGCATACATTTCAGATGCCACCTTATATAGCCCTCTTATCATTGGAGATGTTGAAGAGGTATTAAAACAATTATGTATTAAAAAGGCAAGAAGAAAAAAAGATATAAGACAAGTAGGGTTGGAAAACTTCAAAATTTTGGATGTTGCAAAAGTGACAATGTCAGATTTCCAGAAGTTTTCAGATAAAACTATCTTAATTGTAGAAGATAACCTAGTCAGTCAACAAGTGATGAGTAGTATATTGAGTGCATCTAATCTTAACATACTGAAAGCAGAAAATGGACAAGAAGCTTTGGATATACTCGAAGAAAGTACCAAGATAGACCTTATCTTTATGGATATGAATATGCCCATTATGGATGGCTTTGAAGCTACAAAAAAAATACGTCAAAATAGTAAATATAAAAAAGTGCCAATTATCGCAGTTACTGGGCTTGGGTTTAACTATGAAGTGGAGCAGATGATATTTGCAGGTGTGGATGCATGTATTATCAAACCAAGTAGAGTGGGGCAGCTTTATACTGCATTGGATAGATTTTTAAATACGGATCAATTTACAAACACTAACAAAAAAGCAGCAATACAAGGTCAGAATGAAAATAAAATGGTTTTGGATATTTCAAAAGGTATGGGTTATGTCCGTAGTGAAACATTCTATAATGAAATCGTGGTACAAATACTCTTGGCACTAAAGAATTCCCAAAAGCTTGTTAAGGAAATGATACAGAATGATCAAATAGATGAATTAAGATCTTTTTGTGTGGATGCCTTGGGGTTAAGTGCAACTATTGGTGCGACAGGATATGTTTCTTTGCTTAAAGAAATGTTAATGGAGATGAAAAAAGAAGAAATATTCATAAGCCAATACATTCCTCGATACAAAGAAAGTTGGCTTGAACTTGAAGCAGAGATGAAGCGATACCTTAAACAGTAGTTTTTTCTTTATGTTTACATTTAAAACATTCGTAGACATCTCCGGTTTTCAATGTTTTTTTACCCATGGTATAGTCACATTTTGGACATTTTTTATCTACCGGTTCATAGTTGGCTATAAATTTACATTTGGGGTAGTTAATGCATCCAAAGAATTTTCCTCTACGCCCTTCTCTTTCTTGTAATTTCCCTCCACATTCAGGACAAGGAACAGAAAGTTCTTTAGCAGGCTCAAGTGATTTGGCGTTTTTACATTTAGGGTAGGCAGAACAGGCTAAGAACTTTCCTCTTTTAGAGTTTTTGATCACCATCATTGAGCCACATTTTTCACATTTTTCATCTGTCTCTTCTGGCCCTTCTACTTCTGTGCCATCTGTATTCTTAGTATATTTACATTTAGGAAAATTAGAACACGCGATAAATTCTCCATAGCGTCCTTTGCGAAGAAGTAATTCTGAATCACACTTAGGACAGTTTTCACCTGTAGGAATAGCAATTTTGAGACTCTTTATATTTTTTTTACCTTCTTCAACTTTTTGTAAAAAAGGTGTATAAAAAGCTTTGAGTATAGTCTGCCAATCTGTTTTCCCTTCTGCGACTTCATCCAGTGTCTCTTCCATATTGGCGGTAAATCCAGAATCCACTATTTCAGGGAAATGTTTTTCCAACATTTCTGTCACCGTAAAGGCAATTTCTGTAGGATGAATACGCTTTTTTTCTAGTTCAATATACTTACGTGTCTGTAATGTCGTGACAGTTGGCGCATAGGTACTTGGACGTCCAATGCCTAAAGATTCTAATTTTTTAATAAGGCTAGCTTCATTATACCGCGCGGGAGGTTCGGTAAAGTGCTGTGTTTGTTTGATATCATCAAGGCTGACTGCTTGTCCTTTTTTTAAATCGGGTAGCAGTTTGTCTTTATCACTATGCCCTGTTGCTCTATAAAAACCATCAAAAAGAAGTTTTCTCCCAGAAGCCTTAAAAGTACATTTGTCTCCTTTGAAGAGTATACTTTGAGATTCCATCTCTGCCTCGGTCATTTGGCATGCTAAAAAGCGAGTATAAATGAGTCGATAGAGTTTGAGTTCATCTACAGAAAGGTAATCTGCTGCTAATTTGCTGTCAAAGTCTATCATCGTTGGACGTATAGCTTCGTGGGCCTCTTGTGCCCCTTTGGATTTTGTGACATAGTTTTTTGCTTTGGCAGGTAAATATTTATCACCGTAAGTCACTTTAATATATTCACGAGCAGCGCTAACCGCTTCTTTCGCAAGGTTCATCGAGTCAGTTCTCATATAGGTGATGACACCCATTGTACCTTTATCCGTCTTGACTCCTTCGTAGAGTTTCTGTGCCACCATCATTGTCTTTTTCGGAGAGAAGCCAAGTTGGGTAGATGCTGCCTGTTGTAGTGTTGACGTCATGAAGGGTGGAGGCGTTTTTGTTTTTCTTTTTGTTTTGTCTATCGAAGATACGGTAAAAGACTCACTTTGTGCAGAAGTGACTATCTCTGTAGCGTCAGCTTGTGTTTTAATGGTGAGTTTGTCTATCTTTAGTCCACTATAATTATAGATAGTCGCATCGATATTTTTTTCAAATATTGCATCAATGGTCCAAAATTCTTCAGGTTTGAAGGCTTTGATTTCTCTTTCTTTGTCAACAACAATTTTCAGGGTAGAACTTTGTACTCTCCCGGCACTAAGTCCTTTTTGTATTTTGCTTGCAAGCAAAGGGGAAAGTTTATATCCAACGATACGATCAAGTAGACGTCTGGTTTGCTGGGCATCTACAGAATCCATATCTACTTTACGTGGGGTTTCTAACGCATGCTGAATAGCAGATTTTGTAATCTCATGAAAAACGATACGCGGAAGTTCTGTTGGCTCTTTGCCAATGGCTTTGGCAATATGATAACCTATGGCTTCCCCCTCACGATCCTCATCTGTCGCGATGAAAATGGTTTGGGCTTCTTTTGCCAATTTTTTTAACTCTTTTACTGTAGGATTTACATCTCTGGGGATAGAGTATTTGGGAATTAAATCCCCCGTTTCGTCATCTATAGTAATACCAAAGTTGCTTTTTGGAAGGTCTCGTATATGCCCTTTAGAGGCGATAACTTTATAGTCTTTACCTAAGAAGTTGGTAATGGTACGTGCTTTTGCTGGGGATTCGACGATGATTAGATTTTTCATTAATGCCTGAACTTTCATAATATAGGAATTTTTGGCATTGTAACACATTTGTGAGTAAAAACATATTTGTAATCTAGATTTTACATTGGTGATAGTTGGAAGAATAAAGCTTACGCGAGCAAGCACGAAAGACTAATACAATGTCTATATTAGTCTTTTTTGAGAATACGTGGAAGTGTAATACCCGTTTGACTTTGATATTTTCCTTTTCTATCTGCATAGGTGGTTTCACATTGTTCATCACCTTGGAAAAAGAGTACCTGTGCGATACCTTCGTTGGCATAAATTTTTGCAGGGAGAGGGGTAGTGTTAGAGATCTCAATAGTAATATGCCCTTCAAATCCTGGTTCAAAGGGTGTGACGTTGACAATGATACCACATCGGGCATAGGTACTTTTCCCTAAACAGATGGCGAGGGTGTCTTGAGGCATTTTAAAATACTCTATGGTTCTTGCAAGTGCAAATGAGTTGGGAGGAACGATGCAGATCTCCCCTTTAAAATCTACTACATTGTTTTGGTTGAAATCTTTGGGATCTACCACTTCTGCATTAATATTGGTAAAGATTTTAAACTCATCGGATACACGTATATCATACCCATAGGAGCTAAGACCATAAGAGACAACGCCCTCTCCTACCAGACCTTCACAAAAAGGTGTAATCATTGCTTCGTTGATTGATTTTTCACGTATCCATTTATCAGCTTTTAAACCCATTTTTCTACCTTTAATTATCTAATTTATCTTATTTTTTGAATATCTGCACGTGTACGTAATTTTTCAAAATAATCTTTGAGAGCTTTCTGTTGTTGCTGCTCTTTCCATTTTGCGGCTACAGCACCTTTTGCCATCTCAAAAGGCATGGCTGTTTGACCTTCTTTTGAGTTGACTCTATAAACGATATATCTATCCCCCGCATTAATAGGGCGCGTATAGTTTCCATTTTGTGTTTGCATCAGTATTGCAAGCATAGAAGGCTCAAGATCTTTGGTGTATTTTGTAAGTGCTCGGGAGGTTACATTTTTTGCTTTGCGTGTTTTCATAAATGCATCTATTTTTGTTTTAGAAGGTGAGGTATATTCTGTGACAGAAATAGTTGTAGGTATGGTAAATAATTCTTTATGGTCATTGTGAAAAATCTTGAGTTCATCTTCACTAGGCGAAGGAATAGAAGCTACAACCTCTTTTTGAAAAAATTTACTTTTTTTGAGAGATTCTTTAATGCTCTTTCTGTATTGCACCCATGAGGTGCCTTGCTCAAGTAATACCTTTTGCATCTTGGGAATTGTAAGATCATTTTGTGCTGCAATTTCAGAAATCTTTTCATCAATACTTTCTTCAGATATTTTAATATCTTTCATTGCGACCTTCTGGAGTCTATCTTGTATAAGCAGGTCAATAGCTTGGTCTTTTGTGATACCCAGTTGTGTCTGTACAGCACGAATTTCAGCTGTAGTTACGGCTTCTCCCTCAACAATGAGGGCAATTCCGTCAATCATTTTAGCTTGAAGTACCGTAGCCAAAGCAAACATTACAAAGAGATGTAAAAGTGTTTTGTTCATTTGTCTTCCATTCGATAAAGTTGAAAATTATAACATAAAGCAGTAAAGGTAATATGAATACCCGCTATAATGCAATACTTTAATGTCTCTTTGTGTAGGAGTTGTGGAAATGAAAAATAGTTTAAGAAATATATTATGGATATTTCTTTTGGTCACAGTGTATAGTATGGGGGTAGAAAATACTTGCATAAAATGTCATGATGGATTAGCAGATATTCGTGCACATGATTCTGGTATGATGCAGGCGATATTGGTGAAAGCAGAAGAAGCAGGAGCGAAAGGAAATGACTGTGTGGTTTGTCATGGTGGGAATCCTGAAGCAGAGAAAAAAACACAAGCACACTCTGGTACTTTAGCTTATTTTTTGACACATGAAGGTCCTAAAGATTTTTACCCCTATCCTGCAAGTCCAAGTATCAACAAAAATACCTGTGGGATGTGTCACCCCAAACAAGTGTCAGCGCAAGAGAATAACTTGATGGCAACAGAACAAGGAAAAATACATGGGGCATTGTGGGGATTTGGAGCAAAAGAGGGATACAAACATACCTATACAAACTTTGGAGGGCGCTCTGTAGAATCACATAAACGTTTAGGAACAGAATCTTATAAAAAATATATGCAGGCGTTGGCACGTTTAGAGCCACAAGGGTTTCAAATGGAGACAAAGGCATTACCCCCTGCACCTACAGCAGAAGAGATAGAGAAAGATCCTACCCTCTCTGTGTATACCTATCTCCGACAGGAGTGTTTGCGTTGTCATACAGGGGGAAAAGGTCGTAAACGAAGAGGGGATTACCGTGGGATAGGGTGTGCTTCTTGTCATATACCATACTCTAATGCTGGACTTTATGAGGGGAAAGATAAAAGCATTTCTAAAATAGAAGATGGACATATGCTGATTCACAGTATACAGTCTTCTCGAGAGGTAAAAGTACATGTGAATGACATCAATTATTCAGGTATTCCTGTAGAGACTTGCACAACGTGTCACAATAGAGGAAAACGTATTGGAGTAAGTTATCAAGGGTTGATGGAGACCGAGTATCAGGCAACCTTTGATAGTGAGGGAAAGGGACAGCCTAAATTACATACGAAACGTTATTTACATTTGACAGAAGATATACATTATTCTAAAGGGATGTTGTGTCAGGATTGTCATACCTCTAATGATATGCATGGAGATGGCTTCTTTAGGGGGGCTAATTTAGGGGCTGTAGAGATAGAGTGTCAAGATTGTCATGGGACAACAAATAAGTATCCTTGGGAGTTACCATTGGGATATTCTGATGAATTTGCAAGCCCTCCAAAAACAGGCAAGATGAGGGGAACTACCAAAACATTGGCTAGATATTTGGAACAAGGGGCTATTCCTTCTGATAAAGGTGATGGTTTTTTGCTTTCTGCAAGAGGTAATCCTTTGACAAAAGCTGTGAAGAAAGGCAACAAAATTATGATGCACCTTTCTTCAGGGAAAGATATCGAACTTAAGCCCCTTAAGCTACTAAAAGAAGAAAATAAAATATCGAAAGAGGGATTGGTGGCGATGGATCAGATAGCTGCCCATACGGATAAACTTGAATGTTATACCTGTCATGCAACATGGGCACCACAATGTTATGGGTGTCATGTAAAAATAGATTATTCTGATGGGAAACAAAACCCGGATTATTTAGCAGCATCTAAACACCTTGATATGCATGGGAGAACAGGAGAAGATACCTTAAAAAACTTTTTAGTTGATGGAGAAGTAACTGAGACACGTTCTTATCTTAGATGGGAAGACCCCGCACTTAGTCAAAATGGAGAAGGACGTATTTCTCCGACTATTCCAGGTTGTCAAGTAACATTAACAGTGATAGGTAAAGAAGGCAATAGCTTACTTAAAAATCATATATTTAAACTTCAAGGTGTCGAGAATAACGGTACTGTCAAGGTACCAAAAGATGGAGTAAACTCCATAGTGATGGCACCAGTACAGCCACATACAGTGAGTAAAAAATCTCGTTCTTGTGAAAGTTGTCATACAAGCTTGAAGGCACAAGGCAAGGGTATCAACGGAGGTCAATATTTTTCTGATCAGACCAAGACAACTATTGTTGACCTCATGTCTGCAAATCAAAGGCTTTTGGTCAAGCAGGTGGATGAACAAATACCGGCTATTGCAAATTTAAAGCATGACTATTCGGTCATGCTGGATAAAAATGGTACACAGGTGCAAACAGTAGGAAATCATTGGAGGCTTTCTCAAGCACTGGATAATAAAACCCGTGCAAAGCTAGACAGGTTGGGAGCATGTCTAAGTTGTCATAAAGAGATGCCAGATGAAGACTTGGCAGTATCACTTATGGTACATACAGCTAAGTTTTCGGGGCTAAAGATAGATAATGCAATGCACAACAACATTGTGAACAAAAGTATTTTGCTTTCTGCTTGGGTACAGGTATTGGGTGGGTTGTTTCTAGGGATGCTAACGGTATATTTGTATATGCGTTACAGAGGTAAAAAGAAAAAAACCTAAACACTAAAGCATAGTTTTAGAATGTACAAGAGAAGATTTGTTATAATCTTTGAAGTTATTTGATGATACATGGAATAACAATATTTTTTATTAGAAGGAAGAAGAATGTTCAAGAAAATGATAATAGGTTTTTTAGTGCTTGCAACAAGTACAGTATTTGGAATGAGCTTGTCCCAACTGAACTCTGCGAGTAAGAAAGAACTTATGGAGATTAATGGTATAGGTGAAGTGAAAGCAGATGCGATACTTAAAGAGAGAAGAAAAGGAAAGTTTAAATCTTTTGAAGACTTTCAACGTGTTGAAGGTATTGGGGAACAAACAGCTGCAAACCTTAAAAATAATGTTAAGTCAAGCGATGATGTTAAAAAAGTGAAGAAAAAAACAGCTAAAACAAATGTTGATAAAAAAACAAAATCTTCAAAACCAGTAACAAAGAAAAAAAAGAAACGTAAAGTTAAAACTGCTGATGAGAAGAAAAAAGAGTTAAAGAAAAAACCTAAAAAAACAAAACAAAAGAAGACTAAAGAGAAAAAATCTCGCAAGAACGAAAATAAAAAGACTAAGTCTAAAAACTAAAACTATACAGTACAGGTCGGAGATATTCTATCTCCGACATACCCAAAACTCCTCCTTAACCACATTTTGGCTACAATCACATAATTTATTTCAAGGTTAATCTATGTCAGTAGTAACACGTTTTGCACCCAGTCCTACAGGATATTTACATATTGGTGGGCTGAGAACAGCACTTTTTTCTTGGCTTACTGCCAAACACAATGATGGAACATTTCTTTTACGAATAGAAGATACAGATATGGCACGCAATTCAGAAGAGGCAAAAGATGCCATCTTAAAAGCTTTTGAGTGGGTGGGCATGGAATGTGATGGTGAAGTTATCTACCAGTCTAAACGTTTTGATGTATATAAAAAGTATATAAAACAACTTCTAAAGGAAGGTAAAGCTTACCGGTGCTATATGTCAAAAGAAGAACTGGCTGCACTTCGTGAAGAGCAGATGGCTAACAAAGAACGTACACGTTACGATGGACGTTACCGTGACTTCACAGGGACACCTCCAGCAGGTGTAGACCCAGTCATACGTATAAAAGCACCACAAAAAGGCACTATATCTTTTGTAGATGGGGTCAAAGGTGAGATGAATATCGCAGCTACTGAAGTAGATGACTTTGTAATCGCCCGTGCAGATGGAGCACCTACCTATAACTTTGTTGTTGCCATAGATGATGCACTTATGGGATGCACCGAAGTGATACGTGGAGATGACCACCTTTACAATACACCTAAACAGATAGTTGTTTATAATGCATTAGGACTAAAACAGCCAAACTTTTACCATGTTGCAATGATAAATAACGAACAGGGGAAAAAACTCTCCAAGCGTGATGGTGCGACAGATGTTATGGAGTATAAAACGATGGGGTACTTACCAGAGGCATTACTTAACTTTCTTGTACGTCTCGGGTGGAGTCATGGAGATCAAGAAATATTTAGCGTGGAAGAAATGATAGCACTTTTTGATCCCAATGACATTAACAAATCTTCGTCGAATTACAACTTAGACAAGTTGTTATGGCTCAATGCTCACTACATTAAAGAGGCATCAGATGAGAAACTTATAGGACTTCTTAAAGATTTTGGTGTTGACCTAAAAGGCAATGAAAAAGCCTCTATGCTTCTCAATGCTACCAAAGAAAGAGGGAAAACACTTGTAGAATTAGCAGAGCAAATAAAGCTCATTACCACTGCGCCTACCCAGTATGATGAAAAGTCAGCCAAAAAAGCTTTCAAAGGTGAAGCCAAAGAGATACTCTCTACTTTTGCAGATATGTTGGCCTTGGCACAACCTACTACTAAAGAAGCCTTTCACGCTGTGATGGAAAAGATAGTTGAAGAAAAAGAGATAGGCTTTGGGAAGATAGGTATGCCTTTGCGTGTCAGCCTCATGGGAAGCATGACAGGTTCTGGTCTTGATGAGATTATGGCTATTTTAGGTGTGAGTGAGACGATTAAGCGGATTGAGAAAGCGATAGCCAACATGTAGGCTGCAATTCATTGCACCCTACATGGATAAAAACTTTTTTAATCCTCTCTTACTTTTCCAATCCATCTCATAATGAATATGCCCCAAGTACCAGGTAAGTTGCTTAGGTGTGATGCCTCGTTTTTTTGCTTCACGTTTTAAAATGTACTGAGGTATCTTCGTCTTTTTGTTTGCAAAGGACTTAGCTATCTTTCTAATACGTTGCCCATGTTTGTTGTAACAGAGTCTAGCAAAGACAAAGGGTAAGCCAGTTTTTTCGTGCCATGCTTCGGCTAGGTCTATGCCTTTCCCCCCTTTGAGGTAGTGCTTGAGTGCAGCGTCACCTATGAGAACCTGACCTTGGAGGCCTAATACTTTGGCTAGTTGGTTAGATGTAGCAGACGCAGGGTCTGTTTGGTTTTCTCCATCAAGCAGCAGTACAGAATAGACCTTTTTATGTGCGATAATGCCAAGATTGGTACAGTGACATTGACGTGATGCAACAGATGAAATAAATGCGGCATGAATGGCTTTTCGTTTTAATGCCTTATTAATAGTACTAGGAACAGCACGTTTGTAGTTAAAACTCATCTTGGTTGCATTGTGTGTCAGGTGACGTTTTAAGAAAACTTGAAAGGGCAATAGGTTAAGGTATGATATAGAACCAAATAACATGCAAACCTTTTTTTAAGCATGATTATACCAAACAAGATTTATAATCGCGTTAACAGGTAAGAGAGGAATTTCTCATGATAAAAGTAGAATTTTTAGGGCCTATTGGAAAAATGCCCATGGAGATGGAAGCCAGTACTCTAGCAGATGTTTCTGCAAAGTTAAAAGAAGATAGTACTTTAATCCAATGGCTAGATAAGTGTGCTGTAGCACTCAATGACACAATGGTAAATGATTTAAGCACTAGATTAAAAGATGGAGACAGGGTGTCTATTCTGCCTCCTGTGTGTGGTGGATAGCTAGTGGAACTGTATGATGGTCCACTAGATACCAAAGAGATTTTTGGCAGGTGGTTAGATGAAGAAGCCCAGTCGAACTATGGGGCATATATCCCTTTTGTGGGCACGATACGTGCAGAAGAAGATATAGAAGCTTTGAGCTTTGACATTTATGAACCTGTGTTAAGAGAGTGGTTTGATGCATGGCAAGAAAAAGCAAAGGGCTTAGGGGCAGCTGTAAAGATGGCTCACTCACAAGGGGATGTACCTATACATACTTCTTCGTATATCTCTGCGGTATTTTCTCCTAAACGAAGGGTAGCATTGGAACTTATAGATGCATTTGTAGAAGACTTTAAAGCCAATGCCCCCATATGGAAATATGACGTCAAAAATGGTGAACGTATTTATGCAGCAGACAGAAGTACCCCTATGTATGGTTCGGGTTTGCTTGCGTAAAGTGTCTGAATCCAATGCCACTGAATTTAAATAACCAATAAATATTATATTTATATCCAATATAGCGGTATGTTAGTAAACGTACCTTACAGTAATAAAGGAATTCCCCAATGCTTCATTTTGATGAATCAATAGAGATATTAAAGAATCTTGAAATAGCAAGTTATAGAACAAAATCACTTTACATAGTAGATGCTTTAGGGCATGTTTTAGCTGAAGATATCATCGCTGACCATAATTCACCAGAGTTACCTACATCGGCGATGGATGGATATGCCATTATCCATGAAGATATGACTTTAGGAAGATTGAGAGTAGACAGTATTAACCCTGCAGGTTCTTCATTGAAGGCAGAAGTGATAGGGGGTACATGTATCAAGACATTTACTGGTTCTTTGATGCCTAAAGGTGCAGATACCTTAATACCGATAGAAAATGTAAAAGTAGATGACGATGAGATAGTCATCATAGAGGAAGTGCCGCAAGGGTTTTCTGTACGTGAAGTAGGTGAAAATTATGCTAAAGGGCAGTTACTTATTGCTAAAGGTACAAAAATAGATTTTCCTCAAATAGGAGTGATGGCATCTTTGAATATTGCCAATGTTCTTGTATACGAGAAGCCAAAAGTAGCGATACTTTCTACAGGTTCAGAATTACTTGAACTTGGGGAAGAACAAACCAATGATGCACAGATACGTTCTTCAAATAATTATATTTTAGAAGCAATTGTCAAAAAATATGATGGTATACCGTTGCAACTTGGCTGTATCAAAGATGATAAAGAAACGATTGCTAAAGAAATCGCTGCAGCTCTAGAACAGTCTGACATCGTGGTGACAACAGGGGGTGTGAGTGTAGGTGATTTTGATTTTGTTAAAGATGTCATCTATGCACTTGATTGTCAAGTACTTTTTAAAGGAGTACGTGTGAAGCCAGGCCAGCACATTATGGTGGCACGCAAAGATGATAAGTTTATCATAGGTTTACCAGGGTTTGCTTACTCTTCTACGGTGACAGCATTACTTTACCTCGTACCACTGATAGAGAAGTTGCAGCAGGGAAAATCTAGTTTGCGTATAGTGAAGGCAAAACTCAAAGAGTCTTTTGTAAAACGTGCTAAAAAAGCTGAATTTACTGCCTGTAACGTATCCCTTTTGCATGGAGAGTATTATGTTGACTTTAAAGATAAAAAAGTCGGATCCTCTGCCATACTTACCAATATGCTAGGTGATGTAGCCCTGCTAGTCACCAGAGAAGAAGATACTTCCAAAGTAACGGGTGATGAGGTAAATGTACTACTTTTTGGATAATTGATTAAAGTGCGAGGATTGATTCTCTCGCTCTTAAAAACATAGCAAATTCTGCAGCTGTTTTACAACCCATTTTTATCGCGTAGCTTAATAATTCTTTATTTTCCGAATATACCATTTTTTATCCTTTAGGTTTAAATATGTCAAATTGTATTTAATTTATGAATATATTCTTAAAAATATGTCAAATTGTCATACTTTTAAGAAAAGTACTATATACTTACCTATCTATATGTTAAACATGACTAGAGTGAAGCACTCGATGTCAAATTGAAAAAGAAGGAGTAAAAATGTTAGTGTTAAGTGAAGTCATCGACAAATTAAAAGATATTATTTCTGAAAGTAGAGTGGGTAAAAAAGTATTTGATAAAGATGTGGCAGATGCGTTGAATATCCCCCAAGCAACCTTTGCAACGATGAAAAAACGAAATTCCATTCCTTATGAAGAGATATTGGAGTTTTGTGCAATCAAGAAAATATCGGTAAATTGGCTTTTCTTTGATCAGGCAGTTGATATGCTTAAAGCTGAGACAGAAAAGTTTTTCCAAGTGCATTATTTTGCTGATATTAGAGCATCTGCGGGAGGGGGAGCAGAAGTTTTTGATGAAAACTATGAGACGATTAGTGTAGATGAGAAAATTATGCATAACATGGTAGGCATGGGGAACACGGAACTTGAAGCTATTCATGTTGATGGTGAGTCCATGGAGCCAACACTTCAAGATGGAAGTATTGTATTTGTGGATAGAACACAAACAGATATCGATAAAAATGGTATTTTTATTGCTTCCACGACAGGGGGGCTTTTTATTAAACGTATTCAAAGAAGACCAGATGGGATGATAGACCTTATTTCAGATAACAGTATGTATCCACCTCAGGCAGTCGCGGCAGATGAAGTGACGATTGTGGGAAAAGTGGTAGGTAACATTGAGTCTCTTTAGCTTTCTTGCGTTTAAAAATGGGAGATAGCATGATATATGCAAAGAAGGAAAAGTTACGTATCGCCCAAAGCGAGTTAGATAAAGTGAAATACCCATTTATTTTAAGTAGAATTCAAGAGAGTGATGAGTATCTTGCATGTAAAACCACGATGTGTTTTGCACATGATAGAAACATTACAAAACTCATTGAGAAAATAAATAAGGTAGTACAATAATGCTCACGATGAATGATGATTTAGAAGGTGCTTTAAGAGAGTACTTAAAACTTTTAGAAGAAGGAGCGTATTTTGAAGCGCATGAAGTGATGGAAGAGGCATGGCATCCTTTACGGCTGAAAAAGCATCCTTTGGCAAATCTTGCAAAAGGTTACATAAATGCAGCTATTACGTTTGAACATATTAAACGTGATAGAAAAAATGCAAATGAAAAAGCCAAAAAAGTATTGTCTTCTTATGAACGCCATAAATATCTGTGTTTAAAGGGGATAGAACATTATGATTTGTTTAAGCTATGTGAAGAAAAAATAGAAGCTTTAAAACAAAAACATGGTGAGATACTTCTTTAATGTTTTGGTATCATGCTACTACAAAACACTCTTACAATTCTGTAAGAACCAATCCCAACCGCATAGAATGGGAAGATCAGCCTAATACCTATAAAAATTATCCAGACAGTTATAAAAAAATAAAATTGGATTTAGAAAGAAAAGAAGATAATTTTTTATATCATATTGCAGGCTTAACGGCTAAAAAATCTTATCCCAATGGTGAATATTATTTGCGAATTAATCCAAGTGCTGGAGCTTTATACCCCAATGAACTTTATTTTCAAGTCCGTGATGTTGAAGGGATGAACGATGGTATTTATCATTATGAAGTGAGCTCTTCTTCCTTAACCTTATTACAAAATATTACGCAAGAGGAGGGGCTAGAGCCTTACTTTGGTTTTACAAGAGCTATGCAGGGATATCTGTTTTTGGTATCAGCTATTTACTACAGATCCTCTTGGAAATATAAAAACCGCGCGTTCCGATACTGTCTGTTGGATGCAGGGCATTTGTTAGGAAGTATTGAAGCAGCAGCACAGCTTAAACCTTTTGTGGTGCAAATGAATTATCATATCCAAAGAGAAAAACTTAATCGTATGTTTGGTTTTGAAGAACGAGAATGGTTTTTAGCAGGGGCTACGATGGGAGTGCCTATAAAAAATACCACAATAAACCCTATAGAGTTTGAACTCCCTTATGTGGATGGTAGTCGTAGTTTTGAGAAAAATGAATTGATAGAACAAGCGTATGCAGAAACGCTAGTGTTAAAAGGGTGTGAAACACAGATAAAGGAGCCCAAATTTACCTATAATATAACAAAGTTAAGAGAAACACTTTTTACCCGTCGTTCACAACGAGGTTTTAATGAAGGTGCCATCACCAAAGGGCAGTTTAACTATATAATGGATGCCATACAGCAACCTATTCCTTCTGACTGTGATGAAGAGATTTCCGTATATATTGTGCTTAATCGTGTGCTAAATATGCCTTTAGGGCTTTATAAAGATGGCATCTTTATTTCTTATGGAGATTTTGCCAAGCAAGCAGGGTATTTGAGTTTGGAACAATACTCTCTTTCGCAGCAAGGAGCCATGGTATTTTTTTTAACATCCAAGGGCAAAAACTATCAGGCATTGTATCAGAAAGCGGGCATCATAGGACATAGACTGTATGTAGCATCTTTATATCTAGGTATAGGATGTTCTGGTATAGGTGCTTACTATGATGATGAAGTAAATGAATTTGTAGGAAATGATGAGATGGTTTTATATGCATTGGCTATAGGAAAATAAA
>JALSHU010000039.1 GCA_026982075.1 Sulfurovum sp. | reverse complement strand
GTAGCCGTAAATGAAGAACTCAAGCGTAACTTTAAGCCAGAGTTCTTAAACCGTTTAGATGAGCAGGTTATCTTTAATCCATTGGATTTAGAAGCTATTACACGTATCGTGGACATCATGTTTACAGATATACAGAAAAAGCTTTCTGAACGTGATATTACTATCACATTAACACAGAACGCCAAAGCTTACATAGCAGAAGCAGGATTTGACCCAGTGTATGGTGCTAGACCACTTAAACGTGCCTTGTACGAAGTGGTAGAAGACAGACTTGCTGAGCTGATACTCGAAGACAAAGTAGTAGAAGGTTCAAATGTAAGTTTTGATGTTATCAATGGAGAGATTCATATTGATATTTCTTAAAAAGTGTCACACAGTATTTGTGTGACACGCAAGGGAGTATAAGGGAATTAAGTATTTATTTTCCTTGTGGTACTGTCTCTTCTGTAGTGCCATTTGTGTCACCTTCTGTTGGTGTTGGCGCTTGGGTTTCAAGTGCTGATATTGTTGTAGATACTTGTTCATTTGCATGTATAGCAACTGTTGCCATCGCCATTGCAGCGATTAAAATCATCATTTTTTTCATTCTATTTCCTTTTGAGTAGGTAAAAACCTTTTTTGTCGAATGTTTTATTCGAACAAGCAAAGTATAATGCATAAGTGTGACTCAAATCTTACTTTAAAATTACCAAAGTATTAACTCAGGTTTTGCATTATGTAAAAATTTAACTATACTAGTAAGTAAACAGATTGAGGAGAAACTATGATTCCTTTTAATTATCTTGGATGGTTTTTTAAAACATTTGGCTCTATTATCTATCCAGAAGTTGTTCGTCAAATACTTTGTGAGTTTTTAAAGAATGTTCCAACACAAGCTAAAATTTTAGATCTTGGTGCAGGAACAGGTATGATGAGTGAGTTTTCCTATAAATGTAGAGATGATCTTTCTTTCATAGCTGTAGACCCAGCAGAAAATATGCTCAAATATGCTTTGCCATATATAAAAACACAAGTCGCATCTGCCGAAGATCTTCCTTTTACAGAGGGAAGTTTTGATGTTGTTTTAATGGGTGAATCTTTACATCATTTTAATAACATAGACCAAGCACTAAAAGAAATTGTTCGTGTCTTGAAAAAAGAAGGAAAAATATTTATTTATGATTTTGATGTAAGTACATTTCTAGGTAAAAGTATTTGTCGGGGTGAAAAATTACTCGGTGAACCTGGTAATTTTTTTGTACCCGAAATTTTAAAAAAGAAACTTGAAGATTATGGTTTTATAGCAGAGATAAGTAAACACCGTTGGCGTTATACTATCGTAGCTACATTATCATAGTTCCAGAAGAATACGAAAGTATTCCCTGAAAATACTAATATCTATAACCTCGTTCTCTATCTTTTCTATCTTCATTACCACCTATTGCTGCACCAGCAATGGCACCAACTCCAGCACCTATAACAGTAGCACCTGTATTGCCACCTATAGCCTGTCCAATAAGTGCACCAGAACCTGCACCGATAAGTGCACCAGTTTCAGCTTTTGTTGCACATCCAGTTAAAGCAATCATACCTGCAGTTGTAACTGCAAGCAATAACAAATTAAGTTTTTTCATTTTAAACTCCATATTTTTTATAATTTATTATAACATAATTTGTTCACTCTATTTAAGAATAACTTTAACCTAACTATGTAAGAATTAACCAAAGTAACATATAATTAAGGAGACTTATAAACATGAAGAATATAAAAACATCCATACTTACATCACTTATGATTGTGTCATTCTCAAATTTTTCAACTGCTGATGATGTTGTTGAAACCTTACAGGAAGCTATTAAATCATATGAAAATGCAGAATATAGTTTAGCTGTTGAAGATATCAATTATGCATTACAACTGATACAGCAAAAAAAAGGTCAAGGTCTTGAAAGTTACCTACCTGAGCCATTGACAGGGTGGAACGCCAAAAAAGCAAAATCACAAACTGCCGGAGCTGGAATGATGGGTGGAGGTATCATGACTTCACGCAAATACACCAAAGGATCCTCCAAAGTAGAAATAGAAATTATTACAGATTCCCCAATGATGCAGGGAATGATGGGCATTTTTACCAATCCTATGTTTGCAACTGCTGATGGTGGTAAACTTGAACGTATTAACAGAGAAAAAGCCATTGTCAAATATGATGAAGACAAAGAAAAAGGTGAAATATCCCTTGCGATAGGCAAACGTTTTTTTATAAAAGTAGAAGGTCACAAGGTGACACTGGATGAACTCAAAGCATATGCTAAATCTATTGATTTTAGAAAATTAAAGAAACTTCCATAAATAAATAAACATTTAAGTTATACATACTTTTTGTATAAAGGTTACGTGATATATATTTGAAAGTATCTTAGATAGTGATGTATGACTATAAGTAAGTCCATTGGGATATGAACTATATTTTTTAAAAAAGGAGGAAGAATAAAAAAAGTCTCACTACCTAAGATAGGAGTGTAGTATAACTAAATAAGATAAAATTAGTCTTAATTAGTTAAATTATAATTTTAATTTGATAAAGTTATATTTATCCTTAACACACAAGCCAATTCTCCATCTTAAAAATCTCTTCTGTTGCAGGCATAGATTTCCATCCGTTAGATTCTAAATACATCATTTTATTTCCGAAATATCCAACAATATACTTCTCTTTAAAGATGGGAAAAGTACCTGAACATAACATACTAAAGATATCATCATAAGATTTTGCGACATCATAATAAGAAAAATCAAAGCTATGTAAAGCAATAATTGCACTATGAAGTATTTCATTTTTATGCATAGTCATGCTTAGGAGATAATAGGAAGGGTATGAGACGGAGGGGTTCTCAAGTAGTTCTGAAATATAGAGTCGTTCTTTTTTCTTTTGATACATATTTGTATAATACTTTATTCTTAAAGTAATCCTGTAAAATATGTCAAATTGTCATATTTTATTCTTCTATGTCTTCTTTAGTATCTTTTAGTACATAAATAAAAGTATCTACATCTAGCTCATCATAGCGTTCTACACATACTTCTGTACGTACAAACTCGTCACCTTCAAATGCATCCAGGTATTCCCAATTGTTCTCTAAATTATGTGAATAAAACAAATATCCATGAACAGTATCTGCTTCAGAGTTTAATTTAATTCCTGGATACCCCATAGAAGCAGACCATCCCGCACCGATAAGTTCACCCCTTACTGTAGCAGGTACAAACTTCCCAGAAATGTTCTCTAGGATATACCCATTGGGACAGTTAGGCATAAGTGTACCATAGACAAAAAGTGTGTCCATATAGTCTATCCTCTATTTTTAAAAGGATTTTAGCATTATTTTTTTAAACCTAAGAGGCTACCATGAGCCACCACCGCCACCTCCGCCACCTCCACCAGAAAAACCACCGCCTCCAGAAAAACCACTACCACCACTACTTTGAGATGGTGGAGTGGCAGCTGCATTGACTGAAGAAGAAAAACGTCCCATATTAGAAATGTTTCCATGGTACCAAAGTGGTGTTTTTACATGAAGTACATCATAAAAAGAGAGCCAATGTTGAGTCTCTTTAAAAAGAACAGCATAAGGTAAAAGTTTTTCTAAATAAAGTGGGTCTTCTTCTAATCGTCGTTTTATTTCATCTTCTTTTACACGTGAAATAAACTCTTTTAACCCTAAAAGGTGTTTGGACGCATACGCACCTTTGGGGGTAAATTTACCCATATGTTTGTAAGTATATACAAAAGCTAAAATCAAAATGATAAGTACACCCATAGGACCAAATATAAATGCTTGAAGATGAAGACCATTTTCTTGAATCATAAACAAAGGAATCATCCCTGCAGTAGCGAACAATACACCTTGGGATTTTGCCAACCAACTTTTTTGAGATAGTATAATACCTATACCCACTCCACCAAAAATGACAGGAAAAATAAGTAAAAATATCGTATCCGTACCAAACTTCTTATAAAGACTGTAAAATACTAATCCTACGATGGGTAAAAGTAACAAAATACTTTTCCATAAAAAATTTTTACGTACTCTTTGTGGATTTTCAGACATATATCCGTTAGAAACAGACCAAGTATAAAGTTTATCATTAATATGACGAAACCCATCTTTTAAAATTTGTGCTTTTGCGCTTGATCCTGATGACATTACAAAATTATTTTTGCTCTTAAAGAGTATCTCTTCAAGTAAATATTTTTGGTCTAGCGTTAATATACTTGTATCAGCAGTTTTACGTAATAAAACAGGATCCGATTTTTTATCTTTTTGCTCTATCTCCAGATGTCCCAAATATCCGAGTTCAAGTACTGCAGCTGCAAAATCTTCATTATCTGCAAATTTATCTAAAATTAATCCAGACTGTAATAGTGTTAATTCTTTGGGTGCTTCATACTGGACAGCCACAGAACGTCTGTCTACAAAACCTGTATGTTTTTTAAAGACATCACGAAAATAGAGTAAAAATCCAATAAGTGCTCCCCAGTGCCAATACTCTAAAAACAAATCCTGTAGAGATGCTTTGACATTCTCTTTACCACTTTGGTCTAAGAGTCCTGAGGGGTAGGCTAGTTCAACAGTTGCACCTTGATGTGGAGTAAGTTTATCTATTTTTACTTGCAAATGTTGTGCTTCAACCCACAGTGATAATGCTTGTGAACTCTTTTTACCATACTTCCCAGTATAGGTAGAAAGGTCAATATTGTTTTGATTTAAAGAAGGAGGTAAAAAGAAGTTTGCTGTGATATTTTCAATAGGGACTTGCCAACCTGTCCCTATAATATTCCAACGTACAGCATCATTATCTTCATTTTGAGAAGAAGGAAGTACACCTATTTTGACACGATAAGTGATGGTATATAGATGTTTACCATTAACGTATGTAGCAGCATCACCTATTTTTAAACGTATAATGTCTCCTGCCTGTGAAGATCCCATAGTACTCTTTTCCCATCTTACACTAGCACCATCCATTTGAACAAAAAAATCATATAATGCTAAATCTTTAACCCGATTGTTCTTTTTGATTGTAAAAGGAATATCTCTATAAATACCATGTTTACTCTGACCTTCAAAATCATACTCAATCGACTCTACTATCCAAAGTTCACCACTTTGCTTCACATCAACATCAATGGTATAAGCCGAAATTTTTTCTGAAAAAGCAAAAGAAGTCAATGCTAGAACAAGTATTAGTAGTCTCATCATATAATTATAAATCTATTTTAGGCATCTTATTGATAGCTTCAGCTTCACTTGCATCAAGTTCAAAGTACTCACGCCCTGTAAAGTTAAACTTTTGCGCTATAAAAAGGTCTGGAAATGACTCTAATTTAGCGTTATAGTCTCTTACGATAGCATTGTAATAACGTCTGGCATTTTGTATAGCATCTTCAAGGTTTGAGAGTTCATCTTGAAGTTTTAGGAAGTTTGTATTTGCCTTTAAATCAGGGTAAGCTTCTGCCAAAGCAAACATTTTACCTAAGGCACCAGATAACATATTGGCTGCAGCAGCCTTTTCATCCATTGACCCTGCACTAAGCCCCTGTTGTCTTGCTTGTATGATTTTTTCAAGTGTCTCAGCTTCATACTCCTTATATCCTCTAACTGTATCCACCAATGCAGGTATCAAGTCATAACGGCGTTTAAGTTGTATATCTATATCTGACCAGGCAGCATCTATACCTGCACGCAATGATACAAATTTGTTGTATATTAAAATTAAATATCCAACCACTGCTACAATTATTAGTAAAACAATATTTCCAAAACCCATTCTTCATCCTTTTTATGTTTATAAATTTAATTATAGCACGTTATACTTTCTTAAAAAAGAGAGTATCAAGCATGGCATATGATCTTCAAAATAAATTAGTTATAGCTATCTCATCTCGGGCACTTTTTAATCTGGAAGAGGAAAATACTATATTTGATAATGAAGGTTTAGAAAGTTACTATCAACATCAACTTGAACACTTGAACAACCCCCTTGAGAAAGGTTCCGCATTTAGATTTGTGCAAAATCTTCTAGCTATCAACAATAGATTTGACAACAAACTGATAGAAGTCATCATCCTCTCACGTAACAATGCAGCAACTGGTCTACGTATAGGACGTTCGATAGAACACTATGCACTTGATATAGAACGTACAGGATGGACAGCAGGTACTCCAGTTTCTCGTTATTTGGAAGCGTTTAAAGTAGATTTGTTTCTCTCTGTGCATGCCCCTGATGTTGAAGAGGCCGTGAAGTCTGGTGTGGCAGCAGCCACTATACTGCCACATACGCCCATCAGTTCAGAAGAATCAGATATCGTAAAAATTGCCTTTGACGGCGATGCAGTCATATTTGGTAATGAAAGTGAAAAAGTCTATCAAGAAAATGGGCTGGATGCTTTTATAGCCCATGAACGTGAACATGCAAAAAACCCACTCTCTAAGGGACCTTTTTTTAAGTTCCTCAAAACTATCTCAGAAATACAAGACAAGTTTCCTATGGAATCTTCACCTATACGAACAGCATTAGTAACCGCCAGAAATTTCTCAACACATGAAAGAGTCCTGGGTACGCTTGAAGGGTGGGGTGTGCGTGTAGATGAAGCTTTTTTTCAAGGAGGTGTGCAAAAGTATGAAGTCATCAAAGCTTTTGGTGCAGATATATTCTTCGATGACCAAGATGCTCATTTAGAGCATACTTCAAAAGAGACTCCCTCAGCTAAAGTACCCTATCTCCAATAATATCTCTTCTGTTCAATCATTTTAATACTAATTAATATTCAATTAATACTTTTTATGTATAATTCTCCTCCCAAAAGGAGAGTGTATGACATTTTATTCAGAATTAAACAATGCAATAGGACTATTTATCGTCTTAGAAATCCTCATGATTAGCCTCGTTATTAGAGCAACAAACAATTTAGAAGTATGATAAACGGTTATTTTCTTCTTTTTTCGTAAAACTCACTTTTAAATGCTTCAAATCTTTCTTCTAAGATAGCTTCTCTCATCTCTTTCATTAAATTTAGATAATAATAAAGATTATGAATCGTACCTAATCTAAAATAAGTAATTTCTCTTGCTCTATAAAGATGTCGTAAATAGGCTCTCGAGTACGACTGACAAACCATACATCCACACTCAGGGTCTATGGGGTTATTATCTGTAGTAAATTCAGCCTTTTTAATGTTAACTTTTCCAAAACTTGTAAAAAGTGTACCATTTCGTGCATTTCGCGTGGGCATCACGCAGTCAAACATATCTACACCACGTGCCACATTTTCTACCAAGTCCTCTGGTGTACCCACACCCATCAGGTAACGGGGTTTGTCTGTAGGCATAAACTGTGTCGTCCACTCTACCGTGTCATACATGTCTTGACTGGCTTCACCTACTGAGAGTCCCCCAATGGCAAAACCATCATAATCCATAGCACAAAGCTCCTTGGCTGATTTTTCTCTAAAAGCATTGTCAGTACCTCCTTGAATAATCGCAAAGATATTTTGCTCAACACCCACACCTTCAGCTTGCTTTCTTCTAAAGTAATCGATACTCTCTTGTGCCCAACGTGTTGTTCTGTCTATACTGGCTGAAATACGCTCTTGTGTGGCGGGTAGAGCTACAAGATCATCAAGTATCATCATGATATCTGAACCTAGATTGTGTTGAATGTCTATCACTTTTTTAGGCGTAAAGTAGTGTTTTGAACCATCTAAATGACTTGCAAAAGTAATCCCCCCTTCATCTATCTTGACATTATCTGAGAGGGAAAAAGCCTGAAATCCACCACTGTCTGTAAGAAAACTTTTAGGGTATTTTGTAAAACCATGTAGTTTACCCATCTTTTCCACCACATCATCCCCAGGACGAATATACATATGGTAAGTGTTCGCCAAAATGATTTCTGGCTTAATAAATGTAGCCAAGTCCGTAGCATCTAAAGCTTTCACAGCGCCTACAGTGCCCACGGGCATAAAAACAGGGGTTTGAATAGTCGAATGTACTGTCTTAATGGTGCAAGCTCTGGCTTTACCATCTATTTTATCTATCTGAAATTGCATTGTGTTATAATATCCCTCAAAATAATTGAGAAATTATATCTTTATTTTACAAAACGTAAAGCATCAATGCTCACAATCATGCTTGAGTCTATAAACTTTCTATTTTAATAGAAATATAAATATAAAGTTAGTATCAGAAATAGGTTGTGTCTCATTGGACATCCTATCAAAAAAGGGTATTTAAATATGCAAAACATACTTATCTTGGCAAGTGGTAGCATTGCTAAACATTTTATTGATTGGGTAGGTAAAAAAAGAGTAGCAGAAAACCAATATTATGTCACCTGTTATAAAGCAGGTACTACACCTGAAAAACTAGGTAAAAACATCACCCGTATTGATGCTGACCCAACAAGTTTTTCAAAACTTAGTCATATTATGTCAACCACTCACTTTTCTGATGTCTTTGTCGTTTTAGAAGATAAAGAAGATGCTATTTATACATTAAAAAACATTGCTTTGATTAATCCTAAAATGAGAACATTGTTACTTAACCAGTGGGACGATGAAAGCATAGGTAAGGAACATGACAACCTAACTATCCTCTATTCACAAGAACTTATGGCAGCACATTTATATGACCATCTCCCCAATGTTCCATTAATTGCGCAAAACGTAGGTTTAGGCCGTGGTGAGATTATGGAAATTCATGTTCCTTTTGGTTCATCCTATGCCTATAGACATGTGGGCTCTATTTTACAACGTAAATGGAAAATAGTAGCCATTTATCGTGACGAGAAACAGATACTTCCAACAGCTGCAACTATGATTCGTCCTAACGATACACTTCTTGTTGTCGGCAAACCTCTCGTCTTAGATGGTATATACAAAACCATTAACAAACGTATAGGACTTTTTCCTGAACCATTTGGTAAAGATTTATATCTTATTTTAGATTTTAGATTTGATACTGATAATGCTGAAATTTATTTACAAGAGAGTATTTATCTTCTAAATAAACTTGAAAACAAATCACTCTATGTACGTATTATATATCCTAACAATTTCAAACTGATTGAAGAGTTAAAAACCTATGAGTCTGATACGGTTGATATCTCAGTTTCTTATGAGAACAGACCTGTAAAAACCATTATAGAATATGATATTAATGAAAAAGATATTGGTATTGTTATGAACAGTATCAAAACCTTTGAAGCAGAGAATCTTAAGGAGACACTTTACTCCCTTAGAAAATTGGTTTATCTATTTGGAGACAGACATCTGTATAACATAAAAAAGTGTGTCATCCTGATGAGTGAAGATGAAAAAATGGAATCAATTTCTGCAACTGCATTTGATATATCGGAATCATTAGGTCTTAATCTTATGCTTTGTGATTTTGATCCAGATGGGGAGTTTGAAAGTAAAAAAATGATTATCGAGCACTATGAAACGCTAACACATATATTTAATATGAAAATCAATATTGAACAAAAAGTTGCCAATCCAATACGCGAACTTACAAATATGAAAAAAATACTTCAAGTTGCTCCTTTTGAACGAGACCTCAATACAGATAATTTTATGAAACTCATTTCAACAAAAATACAAGATTTTATACTTACCACAACAAGGCACCCAAAATTACTTGTCCCTTATGCACTTTCAGAAACAAAAGACGAGTCAAGAGGTTATCCAGAGAGACGTCATAGTGATTCTTAATGACACTTGGGCTATAATAGATAGAAATTATAATCTGTGTAAGGTTTCCCTGAATGATAGTCCCCATCGAATTAATAAATGCCCATACCGTTAAATATAATATCACAATTGATACATTACCTACACTTCATTTTGATACATCAGTTGTTATCGTGACCAACCCAACAGTATCAAAACTTCACCTGAACACACTTTTAGCTAAACTAGATGTTGAAAAATTAAATGTTGTCACTATTCCTGATGGAGAAAAGTATAAAACATTGGAAACTGTAGAAAATATCTTAAATGAATGTTTTGAATATAAACTTGACAGGAAGTCTCTTCTAATTGCTTTTGGTGGGGGAGTGATAGGAGACATGACTGGATTTACAGCCAGTTTATACCAAAGAGGTATTGACTTTATTCAAATACCTACTACACTTCTGAGTCAAGTAGATGCAAGTGTTGGTGGTAAAACTGGAGTAAATACTAAATATGGAAAAAATCTTATCGGGGCATTTTATCAACCTAAAGCAGTATATATAGACCCATCATTCTTAACTACATTACCTCCACGTGAGTTTGCTGCAGGTGTTGCTGAAGTAGTCAAAATGGCTGTGATGTTTGATAAAACATTTTTTGAGTATTTAGAAAATGTTGATTTTAACAATACAGAAACAATTAAAGAGATGATTCGTAAATCTGTAGAACTTAAAGCATGGGTAGTAAACCAAGATGAAAAAGAAGCTGGGATTAGAGCTGTTCTGAACTACGGACACACCTTTGGACATGTGGTTGAAAATGAAACAAATTATACAACTTATTTACATGGAGAGGCGGTAGCCATCGGTATGGTTATGGCAAATGCTTTGGCCGTTGAGCTTGGTATGTTTAGCCAATCTGAAGCAGAAGCGGTAGAGAGACTTTTACGCAAAGCTTCTTTACCTACAGAGTATGAGATACAAGATGTAGATGATTTTTACGAACATTTTTTCTTAGACAAAAAATCTTCTAAAGGAAGTATCAAGTTCATTTTACCGCAAGGGTTGGGTGGACATAAAATAGTTTCTGAAATTGATGAAAAAATTGTTAAAAACGTATTACAAAATTTTGGGGTAAAATAATGTATCTAAAAAAACTTTTTTTACTCATTATATTGTTGAGTTCTATTGCTCTCTCAGAAACCAATAATACAGTTAATCAAGCACTGCATGACTTGAATAATACTATTTCAGATGAGAGTAAATCCATCAACATTGAAGAACTTCTACTCCAACAAACAGCTATTAATAAAGAACTTTCTGAAAATAATATTTGGTCTAAAATATATAGTAACTATCATACCTATCAAGAATTAAAACAACAAAAGATTTTACTTGATGCAGAAATAGAACGTTTGGAGAAAAAGCAAAAACTTTCTAAAGAAAAAAGAAAAAAACTTGAAACGCTTCAATCAACAAGAATGACACTCGTAGGCAAACTGCGTTTACTTCAAGAGTATGAAAAAGATCCATTCAAGAAATTTTTGACACCACCCGTCATAGACAAAGTGCCAAATGTTGAAAACCCTTTTGCCATCATCGGTGCATTATCCTACAGAGAAAAACTTAGATCTGACCAAATAGAATATGCCAACCGATACTTTTCTTTACAAAACATAGTACAAAAGTATAAAGAAAAAGAAAAAATTATTATCAAACTTCTAGAACATGACCCAACAAATGAAAAATATATAAAAGTCTTACAAGATACTCAAGATGAAATTAAAACATTTAGTACTGTACTGGAAATCTTTAACACAACTGAAAGTGTCTATACTAAAAAAATAGATGAAATTGAACTAAACCTTAAACATGCTATACAAAGAGAAGTGGAAAAAACGAGTGTAATTGGAGCAATTATACTCTTTTTTGTTTTTCTTTTATTTTTTATAAAATATCTTGTTCGAAAATACATGTCAGACAATGAACGTTTTTATACCATCAATAAAGCACTCAATATTTCCTTTGTAAGTATTTTATTAATTACTCTCCTTTTTGCATATATTGAAAATGTGTCTTACCTTGTGACCATACTTGGTTTTGCCTCGGCTGGTATTGCTATTGCTATGAAAGACTGGTTTATGTCCCTTATGGGTTGGGCGACGATTGTACTTGGAGGTTCTATTCATGTGGGTGACAGAGTAAAATTTGTCCGTGATGGTGTAGAATATGTGGGAGATATAGTAGATATCTCAATGTTACGTATGACTATGCATGAGGATATTACATTGACCACATACATGGTCAACAGAAGGGCTGGACGTATTGTTTTTATTCCCAACAACTTCATATTTACAGACATGATATCAAACTACTCTCATGCAGGTCTTAAAACGGTATGGGATGGTATAGATTTTGTAATAACCTTTGATTCAGATGCGAACAAAGCTTCACTCATTGCTAAAGAAATTGCCAGAAAATACTCCAAAGGATATACTGAGATTACAAGAAAACAGCTAAACAAACTCAGAAGTAAGTATGGTATGAGAAATACCAATGTTGAACCCCGTATTTTTACACATATAGAACCTTATGGTATGAAAATTTCAGTATGGTATTTAACAAACTCATTTGCAACCATGACCTTAAGAAGTACTATATCTATAGAAATTATCACTCGTATACAAGAAGAAGAAAATATCCAAATTGCTTACCCATCACAGTCTATCTTCATGGAAACTAATATACAAAACCCTCAAAAAAATACGAATGATACACTTCCCAATAAAGAACTAGAATAATGCAAAAAGTCTATTTTAAAACCTTTGGTTGTCGTACGAACCAATTTGATACGCAAGTGATGATGTCTAAACTCAAAGACTACACACTCACCGATGATGAGCTACACTCAGATTATATTGTGGTAAATTCTTGTACGGTCACCAATGGTGCTGACTCATCTGTACGTAACTACATTTCTTCGATAAAACGTAAAAACCCAAATGCTAAAGTGATACTTGCAGGATGTGGTTCTCACTCAAAAGGAGAAAGTCTCTTTGAAGACAAAAAAGTTTTTGGTGTCATAGGACACTCTGAAAAAGAAAACCTTAATACTGTACTCAAAAATAAAAATCCTTTTTACCAAATAGGTGACCTCGAACATATCGACTCTACCATTGTTGAAGAATTTGTAGGTAAGAGTAGAGCATTTATCAAAATACAGGAGGGCTGTGACTTTGCCTGTTCATACTGCATCATCCCTCAAGTTCGAGGTAAGGCACGCTCCCACAAAGAAGAAACTATATTAGAACAAATCAGTAAATTAGCAAGCAATGGATTTGGAGAATTTATACTTACAGGTACAAATGTGGGCTCTTACGGACGAGACCACAATACATCTATGGCAAAACTACTTAAAAAAATGAGTATGATTCGTGGTGTCAGACGTATACGCATAGGTAGTCTAGAACCTATACAAATCGATGATGAATTTCTAGAGTTACTTGATGAACCTTGGATGGCAAAACAATTACATATTGCCTTACAACATACATCAGATAAAATGTTAAAACTTATGAATAGACGGAATACATTTCAAACCGACTTAGATCTTTTTCATAAAATAGCATCCAAAGGTTATGCTTTAGGGACGGATTATATTGTAGGTCATCCTGGAGAAGATGACAAAGCATGGGCTGAGGCTATTTCCAGAGTGAAAGAACTCCCACTTACCCATGTCCATGCTTTTTCATATTCCAAGCGTGATAATACTGCCTCAGCTATAATGAAACCAGAGATACGTGGGAATATCGCTAAAGAGCGTCATCGAGAACTTACAGCAATTATCAAAGCTAAAAACTATACCTTTAGACGGGAACATACGCAAAACCTTGAAGTACTGCTTGAAAATGGAAAAAACAATATTTTCTATGGTTTTGATCAGTATTTTAATAAAATAGAAGTTAAAAGTAATGAAGACTTGAGTAGTAACTGGGTCCTTATTAATGATGTGGAGGTAAGCAATGAAGGCAACAAAGCTAAACTTTAAACCAAAAAACTTAAATATAAAAAATACTAAAATCATTTTTATTTTGTTGGTTCTTCTCATTTCACTACTTACTTTTGCTATAGTAAGAGATACAGACAAGCTCATCACACATCAACAAGCAAATAAACTCTACTCCAATGACTATATAGAAAAAATTGTTGTTGATGGTGAATATATACGAATTAAAACAAAAACACAATCCTATAAAATCTATAAAAATGCAATTAATACAGATGCATTTTTTTCTAAATATTTGGTTGAAGTAAATGAAGATAATAGCTATATATATGATAGTTTATCACTTTTACTACTACTTGGTGTTTTTGCATTTTTGTTTAACCTTATCAAACAAACCAAACTTCAACAACTTAAACAGATTCGTTCAATCTCAAAAGTAAACAACACTGGTGATACTGAACCAATACAAGCACTTACTTCCAATGTCACATTTAATGATGTAGCTGGGATTAAAGATGTTAAAGAAGAACTTGAAGAGATTATCGATTTCTTGAAAGACCCGCAAAAGTATCGTGATTTGGATATACGTCTTCCTAAAGGTGTACTACTTATGGGACCTCCAGGGGTTGGTAAAACACTTATATCTAAAGCTGTTGCAGGCGAGGCGGGCGTACCTTTTTTCTATCAAAGTGGTGCATCTTTTGTACATATTTATGTTGGTATGGGTGCTAAAAGGGTTTCTGAACTTTTCAAAAAAGCCAAACAACTCGCACCCAGTATTATATTTATAGATGAAATAGATGCCGTAGGTAAAAGCCGTGGTGAATTTAGAAATGATGAACGTGAAGCTACACTCAATCAACTTCTTACTGAAATGGATGGCTTTGAAGATAGCTCAGGTGTCATCGTCATAGGAGCAACCAATAAACTGGATGTTTTGGATGAAGCACTGCTTAGAGCAGGGCGTTTTGACAGACGTATCCATATTTCATTACCTGATTTAGAAGATAGAGAAAAAACATTGGAGCTTTACCTTGCACTTAAACCCCATAATGTAGATATCCCACAAGTTGCCCGGATGACTGTAGGATTTAATTCTGCTGCACTAGACACACTTACAAATGAAGCTGCTATCTATGCCATGCGTAATGGACGAAAAATGGTAGAAACAAGTGATTTTGAAGCCGTAAAAGAAAAAGTACTTTCAGGAAAACGTAAAATACTTTCATTCACAGAAAAAGAGCGGGAAATACAATCTGTGTATCAAGGAGCAAAAGCAGTCATAGCAACTTGGCTTGATATTGAGTTTGAAAAAATAGGTATAGTAAATACCTTGCTCATAACACAAGAACATGAAATACTCTCTCGTTCTAAGCTCATTAATAAAATAAAATTTTATCTTGCTGGGAGTATCGCTACAAACATACACTATGAAGAACAGTTTACCAATGCCAGTACTGATATACTGCAAGCAAAACAACTTGTACATAAAGTAATATATGAGTATGCCATGAGTGAAAATTTCATAGTGACACCACAACAAGAAGAAGCGCTTTTACGTGAATCTGCCTCTGAGGTAACTACGTTACTTCATACCTTAAAACAAGCACAAGATGAAATATCAAACCATCTTTTGGTACATGAAAATATCACACATGATGAATGCAAAGCGATATTACGTGAAATATTTTAATGGTTTTTCTCTTCTAAAAGAAGAGACTTTTTTTAGAGAATATATAACAACAGACGCAACTACTGTCGTAGGCTTTTCCTATGGAGCACAAAAGGCATTTGAATATGTTTATAGAAGTAAAGAACGTATTGATACACTTATTTTACTTTCTCCCGCATTTTTTCAAACAGAAAAAACCAGTTTTATCCGTTCTCAATTACGCTATTTTGAAGCAGGACGTGAAGCCTATGTAAGACAATTTCTTTTAAATGTAACATATCCCTCAAATATTGAATTATCACCTTATGTCAATGTAGGTAGTAAGAAGGAACTTGAAGCACTTCTTACATACACTTGGGATGAGTCAAAAATACAAGCTGTGCTTGACAGAGGTACCACAATCGAAGTTTTCTTAGGTAAAGAAGATAAAATTATTGACAGTGCAAAGGCATTGGAGTTTTTTTCACTCACAACAACATATTTTATTAAAAATGTGGGACATTTACTTCAAGGAAAATTATGACAAATATTGTCATCACAGGTTGTAGTACAGGGATAGGATTAGAGACAGCCATCTATTTAAGTCATAAAAATATTAATGTTTATCCCACGGCTAGAAGTATGAAAGATGTGGAGATGCTAAAATCTTTAGGTTTTCAAAATGCGATGCAATTGGATGTTACAAAACCTTCACAGATTACGGAGGTGATTAACACTGTTACCGCACAGGAATCCACAATTGATGTTTGGTTCAACAATGCTGGTTTTGGACAAGCTGGTGCAGTAGAAGATATTCATACAGATGTGCTCAAAGAACAATTTGAAACCAATGTCTTTGGATTACACGAATGTACATGTCAGATCATACCTATTATGAGAGCACAGGGATATGGAAAAATCATTCAGCACAGTTCAGTATTGGGACTGATTTCTCTCTTTGGAAGAGGAGCCTATAATGCTAGTAAGTATGCTATAGAAGGACTTACAGATACTTTACGTCTTGAACTTGAAGATACAAATATCCATGCAGTACTGTTGAATACCGGTCCCATCACAAGTAATTTTCGTAAAACTGCTATGAAAAAATTACAAGAAAATGTAGATATTGAACATTCTATTTTTAAAGATACTTACACTAAAAATCTATCAGGGAACTATAAAAAGGTGCCTTTTAATCAAGAAGCTGATGCAGTGGCAAGTGTTGTTTACAAGATTATTTTAGCACAAAAACCAAAACCAAGATATTATATCACTACAGCTACATATCTTCTTGGGTACTTAAAAAAAATTTTAAGTACCCATATGCTTGATAGACTATTGTTAAAACTGGGCTAAAATATCTACACTAATATTTAGATATTGTATTACGTCCTGCAGCTTTTGAGACATACATAGCATTGTCCGCATTTCTTATGGCTTCTTCCAAAGGAACAGTGTCATTAAGCAATGAGATACCCATACTAAGTGTTACTTTGATAATAGTCTCATCTCTAGCATAAATAGTAAGCTTTTCGATAGATTCCCTTAGTTTTTCTCCAACAAGATAACCGTTATTGATGTTGGTTTCAGAAAGAAAAATTAAAAATTCTTCCCCTCCCCATCTGATAGCTACATCTTCTTTACGAATATTTTCTCTAATACATTGCGCAACTTCTTGTAATACAAAGTCACCCGTTTCATGCCCATAGGTGTCATTGATTCTTTTAAAATGATCTATATCACACATCAGCATAATACCATGTGTATCTCCAATCTTATCAATACTATCATGATATCCACGTCTATTATAAAGACCTGTAAGAGGATCTCTTTTTAAAAAGAACTCTAAATCTTTTTGTATCTTTTTCATCTTTTTTAATGATTTTTCTCGTGAATATGCATACAAAGATGAGAAGAAACTAAGTAAAATAAATGATAAAATAATACGTACTTTAAATTCAATGCTGTAATTTGCTTTCAAAAGCATATTGTCAGGATAAAATAAGATAAAAGAGATAATGACTATAAATACAATAAGGTCAAGAAGTCCTTTTTTGAAACCATGTATAAAAAGTACTGTTGGGGGTAAAGCATAAATCCATAAGGGACCAGTATTGTTTACTCCTCCTGAATAGACTAGGTATATCATAAGCGCAAAAAAAAGATATAGCATTATATAACTAGCATAAATGTGATTGGCAGATATTTTTAAATAAACAAGATTAATAAGCAGTAGTAGTGCACCACCAAGTAAAAATGTGGTCAAAATATAATCAGAAGTTGACAGACCCAAAAGACCAAGAATAAAAACAAAAACAAACCCAATCACAGAAAAGGTATATATAATATATATTTTTAATGCCTCTTCTATATTTTCTGGACTAAAAAACCCACTAGAAAGATACTCTAAAATATTTTTTAAATTTTTTAACATCATTGTATTCATCATTGTCCCCCATAAGTAGCCCATTCCTATGCAACTTGGCAATCTTACAAGAGACCCATAGTTTTCCGTCCTATCTTCGCAGAAAGTTTGGCTTAATTTTCCATATACTAAAAGATATTTTATCTAAAAATAATAAAAGAAGAGATTGACTTAACCGTTGTATATTCTAAGCTCAACTAAGCTATAGTATTTGGAAATTTAGAAGGATTATTGAATTTAATGGATAAAATAAAAATTGGTGTAATAACAACAAGTGACAGAGCATCTCAAGGGATCTATGAAGATATCTCCGGTCTTGCTATCATGGACACAATGAAAGAATATTTACTCAATGAGTGTGAATATGAATATAGGTGTATACCTGATGAACAAAGTTTGATAGAAACAACCCTCATTGAACTTTCACGTGAGTATTCTTGTGACCTTATCGTTACCACGGGAGGAACAGGACCATCTCCAAGAGATGTAACCACTGAGGCTACAGAAAATGTATGTCAAAAACTACTTCCTGGTTTTGGTGAACAGATGAGGGCAGTAAGTCTTCAATATGTCCCTACAGCCATACTTTCACGTCAAACTGCTGGCATCTGTAATGGTTCTCTTATTATTAACCTTCCTGGAAAACCTAAGTCTATACGTGAATGTTTAGATGCCGTGTTTCCTGCAGTACCATACTGCATAGATCTTATCGGTGGTAGTTTTATGGAAGCAGATGAAACTGTCATTAAAATTTTTAGACCAAAATCAAAGTAAACAATATGAATGTAGATTATATAGAAAAAAAACTCAATGAGATATTTAAAGAACTAGAAAAAGAAGTAATGGAGGTTTTAATGAATGAAAACCTAGACAGAAAACAAACCAACCTTCATATGAAACCTCTTACCTCTACGAAAAAAATACTTCAAAATGCACTGGACAGTATTAAAATGGTAGATAAAATAGGGCGTGAAGACCTGGAAAAATAATATGAATAATGTTCTGATTTTACTCTTTTTTACTCTGTCTGTTCTACTGTTTTTTTGGGGAATATATAAAACAACAAAAACACAAAAAAAGATTTATCTGTGGTTTTGCTTTCCCTTTTTATTGCTTATGGTAGGAATGTTCTTTATTTAACATCCTTCGTAGTAGTCATACCTGCAGCTAACCATGTTTGCATGCCACCTCTATACCACTTTAGTTTTTCTGCGGGATACCCGATTTCTAACAAAGCATAAAGCATATCGGGTGACTGTGAACACCAAGGCCCGTTACAAAATACCACCAATGTTTTTACTTTGGAAAAATCATACTCTCCCTCTTTGTCTTTTTTCACACCAAAAAGTTTTAATGCATCTTCAAATTCAAACTCATACTCTTTCTTCCGTTTAATGTGAATAAAAGGTACATTGATAGCTCCAGGGATAGTAAAATAGGCATACCAAGATTCTGTGCGGCCATCAATTAAAAGCATTTCATCATTGTCCTGCATCTCTTTTATAAATGCCAGTACTTCAAGCTCACCATAGGTTTCAAGATCTGGGTCTAAGGTAATAGGTAAAAGTTTTCCTTTTGTATGTACAAAGGTAGATTTACAAACCGTAGGTACAGACTTATGAGCAAAATCTCCTGTCCATAAGTTTTTGTTCGTAATCAATACTTTTTTACATTCCTTAGGAATATGCCGTTTTACAAGAAAATGCTTTTTTTTGTTGTCTGCTGTAGTGATATTCACTTCTACCCCAACATATTCAAAGTCCATATTGGCATATATCATAGTAAAGGGTATAAGAAGCAGTATCATATATTTTCTATTCATACGTATCCTTTCTCTAAAGTTTAATATATATTAACATAAAGTCAATTAAATCAATAGATTTTATATACTTTAATGGATTTCTAAATATTTGTAGCTACCTTATACGTAGGATCATCTACTTCATAGGTACAGAATGGTCCTGCAGAGTGTAAGGCCTTTTTACAATCTTTAGAGAGATGTCTGAGTGTAAGTTTTTTTCCTAATTTTTTGTATTTTTCAGTAATGCTATCTATCGCTTCTGCGCCAGAACTGTCCATGACACGTGCATTTTTAAAGTCTATCACCACTTCTTCAGGATCATTTTCGACATCAAACTGTTCATTAAAAGAAGTAACAGAACCAAAGAAAAGAGGGCCATCAAGCTCATATATTTTCTTACCATTGACTTCTTTTGTTCTAGCCATAATCTTTGCATGTTTCCAAGCAAACACAAGTGCAGAGATGATGATACCGGCTATGACTGCCACAGCTAAGTCTTCAAGTACCGTAATAATGGTCACAACGATAAGCACAAAGGCATCAGATTTAGGCATATGCTTGAGACGCTTCACAGAAGAGAACTCAAAGGTTCCGATACTCACCATAAACATAATACCTACAAGTACCGCTACTGGTATGGCTGCGATCACGTCTGAAAAGCTCACAACCAATATGATAAGTAGCACAGCTGCTGTAAATGAAGATAAGCGTCCAAGACCACCCGAGGTAAAGTTAATGACCGATTGTCCTATCATTGCACATCCTGCCATACCTCCAAAGAGTCCAGAAGTAGTATTACCCACACCAAGAGCAATACACTCTTTATTTCCAGAACCACGTTCACCACCCATCTCATCCAATACAGAAAGCGTAAGTAAAGACTCTATCAATCCTACCAATGCCACGATAAGTGCAACAGGTAAGATAATAGCCATAGAGGACCAAGAAAAAAGTTCAGGCAAGGGCATGACAAAAGAAGGCATAGAGACATTGGAAAGGTCTGCTAAATCGCCTACAGTCTTTGTGTTGATATCTCCAAAATAGACCACCAAAGTAATAGCGACTATAGCTACTAATCCAGCAGGTACAGCTTTTGATAGCTTAGGCAAAAATTGCATGGTTGCCATGGTAATAATAATGATGATATACATGATGTAGTTTTCAGTGAAACTCGCCTTGACCACGTCAATCCATGAACTATACTGTTCTATATTGGCAGGAGCTAAGAACGTAAGCTGTGCCATGGCAATGACTATCGCCAAACCATTCACAAACCCAAAGAGTGCAGGTTGGGGTACAAGCCGTATAAACTTACCCATTTTCATAGTTCCTATGGCGACTTGAATGAGTCCTGCAATAATAGAGGTAAGTAATATATAGTGTAAAACCATCATACTTAAATCCTCTGTTCCCAAATCAGGGTACATAGCTTTTACAGACAAACCCATCCCCACAAAAACCACTGCTACCGATCCTGTAGCACCAGAAATCATACCTGGTTTACCTCCTAAAATAGCCGTAATAAGACCAATGATAAATGCGCCATAAAGTCCTACCACAGGAGAAACCCCTGCTATGAATGAAAAAGCAATAGCCTCAGGCACAAGTGCCACAGCTACCAAAGCACCTGAAAGCACATCATTTTTAATGTTTTGTTTTGAATAGTTTTGAATGTTAAACAAGGTATTTCCTTACACTATATTATATGCGTGGCATTTTAGCATAAAATATTATTTTTTACATCGGTACACAATGAGTAAAAAATAGAAGACCATTTATTTAAATAAAAAATTTGGAACTAGGGATGCACGGACAAAACTATGCGTAGTGCATAACTTTTTTATTGATATAAATGGCCCATGGTATCTGTACAATATATGCAAACATAATAGGCAAAAGCATAGATACACCAAAAGTTGTCAGTGAAAATGTAGAGATGACTAACGCTAAGGTAAGATATCTTGTAACACTGTGCCAAAATGCCGCTCTTTCCTGCGCTGAGTCAAGGTTATATATAAACTTTGAAACCATATAAGTAAAGAGATAAAAGAAAAAAACAACCACAAAAGAAATAGGAATAAGTTCTGGTTCAAAATCATACACATCTACGAGAAGTTGAGAGTTTTGTAAACCAAACAGATAAAACAAAATAATAAATATACTAATCTGGCTGATAAATCTACGATATTTTTCAATCACCTCAACCAATGGGGTAATCCATATAACCACACGACTGGCAAGAAAAGGTATCACTATTAAAAGTGTAATGACTGCTTCATTAAATCTGCTAATACTTATCTCACTGTCATAACTTATATCAAAATAGGGTGCAGCGTATTGTGCAAAAATATGTAAGAGAAGTAAAGAAAATGAAATAAAGAGTAAATTAATAAACAGAAGTAAAAACCCCAAAGAAGTATCTCCATTGGATTTTTTAATCCAATGCATAACCATCCCACCTCCACTTAAAAGTGAAATCAAAAGTAAACCAGAAACAATACCAAAATCCTGTGTCATAAATCCAAGGCTCAAGGCAATGAAAGGCAAAATCACGTAGTTAAGTACAAAACCTTTGACGAGTACTCCTTTATGTACCCAAACAAGTTGTATATCACTTAATTTAAATTT
>JALSHU010000038.1 GCA_026982075.1 Sulfurovum sp. | reverse complement strand
CATCATCGAAGAGTCCATCACTGCACTTCGCCGTGCGAAAGTCATCATAGACATGGGGAACGCCAAGATAGACAAAGCCTATATCAAGCTAGATGCCTCTGCTCACATAGATACAAATATGGCTAAACCATTTATAGAAAAACTTGCAAAAGTACTTGACATTGAATTTGTAGATGCAAAAGTAGCAGACAGTATCACGGATGTCTCTGACAACTTAGAGGTCTATTTACCCACAGGTGAGATAGACATGACACCTATCATCACAAAGCTAACGCGTCAAAAAGAGAAGCTTGAAAAAGAGATAGCAAAACTAAATGGGATGCTAAACAATGAAAGGTTTGTAGCTAATGCTCCTGAAGCTGTCATCGCTGAAAACAAACAAGCATTAGAAGATGCAAACAACAAAATGAAAAAAGTAACAAATGAACTTGAAGGGTTTGGTGTCTAATGAAAGAACTAATAGAAACTGCTTATACAGCACTGATGGCAAAAGAGTATGACAAAGCTTTAGAACTCTACAGAACCCTAGAAGCTAAGAAAGAGCCTACTGCTTACTATTACCTTGGATTCTTTTATTTTCATGGACATGTAGTAGCACAGGATACGCAAAAAGCATTTGAGTATTACTTAGAAGCAGCTACACGTGAGATACCTGTGGCACAGTTTGAAGTGGCTCTTATGTTAGAAAATGGTGAAGGCTGTGAGAAAAATGAATCTGAAGCAGCCTTTTGGTATGAAGAAGCAGCCAAACGTGGAAACATAGATGCTTTTAACAACCTTGGTGCGATGTTCAAAGAAGGACGAGGTGTACCTCAGGACTATAAAAAAGCATTTATACTTTTCTCTAAGGCTGCCCAAGCTGGTAATGCTAAAGCTCAATTTAACCTAGGTGCTCTTTATGACACAGGTTTAGGCTGCGAGGAAAACAAAGAAAAGTCTATAGAGTGGTGTAGAAAAGCTGCTTATCAAGGGCATAAGATGGCTGAAGGTATCATCAAACGTATGCAGCATGACGGACAGATTGTATTCTAGTTTTTACTTTATGGAAGCATAAACTTTCTTTTGAATTCATTAGCACTGATTGGTTTAGAGTAGAAGTATCCTTGATAATTTAACTCATCATCAAGTGCCAACAGGGCTTGTTTTTGCTGATCATTTTCAATGCCTTCAATAACAATATTGTAATCAAATTGACGTCCTATTTCCAAAATAGTTGATACCAAAACCAATTCTTTTGGACTTTTCCCAATATCTTTAATAAATTCTCTGTCTATTTTGAGTGTATGAAAAGAAAGTTTTTTCAAATATGATAATGAGGAGTAACCTATTCCAAAATCATCTATTGCACACCTGACACCGTGACTTCTTAAATCATTGATAATTCCCTGTGTATTTGAAAAATTATCGATAAGTGAACGCTCTGTAATTTCAATCATAATATCATTTGTACTTAATTGATATTTTTTTAAGTTTTTGAAAAATTCTTTTGCAAAATGATTTTCAATGAGCTGTGCCGAATTGATATTAATAGAAATGTATTCTAAATTCCACACATTTTCTTTTTTCCATGTTGCAATTTGTTGACAAACACTATCTATAAGCCACCAGGTAATTTTGGAAAGCAATCCGGCTTTTAATGCAAGCGGAATAAACATTTCTGGGGTCAATAATCCTCGTGTTGGGTGTTCCCATCTTAAAAGAACTTCTGCTGATAATATTTTTTCATTTTTCATTTTTACGATAGGTTGAAAAAATAATTTCAATTGATTGTGATCTGTTGCATATACTAAATTTTGTTGTAAGATAAAAAGATCTTTTTGTTTTTCATCTAAAAGTGAATTATAGTAAGAAGTATGATTGACTGCATTCTTTGCATGATACATCGTTAAGTCAGCATGTCTTATTATCTCTTCAGTATCATTGTACCCAGGATTTAAGATAACGATGCCAATACTTGCACGTATGTGTAAATGCATACCACGTATGACACAAGGTTCTGAAAAAATACTTTTAATGGTATTAGAGTACTCCTCAGATTTCTGCTTTGTTGTAGCTTCATCCTTGGATACATGTGCTGCCATAATGATAAATTCATCTCCACCTAGTCTGCTAATCATACATTCTTTGCCTAGTACTTTGCGTAAACGTTTTGAAATATGTATCAATACTTCATCTCCCACTGCATGTCCTAGAGAATCATTAATACCTTTGAATTGATTTAAATCCAAATAAAAAAGAATGGAAAAATATTCATTATGTTTAGAATCTTGGATGACTTCATCCATATAATTTGTAAAACCTCTACGGTTTAGCAAATCTGTAAGTACATCATGTTCAACCATATGTTCAAGTTTTTGCAAAGCTAAATATTCGGTGGTTTTATCTTCTATTATACCTATACCACCTTTTATATTATCCTGCCCATCGACATAGGAAAAAGCTTTTGCTTCAATTTGAAAATTTTCTCCAGATAAGGATACATAGGGACCTTTATATATTTGGATACCTTTTGTTAAAGACTCTTTCAATGCATTAATGGGACGTTTGTCTGGGATATCGTTCAAACTCATACCAATAATCGAATTCGCTTTGTGATTAAATAGTACAGTAAGTTGCTCATTACAGTCCGTAATTTTTAAGTCTTTATTGAATGTAAAGATAGCAAGAGGTGCATTTTTAAAAAAACTATGCAGGAGTGTGTGTTGTGTCTCAAGTGCTTCAACTTCTTTTTTTTGTTGATGAATATATTTGATGATAATTGTTTGTGCGATATAATAAATAAAGACAGAATAAGCCAATAAAAAATGTAAAGGCATATCAACCAGAAATAGGAGTGTTGTAATAAGCGGGAGTATTAAGATACTTAAATAGACAATACTTAAACGGACATCAGCAGAAAGTGCAAAAGCTGCTCCCGATGAAAGACCAACCATGACACTTAAAATAAACAGTTGATAATATGGCTCTAGCATATGTATGTGTAGAAATCCAATCGATGAATAGATGATTGCAGTGAGAATTGCAGATAAAACAAAGCGTTGATACCATGACATTACAGAGTATTTTCCAGGGTTTTTCTTATACTCATGGGCACAATAGATTCTATAAATGATTAATGAACCCAGTAAGATAAACCAAGTTATAATTTTCATTTTTAACATAGGAAATAGTGCAAAAGTGATGGCCAATGCTAACAAAAAAACCACTATCAAATTTCTAACAGAGAGTGCATAAAATGACTTTACTGTTGTTTCATTAATATTCTGTAGACTTTTTATTTTATTTATTATAGTATTTATGTTCATAGATTGGTAGTATATACTATTTTTCTTTCATAATTCATTACCTGTTTTAATGATGTCAAGTCCAAAGCGTTCTCTGAGTATATGTATCACTTTACTCAACCTATTTTGTTTCATATCTTCGTGTAAGTGTATCAGTGAGAGAGTTTTTTTATGTTGAGATGTAAAGTTTGAAACATTCAGAGAAAGCTTAATGGCTCCTTTTCCATGTAACACTAATGTTTTATACATGATAGAGAGGGTTTTCTTAAACAAATATTCTGAAAATATTTTATTAACAGTCATATTTTGTTTACTCTTTACACCATATTCATAATTAATTTTTAAATAAAATGTTGTAGGGTTTACTTTCATTAGCATAGTCATATAAGAAATATGTCGTGCCATAATCATGATACGACGTCTTATTTCATTGACATCATGTAGGGCATCAAAAGTACGACTGATACCTATGGATTTTCTTTCACTTTTCATACAGATACCCTCACCACATGTTCCAGTAATACGTTTATAGAGTTGAATACCCGGTTTTTTCCATGACAAAAAAAGAGACTTGTGTTTTTTTACATCTCCTAAAGTAGATATATAATGCTTACCGAGCCTTTTTTGAAAGCTTTTACCTATACCCGGAAAATCTTGAATAGGTATATTTTCAATATATTGTTCTATATCTTTAACTTCAAAAACGCCATAGGGTTTGGCAGATTCTGTTGCAAGTTTAGCAATCCATTTTGCCTTTGAAATTCCTATAGATACAGGAATATCAAAATGATTTAATATTTTCGACTGTAACTCTTTTGCAAAATCATATACTTCATTATCTTTTTTCCATCCACTAAGGTCTGCAAAAAATTCATCTATACTGTATTGTTCAACTTGAGGAATATGTGCTAATATAAATGCATGTATTTGGTGAGATAATTTATGATACAGTGGATAATTAGAAGGAACCACAGTCATATTGTGACAGAGGTGTAGTGCTTTTGCTAGAGGCATAGCTGTTTTTACACCGTATGCTCTTGCTTCATAACTTGCTGTGGTCACTATTCCTCGTGTTTTTTTACGACCATGTATCTCATCTATAAAATAACTCTCAAAGGTTTTTTCCTTATTTCGATGAGCATTTACCTTGTGGTCACTGTAAAATACGGGTGTTACAAATGCTCCTGTATTTTCATGCATTAGTTTTATATAGGTACGTTTTTTGTTAAATATCTCGAGATTACTTCTACTACCTATACAGATAGGAATACCTTTAAGTTTGGGGTTCACACTACGTTCGGCTGAAGCAAAAAAACTGTCTATATCTATATGAAGAAACATACTAAAAGTATAATACAATATATCATTTTCTCACAAAAAACTGTCAAATTGTCATAATAGTTTAAAGAAAAGATAAATAATGTATAATATATTTAAAAAAAGGGGATTCAATGGCAGGCGTATTAAATAATCTATTGGGTAAAAAAACTAAAAAAAACAAGACAGATGCACCAGGTAGAACGTTTAAGAAAATTATCACTGGAAAATATTTTGGTTCTGAATATGACAATGCGGATAAAGAACGTGTTCAAGAGCTAAAAAAGAAAAAAATAGAGCAAATTAAAGAATTGGAACTTCAACCAATGTTTACGAGATACTTTTACGGTGAAGAAGTTGAAGATTATACTACTGCACAGCCTCTCTCTGTTCATGTTGTCTTCCAAAAAGAAGTCTCTCCTGAAAACCATAACATGGTTCATGTGACTGAACTTTCTTTTATCGTCAAATATGACGAGTTTGAAGAGTTCGAACAAATGGCAGGTGTCAGTTTATTTCATGACTTTAGACAGTTGTCATATGAAGAAACTCCAGATACATTTGTAGGTAGAGACAGAAGGTCAGGTGAAAGAGATTTGTAACTACATAAATTCATGTAGATATATCAAAAAATTAAATGAAGATTGTATACTAAAATGAAGTGGCGGACAAGGAGGGATTCGAACCCTCGGTAATCGTGAGACTACACGCCCTTAGCAGGGGCGCGGATTCAGCCAACTCTCCCACTTGTCCATGTTGTTTTGTGAGTGGGATTATAATCCATTTGCCTTAAATGAAAGCTTAAAAAAAGAGATTTACAGTATTATTTTAAAAAATAACTTGAAGGACAGTTTATGCTTCAAAAGCTTGCACCACTTATTGTACTTGCACTTTTTGCTGGAGGTGTCTACCTTATGATGCAAGGTATGGACAATGCTATTCAAATGACTAAAGAAAAAAAAGAGATTAAAAAGTAGAAATCACTTTTAATATTTGATTTACTTTAGCTTGTGGATTATCATTGGTGTAGATAGGTCTACCTATGACAGGGTAGTCAACACTTTCTTGATATGCAAGTTCAAGTGTGGCTACACGCTGTTGATCCTCTGCATTTTCACCAAAAGGGCGTATGCCTGGACAAAGTGTTAGAAAGTCATCAGAGGTTACTCTTTTAATAGCCCTACTCTCAAAGGCTGAACAAACCACGCCATCTAAACCATTCTCATAGGACATTTTTGCAAATTGTTCTGCTTTTTCCTTGATATTTTTTTCATATACTTTTTGGAAATTTTCATCATCAAATGATGTAAGTGCAGTGACTGCCAAAACCAAAGGGCGATTTTGGTAGTTTGAAAGTCTTTGCATCACAGTTTTCATCGCTAAATCACCTGCTGATGCATGGATATTAAACATATCGACGCCCAATTTTGTTATTTCTTCTGCCGCATCTGCCATCGTATTAGGAATATCGTAGAGCTTTAGATCCAAAAATATTTTAAATTCAGGATTAATCGTTTTAAGCATTTCAATAAACGATTTTCCATCACGAATATAGGCACGAAAACCTACTTTGAGCCATACATTATGGTCTTTTAATGATTTAGCAAGTGCAAGGTTTTCTTTTTCTGATGGTAAATCAAGTGCAACACATAATTCCATATCACTAACCCCTAAATAAATATTGGTATAATAATACCCTAAAATCAATAAACAAGGACTAAACACAATGTTTGGAAAAGAATCAAAAAGATATGACATCTCTGCAGATGTTATGGAAACATACCAATATGCAAAATTTAATACAAGTAAAGGAACAATTTGGGTAAAACTTTATCCGAATGATGCACCCAATACAGTAGCAAATTTTGCACATTTAGCAAACGAAGGTTTTTATAATGGACTTAAGTTTCATAGAGTGATAGAAGGTTTTATGGCTCAAGGAGGCTGTCCACATTCAAAAGATAACCCAGCAATGGCAGGTACTGGTGGACCAGACTGGCAGATAGACTGTGAAACGGATACAAGTACTGAACCACACAGACGTGGCACACTTTCTATGGCACACGCTGGGCCTAATACAGGTGGAAGCCAGTTCTTCATTACTTTTGTACCTACACCTCATTTAGATGGTGTACATACAGTATTTGGTGCTATTGAAGAAGGTGATACTGATTCTTTTATGGTACTAGATAATATTGCACAAAATGATGATATTGAATCCATTGAGATTTTAGCTTCTAAATAAATTTGCTCTCGTTCTATCTCTTTAGAGGTAGAATGAATATTAAATTGGGGAGTGATATATGTATGGATATTACAGAGTAGCAGCAGCAGTGAATACAACTGTGATAGGTAATACTCAGGAAAATGGTACCGAAGTTTTAGCACTTATTAAAGAAGCACATAAAAAAGAGGTTTCTGTCATTGTATTTCCAGAACTGACACTTACAGGATACACTGCCAGTGACCTTCTAATGAACCAAACACTCATTGCTTCACAAAACGAAACTTTTGCATATATATTAAAAAATATTAAAACAATTAATACTATCGCTATCATCGGTTTAGTTGTCTTTGAGGCAGATAGGCTTTATAATTGTGCTGCCGTCATACAAAATGGAAAAGTACTAGGTATAGTACCTAAATCCTATCTTCCAAATAAAAAAGAATTTTATGAAAAACGTCAGTTTACTACTGGTCGTGATATTACTAGAACAACTGTTGACATGTTAGATGTTGAAGTGCCTTTTGGTGTGGATTTACTCTTTACAGACAAAAAAGACATGACCTTTGGAGTGGAAATATGTGAAGACCTTTGGGCTGTGACTCCACCCTCAAATCATATGGCTAGTAATGGTGCTAATTTACTCTTTAACCTAAGTGCCAGTAATGAACTTATAGGTAAACATGAGTATAGAGAAGAGCTGGTACGCACACAAAGTGCCAGATGTATGTCTGCGTATGTGTATTCTTCTGCTGGTGTGGGAGAGAGTACGACAGATACTGTGTTTGGTGGACACGCCATCATTTGCGAATATGGCTCTACCCTCTTACAAAATGAACGTTTTAGAATGGATTCTCATCTTATCATTGCAGATGTAGATTTGGAGCGTCTCAGATGGCTAAGAGTTAATGAATCAAGTTATGGTGATGGAAGACGTAAAAAAACAAGAGTCATTAAAGTAGATGCTCTTCCAGAGCTTAGTACACTACAACGTGACATCAACCCTATGCCTTTTGTCCCTTCACGCTACGCAGACAAAAAACATAGATGTGATGAGATAGTAAACATACAAGCCCATGGACTTATCAAGCGTATGAGCCATGCACACATCAAAAAGGCTGTCATAGGCATAAGTGGTGGACTTGACTCTACCCTTGCCCTGCTTTCAACTCATAAGGCCTATAAGATAATGGGATGGGATAATAAAGATATTATAGCAGTCACAATGCCAGGCTTTGGGACTACCACACGTACCAAGTCTAATGCTGTACAGCTTTGTGAGGCATTAGGAGTGACACTTAAAACTATAGATATCACCGATATCTCACTCAAACAATTTGAAGCTATAGAACATGATAAAGATGAACATAGTGTCACCTATGAGAATGTACAGGCACGTGCAAGAACAAATTTACTGATGAATATAGCAAATAAATTAGGTGGACTTGTCATTGGTACTGGTGACCTAAGTGAGATAGCGCTTGGTTGGTCTACTTACAACGGTGATCATATGAGCATGTATGCCCTGAATTCAGGTATACCAAAAACACTCATCCAATATGTCATAGAGTATTATAAAGAAAATGAAAAAATAACTGACATTATTGATGACATATTATCAACACCTATAAGCCCGGAATTGCTTCCCCATGAAGGTGATGAAATAGTCCAAGAGACCGAAAGTATTATTGGCCCTTATGAGTTACACGACTTCTTTTTGTACCATTTTATAAAATACGGAGCAAAGCCATCAAAGATACGATATTTAGCCTCTATGGCATTTAATACTAAATACGATGAAGATACTATAGCTAAGTGGTTAAATGTATTTTTACGCCGTTTTTTTACCCAACAGTTTAAGCGTTCATGTATGCCAGATGGACCTAAAGTGGGGACGATTTCTTTGAGTCCTCGGGCAGATTGGAAGATGGCTTCTGATGTGGATTTTGAAGTTTGGTTAAATGAATTATAATTTGAAGTGCTAAATCTAAATTTCTAAACAAACTTAATAAAGGAAAATATTATGGAAACTAAAGAAGAATTACTAAAGCGTATTACCCCTTTAGCTGTTTTAAAAGCGATAACACCTGAAGCAAAAGGCAGTATCATAAAAAGTTGCCTCGGTGAGGGTGTCATTGGTATATGGAAATACCCATTTCATATTGGAAGAGAGTCTCGTTTAAAAGATCATGATAGAAAAAATATCATCTCGACATTACAAAATGCACTTACCCAAAAACCTGTCAATGATATTTATCTCATTGATGACGGTGAATATCTTCAAATATCTAGAAAACATTTACAAATTGAAAAAAAACAAACGAGTTATCTCTTAACTGATTTAGGGAGTGCCTGTGGGACAATTATTAATAAGACAAAGATAGGTAATAAACATAAAGATGATAACTCCATTCTAAAAGATGGAGATATTATTCAATTTGGTACACCAAATTCTCCTTATATATTTAAGTTTATTGTTTTAGATTAATAGTTGTATACAATAGCTGTTTTTGTATTATATTTCTTTTACTATCTTTACTTCATTGCCAACTGCAACCTGCCCATAATCCATGGGGCGGACAAAAAGACCACGTTTCCCTTCTATAAGTTCAGGTATTTCTGGGGCGAAACCGTAGAGGTACCCATATGCTTCACAAGGTCCTGTTACTTCTAAAAATGTTTCACCTATTTCAATGATGGAGCCTTTTTTAAGATGATACAAGTCTACATCTACATGGATATTTTCCAACAATGCACCCTGGTCTATAACAAATTCAGCTTCTTCTATGATGTCATAAGTTGTTTGACAAGTGAGTAACATCACTTGATCTTCAGAAGTTTCATAATGCATATCTCCTATGATACCATCAGGGTCACAATCAAAATCATCACAGACCATGCGGTGACCAGAACGCATCATTGAAGGCATCGTTATATAAAGTGCTAGAACTTTTCCATTTGTCATACTTAAATCCTTAAACATATAAATTGGGTACGATACTAGCACAAATAGGATTAAAAACCTAAACATATGTGATATATAAGAATTTAACCAAACTTATACTAGAATGCTATCAAATAAATAAAGCATACATACTTTAAAAAATGTAAGGAATAAAATGATAACAATAGACTTAAAAAAAGAGCATAAACTTTATGATGCGAATAATGAATCAGGTTTTGGTATAGGGTATGAAGGAGCAGGTACAGCATTTTTAAAGACAGACTTGAGTGAAGCACTACACTATTGTGAATCTTTAGACAGAGAAGAAGTTCAAGATTTTTTTAACCAGCCAGAAGAATACTTCTTTGGTACGGTTACTCTGGAATGTGAGTTTGTACAAAGTCCTACTATGGGTAAAGGTAAACAAGCCATGTGGTTTGCCAAATACTTTAAAAGTGGTTATTACGAAGAACCGTTCGAGTAGGCAAAAAGTATGTCTACAAAAACAATAGGTTTAGGACTTGACTATAGTAATATATGTAAAGACTACAATACTGTCTACTTAGATAGAGATAATGATGACCCAGAAACAACAGCATGTATGCGAAAGGTGTTGAAGTGGTTTGAGACATTTTTGTCTGAACTCTTAGAAAGTTTTGAATACAAGATATATAGGATGAACCAAGATACGCCTGTAGATTTAAAAGAGATTGTTAAAAAGAGATTCTTTTTTTACTCTTTAGAAAAAGAGATAATTGCACAGACATTTATTTTACAAAAGCAAGGTGTTGCTTACAGTAGTTTAAGTGATTGGGCTCAAAATAGCGAAGATTCTTTAGTCGTTCAAAATGATGATGAGGGAGAAGGCGTATATTTTTACTGTAGTGAAAACTCAAAAATACATCACTGGCTTATAGCAAAAATGGCTGACTTTTCATTAGATGAAGTGCCATTTGAAGAAGCATAAAACCTGCGCTAAAAAGCTATAACTTTCTACAGTAGGAGAAACCCATGGCACATGCATCCTTAAAACATTTCAGTAAAACTATTTTACAAGGGCTCTTTTGGCTCTTACCCATAGTAACAATTTTAATTATAGTTTCATGGCTTTATACAAAAATCACAATGCTCGTAGGCTGGGTATTTAGATTTATAGGTTTTGTACCTGAAAGTTATATGTTCATGTGGGGACTTGTGGTGCTTTTCGTCTTCTTATTTATATTATACATCTTAGGGTGGTTAGTCAAAACGAAACTGGCTGATGTATTTGAATACATTTTTTGTAAAATACCAGGATACGGTACCATCAAAGGTCTTGTTGGTATATTTAATTCTTCGAAAAAAGGTACCAATCAAGTACTCGTTGTAGCTATTAAAGGATTTACGCAAGAAGGGTATAATATTGGTTTGATGTATTCACAAAAAGAGAGTATCATTAAAGAACATTATACCGTTACGCTTTCTATGTCTCCTATCCCTAATGGTGGATTTATGTTTGAAGTGCATAAAGATAACATATTGGTTATTGAGAATGCCACTTTTGATAATAACTTACAATACTTACTCTCAATGGGTGTAAAAAGTATGACTGAGATCTTGAAAACAACCCCTAAAGAAGTAGATGCCCTAGTGACGCTTGAAGAGTGGCTAATAAAAAGTACTGCATGAGGAAAATAATATAACCATCATTTATGCCCATTTATAGTTTTTCTTGGTAACACTTCGTACACACTTTTATGTTAGTATATGTTGTTTCAAAAATATTAAACAAGGACAAATAAATGAAAACATTAACAAGTACAATAGCAACATTGACAATACTTTCGGGTTTTGCATTTGCTGGTGGAGATATTGATCCAGTAGAACCACAATTAGAAATCCCAGTAATGGAAGAAATAAGTGAAGATTATTTTTATTTAGGATTGGGTTATTCTTATTTACAAATGAATAATGCCGCAGCTGCAGGAGATATAACAGGTAATGCTGTTACAGTACTCGCTGGTTATAGCTTTAATAAATATATTGCACTAGAAGGTAGATATACAGCTACTGTGGGTGACTTGGATGTTGATAATGGACCAGATACTGGTGATATATCAAATATCGCACTTTATGTAAAACCTCAATATTCTATTGATAGTTTTAAATTATATGCGCTACTTGGTTATGGACAGGTATCATATGACAATGGCGTAACTGATTACTCTGAAGATGGATTCCAATGGGGATTGGGTGCGAGTTTTGCGGCAACAGAAAGTATAGATATCTTTGTTGATTATACCAGACTGTATGATGATGATAATTTTGATGGTTTGATTAGTCAAGATGTTACTGTTGATGCAGTCACTGTAGGTGTCAATTACAACTTCTAAAAGTATAAAAGTTACACAAAACAGAGTATTTTATGGAAATATGTTTGCCTATAAGGTTACAAGCAGAAAAAATAGGTACAATTATTGTGAAGAAAGATGTGGTTCGAGTTCATCTTTCGCGTGTTAGTTTTATTGCAAGACCACCGAAAGACTCTCTCCGATTTTAGATTCCGCTTTAATAGGGAAGCCCTAGAAGTGTAAATTATTTGGACAAAAGTCCACACAAGGTATAAAAATGGCAGAATTAGTCAACGGTACAGTTAAATGGTTCAACGATGAAAAAGGTTACGGATTCATCCAACAAGAGAATGGTGGAGATGATGTATTTGTTCACTTCCGTCAAGTAAATAATGACAATGGTGGTCGTGTGACTCTAGCTGAAGGTCAAGCTGTAACATTTGAAGTAGGTGAAGGTCAAAAAGGCCCACAAGCTGAAAACGTAACACCTCTTTAGTAGTATTTTGCAGGCTAGATGCCTGCATACTTAATTTCCCCTCTCCCCTTTAATCATTCACTTTTAATTTTTAGCATTAATTACTTTTATGAGTATTTTTCTTTTGAAGATAGTTATAAATCATTTTTACTTCATCATCACTCAGGTAATAACGTGGCATAACTTTATGATAGGAATTCACAGCCTTTATCATCTCGATGAGACTAT
>JALSHU010000037.1 GCA_026982075.1 Sulfurovum sp. | reverse complement strand
TTACTTTTATGAGTATTTTTCTTTTGAAGATAGTTATAAATCATTTTTACTTCATCATCACTCAGGTAATAACGTGGCATAACTTTATGATAGGAATTCACAGCCTTTATCATCTCGATGAGACTATTTTTACGTATATCAGACCCTCTTATCTCTTTTTCACCATGAATATCTTGATATTGTATGATTGTTTTACCTTCACCTGAAGCACCATGACATTCTGCACAGCTTACTCCTCGAGGGTTGTTATAAAGCATTTCACCATATTCATAGTCAGAAATAAAGCTTTCAGTAATATTTTCTTCAGACCATAATAGTAAAGGTAACAATAAGCATAATATCTTCATTATTGACTCCCCATTATTTATTTTTGATATAATACCTTAAAAATTATTAGGGTAACTCTTATGCAACTCATAGATGGAAAATCTCTAGCGTCCAAAGTACAAAGTTCAGTTAGTGCTGAAGTAGAACAACTCAAACAAGAAAAAAATATCGTTCCAGGTCTTGCAGTGATTCTTATAGGTGATGATCCCGCAAGTCATGCATATGTCAAAATGAAAGCAAAAGCTTGTGAGAAGGTAGGATTTTATTCTATCACACATCACATGCCTGATACTATCAGTCAAGATGAAATCATCGCAACCATTGAAATGATGAATGCCAATCCGCGCATAGATGGGATATTGGTACAACTTCCTCTCCCTAAACATGTCGATACAGACAAAATACTTGAAGTCATAGACCCCAATAAAGATGTAGATGGTTTTCATGCCTATAATGTAGGTCGTTTAGTGACTAAACTTGATGCTTTTGTCGCTTGTACACCACTGGGTGTGATGAGAATGTTTGAAGAATATAAAATCGAACTCAAAGGTCAAAATGTATGTGTGGTAGGAGCTAGTAACATAGTTGGTAAACCTATGGCAGCATTGTTATTAAATGCTGATGCAACGGTAACAGTGACACATATTCACACCAAAGATCTTAAATCACATACATTAAGAGCAGATATCATTGTAGTAGGTGTGGGAGTGCCGGGACTTATAAAAGAAGACATGGTGAAAGAAGATGCTATAGTTATTGATATAGGTATTAACCGTTTGGAAGATGGTTCTCTTGTTGGTGATGTTGATTTTGCAAAGGTGAGTCCTAAATGTTCATACATTACTCCAGTTCCAGGTGGTGTTGGACCCATGACTATTGCTATGCTTTTGAGTAATACAGTCAAAGCTGCCAAAGGAAGAGTGTAGTGAAGAAGTTTTTAAATGCTTTTTATAGGTTTTCAAGCTCTTGGACAGGGACTATTATTATCGTTTTACTACTTATCTTTTTTGTGGCACAATCTTTTGTCATTCCATCAGGCTCAATGAAACGAACACAGCTTATAGGGGATTTTCTCTTTGCTAAAAAATTTTCTTATGGTATTCCAACACCACATTTACCTTGGCTGGAGATACCACTTTTACCTGATTTTAATAATAATGGTCACATTATAGAAGGACCAAGACCTAAAAGAGAAGATATAGTCATTTTTAGAAATCCTGTTACTCCTAAAATACACTATGTAAAACGTTGTGTTGCTGTAGGAGGAGATGAACTTTTATATACGGATAAAAAACTTTATATTCATTTTCATGATATGGAAGATGAAGCCAGTATAAAATTAGCCTATCCTGAGGCTAAAATCGTTACACTTAGAGGAAAGTTGTGGGTAGAAAATCCATATATGAATAAATACCCAGGTATCCAATATGTACCTGAATATGAGGGAAACTCTTTTGAACTTATGATACAAAGTTATTCGATTAACAGAGATATAGACATGATACCTGTATATGTAGAAAAATTTGGTACTAAACTCTTTTATAAAAAAGTTGAACCAGATCACTATTATATGATAGGTGATAACCGAGACAACTCTAATGACAGTCGTTTTTGGGGTTCTGTACCTTACAAAAATATTGTGGGAAAACCTTGGCTTATTTATATGAGTTTGGAATTCCGTTCATATGATTGGGTAATGCATGGTATAGGTGGAAGTAAAGACCATGATAAACTTACACGTGTATGTCCTGAGATAGATATATCATCCAAGAGCTGTGAAACACTTTGGGATAAGCAACGTTATACCGTACGTTGGGGACGTGTGGGTAGAAGAATAGATACTATTCAACTTGAAGAACCTATAGAATAAAGGAAATAAAATGTCAAAGAAGTTTTATATTGCTACAGACCATGCAGGGTATGCACTAAAAGCATATGTAAAAAATTATGTCATGGAATTAGGACATGAGATTATTGATTTAGGTCCTGACTCTGCTGACCGTGTAGATTATCCAGATTTTGCTAAAAAATGTGCAGATGCAGTCCTTGCGGATGAAGGAAGTTTTGGGATACTTATCTGTGGTACTGGTATAGGCATCTCTATGGCTGCAAACAAGGTACCAGGTATTCGAGCGGCACTCTGTCATGACCATTATACTGCTAAACTTACTAGACAACATAACGATGCAAATATCTTATGTTTTGGTGAAAGAGTGGTAGGCAAAGGTGTCATAGAAGATATGTTAGAGGCTTTTTCTTCGACTGAATTTGAAGGTGGAAGACATGCAGCGCGTGTTTCAAAAATAGAAGGCTGTGCTTTTGGCAGTACATTAGGATAATATAGTTTTTGTATATATATTCCTAAAAAGCTGTAGTAAAATAAACGAAAAAAAAGACAGAGATATTTGAAGGATTTATATGATACTTACATCTGATGAGAAACAAATTATATTAGACAGTATACGAGACATTCCAGACTTTCCAAAACCAGGCATCATTTTTAAGGATATTACTACGCTACTTTCTAATCCTAAAGCATACAATACACTCATGACACATTTGGAAACAAGATACATATCATATGACTTAGATTATATCGCAGGTATCGATGCTAGAGGGTTTATCTTTGGAGCAGCGCTTGCAGATAGACTGGGTATTGGTTTTGTGCCTGTACGAAAAAAAGGCAAATTACCCTACACTACTGTTGCAGAAAAATATTCGCTTGAGTATGGTTTTGATGAAGTAGAGATACATATAGATGCTTTTGGAGAAAATGGAGGTAAAAAAGTCTTACTCATAGATGATCTCATAGCCACAGGAGGTACAGCAAAAGCAGCAGCAAGTCTTATTGACAAAGTGGGTGCTACATGTGTTGAAGTGTGTTTTATTATGGAACTTGAATTCTTAAATGGTAAAAAAGGTATACAAGCTCCTGTCTATTCTGTATTGGTCATTGATTAACCTACTTTATATATGATATTTTATAAGGTAGACATACAAAACTTAAAGAACGTATCATGAGAACATTTATCTTTTTTTCACTTTTTCTTCTTTTCTTTTTTTCTTTACACTACCTTTTTTATACTAGAGTCATCAAAAAACTTTTGGTATCAGACAAAGTCAAAAAGTGCTTTACTCTTTTGGTAGGACTCAATTTTATCTTTAATATTCTCTATGTTATAGGACGATATACAGACTATATATCCAATACTTTTTATTATCTTTTTTCACTGTCTATTGGTATTACACTTGTGATTTTCCTCTATCTAGTACTTCATGAAGTACTCAATCTCTTTCATCATACACTTACTAAAATCGATTATTCAAAACGTACTTTTATTAAAAAAAGTGCTGATGGTATGATGCTTGCACTGTCTACTTCCTATGTCACCGCAGGTGCTTTTGAGGGCAGTAAAGCGCCTGTAGTCAATGTCGTAAAACTGAATGATTTCGATTTTTCTATTGTTCAAATATCTGACTTACATATAGGTGGGCTTATAGATAAAACATTTGTCAAGGCATCAGTAGAAAAAATAAATGCACTTTCCCCAGATATCGTCTGTATGACAGGAGACCTCATTGATACTGCTCTTGATGAGATTAAAGATATACTATTGGAATTGGATAATATTGAATCGAAACATGGAATATATTATATCTTAGGCAATCACGAATATTTTCATAATCCAAAGAAAATTATAGAGTTTATAAAACATACAAAACTCACCCTCCTACTCAATGAAAATATACAAATAGATGCACTCAAAGTAAATATAGTAGGCGTTACAGACCGTATAGGGTACAGAATGAATACGCTTTTACCAGATATACACCAAGCTTTTGATGGATGCAATGAAACCTATAAAACTATATTTTTAGCACACCAACCAAAATTTATAGAAGAACTTGGAAACTACAAGCCAGAACTCATTCTTTCAGGACATACGCATGGAGGACAGATTTGGCCGTTTGAATACCTTGTAAGACTACAACAGCCTTATATAAAAGGACTACACAAGCTTCCAAATGGAAGCCATATCTATGTAAATTCTGGCATAGGGTTTTGGGGACCTCCTATGAGACTTGGCTCACAAGCTGAGATTACATATATTATTTAAGTATAATCTACTTTCTAACCTCTCCTTCGCTATAATCTATTTAATAATTTTTTAAGAGATACTAATGGATTTAAACAAAAAAATATACATTCCAAAACCCAGTCCACATGACCCTGATGAAAATGGTCACTTTGGTAAATTTGGTGGACGTTTTGTACCTGAAACACTGATGCCAGCACTTGAGAAGCTACGACTTGATTATGAAAAAGTACGTTTTGAAAAAGACTTTTGGTCTGAAGTAGACTACTATTATAAAAACTATGTAGGCCGACCCTCTGCACTTTACTTTGCAGAAAATATCTCGAAAGAATTGGGTGCAAAAATATACCTTAAACGTGAAGACCTCAATCATACGGGTGCACATAAAATAAACCACTGTGTAGCGCAAGCTGTACTTGCAAAACGTTTAGGCAGAAAAAAAATCATTGCTGAGACGGGTGCGGGTCAACATGGTGTAGCTACGGCTACAGTAGCAGCACTTTTTGGTCTTGAATGTGAAGTATTTATGGGTGCAAAAGATGTGGCACGGCAAGAGCTGAACGTTTTTCGTATGAAACTATTAGGTGCTAAAGTACATGCTGTTGAGAGTGGCTCTAAAACACTTAAAGATGCTATGAATGATGCTATTCGCCATTGGGTAACGCATGCTAGAGATACCTATTACCTTATAGGTACTGTTGCAGGGCCTCACCCTTATCCTATGATGGTACGTGACATACAGTCTATCATAGGTTGGGAAGCAAAAGCTCAACTTGATGTTGTTGAAGGGTGTTTACCTGACAAGGTCATCGCATGTATTGGGGGAGGATCTAATGCACTTGGTATTTTCAATCATTTTTTGCAAGATGCAAGTGTGGAGTGTATAGGTATAGAAGCTGGTGGTTTGGGACTTGACTCCAAACATGGCTGTTCACTTGAAAAAGGAAGCCCAGGAGTTCTTCATGGGCAACTAAGTTACCTACTTCAAGATGAAGATGGTCAAGTCCAAGAAGCTCACTCTATCTCTGCAGGTCTTGACTACCCAGGCATTGGACCTGAACATTCATTTTTTAAAGACAACAACATTGTCACTTATGATCATATTACTGATGATGAGGCTATGGATGCTTTTGTATGGCTCTCACAGGCTGAGGGTATTATCCCCGCATTTGAAAGCTCACATGCCGTAGCCTACCTTAAAAAGATGAAGCCTGAAGAAATAAAAGGTAAAACTATATTAGTGAACTTATCTGGTCGTGGTGATAAAGATATGATACAAGCGCAAGATATTTTGGCTGACAAATTTCACTAAAAAGTAGAAGAGAGGAGCAAAAATGTTTCTTTGCTCCTCTCTGTTTAAATATGATTATTGACCATTTCTTTGTTTTCTTATCTGGTCTTTTGTTTGTAACAATGCATTTTCTAACTTTTCTCGTGATGTAAACATAAAGCTATATATATCATCATCACCTAAGTCCACAAAGATACCATAGTTTATAATTTCTATGTTGGGATTGTCTTCTTTGTCTAATACTTCCAAACTGATTTGTTTGCTACCTTCTTTGTCATCTGTTTTAATGATAGCAGCAGAGTAAAGTTGTCTAATGTCTAGTACGTTAAATTCGTCATTTTGTATTTTAATTGTCATAAATGGATTATAGTATAAATAACTAAAAACAATATAACAATCTAATACACCTTTACAAATATTTTGATATACTCTTGATTATGAACTTATGGTCATTGACCTACATTAGGAATGAAAATGAATTTTGAACTCACCGTGTTGCCTTTAGCTGCAGATATAAATAAAGATATAGAAGTTATCATTGTTATAGATAGTAACCTGAAACACCGTTTTGTACAAGATAAGAAACTACTAAAAAGAGCTGGATTTAATTGTGGACAAGATGAGACTTGTTTGCTGATAGAAAATAACAGACTTTATGTAGGTGCTAATTCTTTGCAAAGTACAGATATTCGTAGAGCAACTGCAAGTGCTATAAAAGCACTCAAAGGAACAAAATACAAATCTTTGAAAATTGCAAGTTATACAAACAATGGATGTACCTATACACTACGTGCTATGGTAGAAGGTTTTATGCTTGGCAGTTATAGTTTCGATACATATAAAAGTAAAAAAAGTAAAAATAGAATCAAACTCATTACTATTTCACTAGAAGAATATAATAGTGAATCACTAAGTATTGAAAAAGCTTCTCTTCAAGTACATAAAGCACAAGTGATAGCAGATGCTACCAATTTTACACGAGATATCGTCAACACTACACCTGATGATTGTTATCCTGAAGTGATGGCAAGTATCGCTGAAGGTATGGCTGAAGATACAGGTCTTACCTGTAAGGTTCTCAAACCCAAAAAACTTAAAAAAGAAAAGATGGAAACCCTTTTGGCTGTTGCACGGGCAAGCCGTCATAAGCCAAGAGTGATACACCTTACCCATAAACCAAAAAATGCTAAAAAAGTCATTACACTTGTTGGGAAAGGTCTCACTTATGATTCTGGGGGATTAAGCCTTAAACCTGCTGATTTCATGGTAACAATGAAGTCAGATAAAAGTGGTGGTTCTGCTGTTATGGGTATCATGAAAGCTATTGCAGAACTTAATTTACCTATTGAAGTACATGGTTTCATCGGTGCTGTGGAAAATATGATAGGAGGAGATGCCTACAAGCCGGATGATGTTCTTGTAGCCAAAAATGGTAAAACCATTGAAGTACGTAATACTGATGCAGAGGGTCGTCTGGTTTTAGCAGATGTACTAGCATATGCACAACAAGAAGTTAAAGCGGATTACATTTTTGATTTTGCTACATTAACAGGAGCATCTGTTGTAGCAGTAGGACACTATACTTCATCTATTATGGGGCACAATAAAGAAGTACAAAATCTAGTTGTGAAAGAGGCTCATAATGCAGGAGAACTTGCAACAGCGCTTGATTTTAATGACTATTTGAAAAAGACCATCAAATCAGAAATAGCTGATGTATGTAACATTTCAAATACACGTTATGGTGGGGCTATTACTGCGGGACAATTTTTATCTGAGTTTATTGATGAAGCACATAAAGATAAATGGGCACACATAGACATAGCAGGACCTGCTTTTGTTGAACATGCCTGGGGAGAAAATCCTTATGGTGCTTCAGGTGCAGGTGTACGCATGATGGTTAAACTTCTTGAAAACCTTGTATCTGAGCATACACATTAAAATCAAAGGGTAATCCTTTGATTAGATATTCTTCTACCTACTAACCCCCTCTTCACCATTTTTTCGCTAAAATCGCGTTAATATATTTACTTAAGGAAAACTATGGGACTAGGCATCGGACTTGTTGGATTACCCAACGTAGGAAAATCTACTACTTTTAACGCACTGACAAAAGCACAAAATGCAGAGAGTGCAAACTACCCATTTTGTACTATAGAACCCAATAAGGCAGTTGTTCCTGTCCCAGATAAAAGACTAGATCAACTGGCAAAGATAGTTAATCCTGAAAAGATACAGTACTCCACGCTAGACTTTGTAGATATTGCAGGGCTTGTGGCAGGTGCCAGCAAAGGTGAAGGTCTTGGAAACAAGTTCTTAGGGAACATTCGTGAAACGGAAGTCATTTTGCATATAGTACGGTGTTTTGAAGATGCCAACATCGTGCATACAGAAGGTAGCATTGATCCTATTCGTGATGTTGAAATTATTGAACAAGAGCTTTTGTTTGCTGATATTGATGCGCTACTTAAACGTATTGACATGTTAAAGAAAAAAGCCAGAGGGAATGATAAAGATGCCAAAGAGCAACTTGAAGTGGCTGAAGCTCTCTTAGAACATATAGAAGATGGTGCACCTGTTTCGACTTTTAATGACTTGGAAAGTGATGGGTTTATTGCTATGAACAAAGAGCTGAGACTGCTTACTTCTAAACCTATTATTTATGGAGCAAATGTAGATGAAGATGGCTTAGGTGAAGACAGTGAGTATGTACAAAAACTTAAAGCTTATGCCGAAGAAAGAGACTCAGAAGTTATTAAACTGTGTGCAAAAGTAGAAGAAGACATGGTAGATTTTGATGAGGATGAGAGAGATGAAATGCTTGAAGATCTAGGTGTGACAGAATCTGGACTTGAACAAATCATTCATAAAGGATTTGACAAGCTTGGGCTCATGAGTTATTTTACTGCTGGTGTCAAAGAAGTACGTGCATGGACAATACGTAAAAATACTACAGCACCTAAAGCAGCAGCTGCGATACATAATGACTTTGAAAAAGGTTTTATCCGTGCAGAAGTGATATCTTATGAAGATTATATCACTTATAATGGTGAAACAGGTGCCAAAGAAGCGGGTAAAAATAGACTTGAAGGAAAAGAATACATCGTACAAGATGGTGATGTCATGCACTTTAGGTTTAATGTTTAAAGGAATATATCATGCATAAACTATTCTTCATTACTCTTATGGGACTTATTTTACTTGGCTGTGACAGCAAAAAAGGTGCCTTTATCAACACCGTTAAAAGTCAAAATGATGTGCCAACTGCTGTGGCAAAACTAAAAAAACTCATCAAAGCACAAGGTCTAACACATTTTCAGACTATAGACCATCAAGCCAATGCAAAAGCTGTAAAATTGGATTTGAAACCTCAAACTCTTGTTGTTTTTGGTAATCCGAAAATGGGAACGATACTGATGAAGTGTAACTCTTCTATGGGACTTGATTTGCCACTTCGTTTACTTTTTACCACCAATTATGAAGGGTATACAACTATTAGTTATACGAATCCAGAATACTGGTCACTCAAACATAATATTAAAGATAAAAATTGTCTAAGTATTATTAATAAAGCAAAAATGGCATTGCAGCATTTTGCTGAAGAGGCAGGGAAGAAATAAAATGCTTATTAGTACAAACGAAATACTTTATCGTATAAAAAAGTCTTTAAATCTTAGTATAGAAGAGATGCTAAAGACATATCAACTTGAAAATTACACAATAAGCGAAAAACATTTGACTTCCTTACTTAAGCGTAGACAAGATAAAGGATATATACTTTGTTCCTACGAAGAGTTAGGTGTATTCTTAGATGGTTTAGTGACACTCAAACGTGGACCAAGTCCTAAAAAGTCTGATGATGATACTGTGGTAGAGCTTACTAACAACCTCATACTCAAAAAACTACGGATCGCTTTAGAACTAAAAGAAGCAGAAACAGAGATCATCTTTGGTTTGGCAGAAGTGAAACTTAGCAAACAACAACTTGCCTCTCTCTTCAGAAAAGAAGGTCATAAAAATTTCAAACCATGTTCTGACGAACTTCTTATGGCATTTTTAGAGGGTCTAGATGAGTTTTACTACATCGGTGGAGATATGGTAGAGTAGATGAAACACAGCAACTTTTTAAAATCTCTCAAAACTTTAAAAAGTCAGATGCTTCAAGAGCAAAAAACTACCCCACTTACACCCTACACTTCTCACACCACACAAAAAGTTACCTGTACTTGTAAAGATGCACAAGGCGAAGTAAAATACCTCTATGCCTCAGAAAAAGAACTTAGCTATCTACTTTCAAAAAAAAA
>JALSHU010000036.1 GCA_026982075.1 Sulfurovum sp. | reverse complement strand
TTAAACTCTTTTTCGATGAAGACAAACCGCGACTCATGACACCTAAAGAAGTGTTAGGATTCAAATCTGTTTCTGGCGTAAAGATGAAAGAAATGCCTAAGTTTATAAACTTTCAGTAATCACCTTATATATAAGAAGCTACCATAAAAGCATACAGCACTTTGTATGCTCTTATACAACACTTTTAACATCTTGTGTTTTACTCCATCTCCAACACACAAAAATACCATAGGTAAGTGCAGGTATCGCCAACATAGCCCCTGAGAGTATGGAAAAATTTCCTTGTACAACATCATGTGAAGGCATAGCTGTTTGCATTACAAACACACTAAAGTCCCACAATCCATCTAAAATGATATGTAGTTGATACTAAGTCTGCACCTGTAGCGAGATTGACAAAGTGAAATAGACCAAAAATAAGTGAAGATACAAACACAGCATAGAGTGCTGCGAACTTGCTGCCTAAGCTATATTCACCCACATAAGTTATTACTGCCGTGTAGCTCTAATAATATTAAATAATGATTAACTGTTACGCTTTTATTTTTACTTATATTTAGCAATATCCTTAGGCTCCTTCGCATTAAACTCGTAGTCAAGTATTTTCATTTTAGCAGAGTGAAGCAGGACACGTTTTGCTTGCGTACGACTACCGTACTGTTCATCTCCAACTATGGGGTGTCCTATGTATGCTAAATGTACCCGTATTTGGTGCGTACGTCCAGTCGTTATCTCTATGTGCACTTTAGACTTCTTACCTTGAAGCTCTTCTGGCTTCACAACTGTATGTGCTTTTTTACCACGAACGGGGTCAATAAGAGAAAAAGCTTTACCTTTTTTAATGGTAAAAATAGGCTCATCTATTTCCACTTTTTCATACAATACACCTTCTATCCAAGCAACATAGTGTTTCTCTACACGTCGTGCTTTAAACTCTTTTATCGCTTGGTCTATAAAAGCTCTGTTTTTACCTAAAAGGAGCACACCAGATGTATCACGGTCAAGTCTATGCAGGAGTTCTGCACCCTCCATGGCATCTTGAATTTCATAAGAGTCTACCTGTGCAGGTTTATTGATGGCAATGATGTCATCATCTTGATACAATATCTCTATGTCTGCTGGATACTCTATACGAAAAAAAGTTTCTGTGTGTATATCTGCACGTGCAATTTTTACTTTTTTATCTTCTACAAATACAAGCCCTCTGTCTATAAGTTCTTTTGCTTTTTTGTTGGAGATACCTTGTTGAAGTGCTAATACTTTGTATGCTTTATCTGTTGCCATGTTCTTCTATCCATTGTTTAAATTTATCATTAAGTGGGAATTCCACTATCTTTATTTTGCTGTTTTTCCCTGTTTTAAAAATTATATCAGATTTTGAAATTTTAAAACTTTTTGAAAGAAATTTTACTAACTCTATATTTGCTGCACCTTCTACTGCTGGTGCTTTAATACGAATCTTTAACGCATTTTCACCATAAATGTCACAAAACTCACTTATACTTGCATTTGGTTGTGCTTTTATACGCAAAAACACACTATTTTCGATGATTTTATAAAACACTTTTTATACTCTCAATAATGGGAGATATATCACTCTTGGTTTTAATATATGTAGGCTTCAAAAGACCATATTGACTCAACTTTCGTGAAAGGTTTGACGCTTCCACTATGGCTATACCTTCTATAGCTTCAAAAATATCTTTTTGGTTAAAATAATGTTTTCCAGAAATTATCTTGCATCCAAACTGGGCAGCTTCAGCAGCATTATGCCCACCTATGGGTTCAAATGCACCACCTAAAATAACAATGTCTGAGATAGCATAGATATTCACCAGTTCACCTAAAGTATCTACCAACACAATGTCATTCTCAAAATTTCTATTTTCAGAATAACGCTGCCAATGCAGTGCTTCTAATTTTGCAAATGCTTTTATCATCCCTGCTACTGTGTCAAAACGCTCAGGATGTCTAGGAGCTAAGACAAGTTTTGCCTCTGGTTGCTCTTTTTTAAAGTCTGCATAGGCATTGAGTATCAACTCTTCTTCACCCTTATGTGTACTTGCTGCACAAATGAGTAGTTCAGAAGGTTTTTCTATTACTTGAGAAACATTTGGCAATTTTGAGAGTTTGATATTCCCTGTTACCAACACATTCCTTGCTCCTAAGAACTCCAAACGTTCCTTATCCAACTCAGTCTGTGCATATACTTCGTCAATATGTTTAAATATCTGTTTATACAACCATGCAAAACGCTGATATTTTGGATAAGAACGGTCAGACATACGTGCATTGATAAGCATGGTTTTTGTACCTCTTCTTTTTGCCAAAACGAAGAGTAAATACCAAAATTCTGCTTCCATTACCAGCAAAACTTTTTGTGGTTTCATCCAGAAAAACAATAACGGCTCAAATGGTAAATATTTACTTTCTTGACTATACTCAGAGATGGCTTCAAATCCTGTAGATGTTGTCGTACTCATCCGTAATATGTCATTTGGTAACTTCTCTACCAGTGGTTTAATTGCCTTAGCTTCACCAAAACTACAAGAGTGAAACCATACACCATGAGGTTTTAATGCTGCATTATCCCATAAGAAAAACCTTGCAGGAATTGAGGCTTTATATTTTTTTTTAAAGGAAAAGAGTATTAAAAAAGGAAGCGCTATAATGTAGAGTAGAAGAGATAGAAGACTATAGAGAAAAAAGAAAAATTTCTCCATAGAACTTACACTTATACTTCTTCTGTTATAGGTTCTATATATAAAATGCGCCCACAGTGAGGACAGTTACAAATCTCTGCAGCTTTGATAACCTCTGAATATGTTTTATCATTCAATTTCATATAACAACCATAACATGCTTGTTTTTTTACAGGAACTACAGCTGTATTTCCAGCCCAAATACGAATCTTTTCATAAAATGCAAGTACTTTTTGCTCAATGTTTCTACTTAACTCTTCTCTTTTTGCGAAAAGTGTTCCTTTACTTTTCTCTATTTCAGCTTTTTCTGTAGATACTTCTTTATTTACTGCTTCAAACTCAACAGTTAATGTCGTTACTTTCTGACTGACTTCTTCCAGCAATGCTTTTTTTGTTTCATTGATACCTTGAAGTCTTTCAATCTCTTCATTGGCAAAAGTCATCTTCTCTTTGGCAATATCTTCTTCCAAAGAGAGTGCTTTCATCTCTTTTTCTGTAGTTATTTCTTTTGCTTTTTTTGTATTGAGTGCCAGTTGCTCATGCAGCATTGTAAGTTGCTCTTCAAATACTTTTACTTTTACATCATTGTCTGCGATATCTGTATTTAATGTATCCAACTCAGCCTGTGCGGCATCCATTTTCTTTTGAATCTTTGCTATTTTTTTATCTGCAGCCTCTAATTGTGGTCTGTAAGAGTCAATCGCTTTGTCATTGTCAGAAAGCTCTATAAGCTCATTTAAGTGTTTGTTCAATCTCTGTCCTTTTGGAGTTTAAGGGTATTTCTGTAACTTTTTACAGAGTATAAGAACCTATTTTAATACGCTTCAGTATAAAATGGGTTTTTAGAATTCGCAATTATAGCTAAAATAGGTAAAACTTTCAATTCATCCATCATAATCTCTGCAAAAAACTTCTCAGATTCATAATGTCCTATGTCTACCATCATCAAATCTTCACTCATTGCCTTCATTGCATCATGGTATTTGATGTCACCTGTTAAAAAACAATCAGCCTCCACCTCATCTATAAGTGAAGCCCCTGCTCCTGTACAAAGTGCAATGCTTTTTATGTTTTCTTTTTTACCTACAACTCTTAGTGTAGGTAAGTCTAACTTCTCTTTAATGTGTTTCAAAAGTGCTTTGTAATTCCACTCTTCCTTAGTCGTACATAAAAATGATTTTTGACTTTCCATTTTAAAGCCTAGTACCTTTTCAAACACGTATTTATTTAGATGTGTCTGGTCAAAGTTGGTATGAAGTGCTATACAGGAGTGATTTTTCTGTATCATTTTTTCTAGTAAATTTGCAGGGTATTTAGCCAAGTCAAGCTGTGCAAGTTTGTCAAATATAAGCGGATGATGCACCACAAAAAGCGTCCCCTCTTTCGCCTCTTCTATCATAAACATATCAATGTCCAAAGAGACAACTATTTGAGATACTTCTCGTGACAT
>JALSHU010000035.1 GCA_026982075.1 Sulfurovum sp. | reverse complement strand
ATACAATACGCTTTTCTAGCAAAAAAGGTTTACCTAACATTTCCAAAGTCAAGGCAGAGGTTAGCTTCATAAAAATCCTTATATACTAAACTATATAACGAAAATATTATCATTATATACCTTAATATATAACGCTATTGACAAAATAACCCAAAAGTGTTAAAATCCACCACTTTCCATTTATGGGGGTGACTTGGTTTCGACTGGAGTAGTCGGGGCTATGTGCATGTCGGACTGAGCAATTCCGTTACGCGGCTCAAACGCATTTAACCGCAAACAACACAGATTACCGTCCAGCTTACGCAGTAGCGTAAGTCATTAACCCCGCTCACGCGGAGGACTGCCCTGCCGAGGAGTGTCATCTTAATCGGACTTTTGGGTATCACATCTGATGACTATGCCCTGTGGAAGCTATGCCACAAGGTGAGAACCTTAGCTCGTCTAGCAAAGTTTTGAGTGTAGTACAAAACTAGATTAAAATTAACAACACTGACTAAGCATGTAGAGTCATAGTTCTAGCTACTTTAGGACAGGGGTTCAATTCCCCTCACCTCCACCAAAACTTTCTATCAAATTTTTAACAAATAATATAATAAATTTCATGCTATAATATACAAAAGAGAATGGCATATGCTATTATGTATTTGGGGAAATACTTTTGTAAGAGGTTCAAATGTTAGACAAAGAATTAAATGTTCATGATAATGCCAGTTACTCGACTACGACAGATGAAAAGGGTATCATTATTTCCGTAAGTAAAGACTTTGAGGAAATATCTGGATATACCAAAGAAGAGTTAATGGGGAAGAACCACAATATCGTAAGGCATCCTGATATGCCAAAAATTATTTTTAAAATTATGTGGGAAAAGTTAGAAAATAATGAAAAATTTGTAGGTTACATCAAAAACCATGCAAAAAACGGTGAGTACTACTGGATGGCAAACAAAACCTACCTTTTGGCAAGGGAAAAAAGTGGTAAATGTAAATACTTTTCATATAAAGGAGCTATGTCTACACGAGCGAAACACTATATGACTACTTGGTATGCAGAGTTACTTGAAGAAGAAAGAAAAGGTGGCATAGAAGCCTCCCAAAAATATATGGATGAATATCTAAAATTCAGAGGTGTAAACTTTGATGAATATATGGAAACTTTTTTAGATGGAAGTGGTCTTTTAAAAGTAGGCTTCTTCATGGCAAGAAAGCTTTTTTCTTCAAAGTAGTGCTTAAGTCTCTCAACAAACCATCAATTAGATTTACTACTCCTTTATCAGGATAGTAGCCCCCTTTACACAATCAAAATACTTAGCCTATGCTTTAGCAATATACCATTTGATATTCTTTTAGTAAAGTGCTAAAATAAAAGAAACACGTGGATTCCATAAATAACTTAAATGGTTTGGTATATACAATTATACTCAAGGAACTACACATGAGTACACAAAGCTATATCAAGAATGTTGAAGCAGACTTTCCTGACAATCGTGACTGGATATATCACCCTAATCTTACACAATTAAAACCTTATATTGATCCTCCCGCTATTCTTAAAATTCGTAATCAAGGGAGTGAAGGTGCTTGTACAGGTTTTGCATTGGCTGCAGCTATTGATTATATCAAAAGGTCTTCAGGTAACCCCAAATACAAAGCCAGTGCCAGAATGCTCTATGAAATGGCAAAATATAATGACGAATGGCCCAAAGAGAATTATGAAGGATCCTCTCTTAGAGGTGCTATCCATGGATGGAAAAATTCTGGTGTATGTACAGAAGAGACATGGCCATACTATATCACCGCCAAGAAAAAAGGGAAATTGACTGTTAAAAAAGCAAAAGAAGCCCGAGCAAATACTATAGGAGCCTATTATAGAATTCGACCTACCTTATCAGACTTCCATGCTGCCATAGGTGAAATAGGTGTCATCGTCGTCTCTGCTAAAGTACATAAAAATTGGGACAGTCCTGTTGATGGGATTATTGATTATGACAGTGATTTAGAAAAAACAGGAGGGCATGCTTTTGCCATTGTAGGCTACAATGATAGAGGTTTTTGGATTCAAAATTCATGGGGCACAAAATGGGGACGTAATGGACTTGCTTTATGGCTCTATGAAGACTGGATAGACAATGTTATGGATGCATGGGTATTTAGACTCTCTTTGTCTACCCCGCAAATCTTTGGGAAAATGCCTCTCTCCTCTAAATTGGTGAAAAACAAAAAAACAAAAAAAGTATCAAAACATATTATCAATAGAGGCGATATCGCTGGACATTTTGTACACATTGATGATGGTAGATTTTCCCATCCAGGAAGATACTGGAGTGATGCAAATGATGTCCAAATTACTGTGGACTATTTAGCAAAAAGTGATAAACATGATCACATTGTATTCTATGCACATGGAGGATTGAACTCTCCTAAAGATTCTGCACGACGTATCAATGCAATGTTAAAAACATTTGCGGATAATCGTATTTATTCTTACCATTTTATGTATGATACGGGTATCATTGAAGAATTAAAAGACCTTATTTTCAACAAGGGTAAGATTTCAGATGAGATTGCAGGAGGCTTTACAGACTGGACTGACAGAGTATTGGAGCATTTACTTTCTCGTCCAGGTACGCTTATATGGGATGAAATGAAAAAAGATGCCAAAGTTGCCTTTGCCAAATCAGGTGCGGGTACAGAAACCGTTTTACTATTTTTAAATGCACTTTCCAAACTACCTAAAAATAAACAAAAAAAGATACATATTGTTGGACATAGTACAGGAGCCATTTTATTCGCACATATGCTTAGATCATTTAGTAGCCATAAGATATCTATAGAAAGTGTGTCCCTACTCGCTCCTGCTTGTAAGCTAGATTTGTATAATAAAAGTTATTTACCTATTTTACAAAATAAAAAAAATCTTAAAATCAATAAGATGTTTATTTATAACCTCAAAGATAAACTTGAACAAGATGACAATGTGGGATCAGTCTATAGGAAATCTTTACTCTATCTTGTTTCAAATGCCTTTGAAGCGAAAGAGCGCCCTAAAGTCAAAAGTGCAGCGCTTTTAGGTATGGAGAAATTTTCTAAAGAGATTGTTACAGCTGATAATAAACCTGTTATTTACTATTCAAATGGTCTCTCTGGCACAAAAACCAGAGCTACGTCACATGGTGGGTTTGACAATGACTATGTCACGATGAATCATATTTTAAAAAATATCTTAGGTAAAAGTCCAAAAGTTAAATTTACCGAAGAAAGTTTAAAGTATTAACGTGAGGATACATATAATATTACTCATGTTACTCATATGTAGCACTGTTATACTCGCAAAAGAATATACTAATGCAAAAGAAGCGTGTGACAGTGGTGATGTTACAAGATGTACCCTCTTGGGATATCTCTATAAACACGGAATCACTGTCAATCAAGATTATGACACCTCCATACACTTTTATACCAAAGCATGTGATGGGGACAATGCAGGAGGATGTGCTGGATTAGGATACATGTATCAGTACAGCAAAGGTGTAGACCAAAATATAAACAAGGCATTTAGACTTTACCAAAAAGGATGTGAAGGTGGATCTTCTTTTGGGTGTTCTAATCTAGGATTACTCTACCAATATGGTGCTGGGGTAACACAAAATTACCAAAAAGCTATCACATATTATACCAAGGGATGTGACAGTGGTGATGTCTTTGGGTGTTCAAACCTTGGATTAATGCATTATCTAGGTCAAGCACTACCCCAAAACTTCAACAAAGCAAAAAAGTTATTTACCAAAAGTTGTAAAAAAGGATATGCTGGGGCATGTGCGAATCTTGGCTTGATGTATCATCAAGGAGAAAGTGTACCTAAGGATGTTACAGAAGCCATTGGCTTATTTACTAAAGCCTGTGATGGATATAGTGCTATTGGATGTCTCTTGCTTGCTAGAATATATGAAGAGGGGAATGAACTAGAACAAAACTTAACCAAAGCCAAAAACCTCTATCAGAAATCTTGTGATTTGGGAAACACTCGAGGGTGTGAATATGCTCAAGACTTACACCCAGACAAAGATTAAGCCTGTATCATTTTAGTTTTGAGGGCTTGCACAACCTACTTTACCTTCTTTTGCAGCCTGAGTATAGAGTGCAATGCCTTCTTCTTTTGTACCATGTCTCATTATTTTATTAATCGCTTCAGCTGTTACTTTATCTTCCCAGGTAATATCACCGTAGTGACACTCTTTTACACCAATTTTTTTATAAAAGTCTATGGCTTTATTTGTTACGGGAGTCTTGGTATATGTCGCTCCATAAGGTACAACATATTTTTTATCTTCTATCAAAACTGTTTGCTCATTATTTAATTTTATCTCATTATTTGTGG
>JALSHU010000034.1 GCA_026982075.1 Sulfurovum sp. | reverse complement strand
TACTTTATTTAACCCATCCTGTCACGGGTGACAAAATGGAGTTTACAGCCCCACTTTTTGATGATATGAAGGCATATATTTCTAAATACTTTGACCAAGGCAACATCGATGAAAAAATCAACCCTCTTACTATGGACACTCTCTTTCCTCATACTGAATAGCTGTGGGGGTATCAAGGGTTTGATGATTTATGATACAGACCCTACGCTTAAGACCATCAAAGAAGTACGATTTCTTTCAACACAAAGTTCAGTAGGGTTTGAGTGGAAGAAAATAGAAGACAGACGGATACATGGGGTGAATATTTATAGAGGCATTCCTTCAAAAGGGAAACAAAGTTTTAAACAGATAGGATCAGTAGGTAATCGTTATGGTACACATTTCGTTGATACGCATGTAAAACCAAATACATCTTATATCTATACGTTTACAACATTCTCTTTAGGTAAAGAATCTAAACATGGTACGATACTTAAAGTAAAAACAAAAGAAGCACTTAAGGGAGTATCTTTTGTAGAGGCATATAATGTTGCTCCAGGTATTGTAAAAATACTCTGGAGTCCACACAGCAATCAAAGCATTAATCGTTATATTATAGAGCGTTCGGTAAACGGTGGGAAGTGGAAATTTGTTTCGCAGGTAGAGGGGCGATTGATGGTTGAATATATCGATACATTTGTACGTAGAGGGAATACATACAGATACCGTATAGTTGCGAAAAGTTATGATGATATATTGACAAAACCAAGTCAAGTTACATCATTGTCATTATAAGAAGTACCTATGCCACATTTAAAAGTAAAACCTTTTGACAGTACAGTGATAGGGAAATGTCTATCTCAAAGTAAGATCATGACACTTCAAGCAAAATCACTTACAAGTGATGATGAAATCATAGGTGTAGAACATGGAGGAGAAGAGTTCTTGCTCCAGTTAAAACAAGATGATACAGCTATGTTGCTAAAATATGATAAGGTTACCAGACCACTCAAAGTTAATCTCCTCAAAGAAGCATTGGCCACAGTTTCTTCAGAGTTAGAGTTGGAAATTTTAAGTTCTAATATTGCTATATCAACGATGAAACCAGCGCTTTCTTCTAAGTACTTTAAAAAGATAGAAGATTTTGAAAACATTAGCTATCCCAAAGAAAAAATATCTGTGGAAGTAGGTTTTGGTTCAGGTAGACATTTACTCTATCAGGCACAAAAAAATCCAGATACACTGTTTATAGGTTTGGAGATACATACCCCTTCTGCACAGCAAGTACTTAAGCAGATAGAGTTACAAGAGCTGGATAATATTTGGGTGGTGAATTATGATGCAAGACTTTTTTTGGAAATGATGCCTTCAAATAGTTGTGAACAGATATTTGTTCATTTTCCTGTTCCTTGGGACAAAAAACCACATAGAAGGGTCATCAGTCCTTCTTTTTTAAACGAATCCATAAGAGCGTTAAGACAAGGTGGGCGCTTAGAACTTCGTACAGACAGCAATAAATACTTTTGGTATGCATTGGAAACGTTTTTTGCAGTACCAAAAGTGGAAGTGGAAGTACGTAAAAATGAAGCACTAGAGGTTACTAGTAAATATGAAGCCAGATGGAAGCGACAAGAGAAAGATATTTATGATGTGTATGTAAAATGTAAAGAGCATTCAGAAGATAAAAAAACAGTGCTTGACTTTAATTTTAATATTGTAAAATATAGAAAAGGATTGGAAGATGATTTGCCTAAAAAAGCAATCATCTTTGATGGCTATTTTGTCCACTTCGAACGTTTGTATAAAACCGAAGATGAAAGACTTTTAATTAAGTGTGCTTTTGGTAGTTTTGACAGACCAGAACATAAATATATTATTTTAGATAATAAAGCTTGTAGATACTTTGTCTCTTCACCAGTAAAGACAATGGTTAATTTTCAAGCACATCAGAAAATCATGGAGTTACTCAATGTCTAATGTTATTAGCGCTTCTCATCTCACTCTTGCATATGATGATGGTGCTAAAGAGGTCATTAAAGATGCTACTTTTAGTATCAAAAAGGGTGAATTTGTATTTATTACAGGTCCGAGTGGTTCAGGTAAATCTACACTGCTAAAATCACTCTATGGACAGATAAAAGCCAGCTCTGGAAATCTTGTTGTGGGTGGACTTGATTTGGCTGTAGCACGTCAAAGTAAATTGCAGGACTTGCGTACACATATGGGAATTATTTTTCAAGATTACAAACTTGTGAATGAATGGACTGTCGCCAAAAATGTAGTGTTGCCTTTGATGATAGCCGGATATTCGGTTGAGGTACAAAATACACAGGCACAAAGACTTCTTAAGCATGTAAAACTTTCAGAACATGCAGACAAGTATCCTTTGGAACTCTCAGGTGGTGAACAGCAGCGTGTGGGAGTAGCAAGAGCATTGGCTAAAAATCCAGTGGTGATACTTGCTGATGAGCCTACGGGTAACTTGGATGACTACTCTTCCAACGTCATTTGGGATCTTATGGAAAATGCTTGCCAGCAGCTTGAGACTACCGTGTTGGTTGTGACACATAAAATACCATCTATTTTTTCATTACCGTATCGACATTTTATTATAGAAAACAAGGGTGTCTATGAAGTTCATTAAAAATCACCTCATGTTTATACTCCCCTTGATGGCTATTTTGCTTGGGGTAGAGTTTTATTTGGTATTTGATCGTACAACTGACAGCTATGAAAGAGGTTTGAAAGAGGGTTATTCGATGCTTGTGATTACGAAAAAACCTTTCTCATTGTATCAGTTACAAAAGTTAAATAGCCATATCAGTAATAGTGAGAAGATAAAACGTGAAAACATCGTCTCCGAAATTGCAAAAGGGGTAAGTAAAAGTAATGAGAAAAAAATACTTAATGCCTTACCTCATTTTTATTCTGTACATTTAAGTGAATATTTGGGTACTTCAAAGCTGAAGCAAATTAAAAGAGATCTTGAGAAAGATAAAAACATCAAAAATGTAGAAACATTTGGTAGTTCATATAGCTCTAGTTATAGACTCTTCTCTTTTATCAAATTTTCTTTAAAAATCTTTATTGTATTTATGGCAGTAGTAAGTCTTTTTCTTATTATCAAGCAAATGGAAATTTGGAAGTATGCGCATAAGCAGCGTATGCAAGTGATGGAAATCTTTGGTGCTCCACTGATGTTACGTTCTGGTGTACTTTTTAAAGTGGCAATTGTTGATGCAATTTTGGCTACGATATTCACGAGTTTATTTTTTTTATATCTTAAGTTTAAGTGGGCTGACAATTCAGGTATAGACATGATGATGCAAAACAAAGAAGAATTGTTTAAAATGACTGACATTGGTATACTGTTGGGTACAGCGCTTCTTATTGTTATCATTGCTGTGTATTCGGTAGTCTTTACAACCAAGGGAGTTGAGGAGTGAAATCCTTTGTCTTGTGGTGTTTTGTAGCACTTTCTTTAGTTGTAGGGGCATCTACATCCTCACAAATACAACATTCTAAGAAAACCCTCTCCCAAACAGCAGCTGCTAAAAAGAGTGCAAGTCGGAAACTTGGAAAAATTGCTGCTGATATAGCTAAAGCAGAAAAAGATATCAATTATCTTGACCATATCTTAGAAAAGTTGAGTCTTAATAAAGAAAAAACCCAAAAAGAGTATGAAGTACTCAAGTTAGAACTGGCCACTTCAGAAAAAACGTTGGCACAAACCAGTAAATTGATAGAAGAAAAACAAAAGGCATTTATAGAATTACTTTCAGAACAGTTTTCTGTGATTTTTGCAATGCAACAATTTGACAGACCGACCCAAAAATCAATCATATCTTATGAAGTATATAAAGAATATAAAAAACATAATGCAAAAGAACTTGAAGCATTGAAACAAGAGATAGGCGCATTAAAGAAAAATCAAAAAAATAAACTTTACAAGCGGGATCAAACAAAAAAAGCAATTACAAGAATCATAAAAAAACGAAAAACATACAGTGAACAAAAAGCACAAAAAGAAAAACTTATCACAAAACTTAGTGAAGATGAAGAAAAGTATCAAAGTAAATTACAAAGCCTTGTGGACAGACAAAGTTCTTTACGAAGTACTTTGGCTAAGTTAAATATATTACAAAAACAAGAAGTAGAAGAAGCACGTAGAAGAGCAGCTGCAAAAAGAGAGGCAATACGTTTGGAAAAAGAACGTCTCCGAAAGATTCGCAAGGCCAAAGCATTGGCTAAAGAAAAAGCTAGAAAAGCAAAAGCAGCAATTAAGTTGGCGAAAACTAAAGAGGCAAAAAAAGCAGCAAGACTTGCAGCAAAAAAAGCAGTAAAAGCAGCAAAAATAGCACAATCAAAAGTGTATAAACCAAGTGAAAAGGTAAGAAAAGTACACTCCTCCTATAAAAAATCAAATACCTATGCATATAGGGGTGGGAAAACCATTTCACCACTTCCTGGAGCCAAACTTATTAAGAAGTTTGGTACCTATATTGATCCTATTTATAAAATAAAAATTTTTAATGAATCTATAACACTTAAAGCACCAAGATCTAATGCAAAAGTACAAAATATTTTGAATGGAAAAGTGGTGTTTGCTGGCAAAAGCAGTATGTTAGGTAAAGTTGTTGTGATCGCACATAGTGGTAAAATGCACACAGTGTATGCAGGACTTTCTAAAATAGCACCAACCATACGTGTAGGAAGCAAGATTAAAAAAGGGTATGTTGTAGGAAAAGTGGCAAGAAAACTAATGTTTCAGGCAACCAAAAACTCTAAACATATTAATCCTCTAAGATTGATACGGATTTAGATAAACTTGTAGATTAATCGCTGCATAACAAACATTTAGATATAATCGCGAAACTATATAAAGGCTGTTTGTGATTAAAAGAGTATTGGTAAAATTTTCTGGTGAAGCATTGGCGGGTGAAGAAGGGTATGGTATAGATACTCAGATTCTTAATTTTATTGCAGGTGAGATAAAAGAGCTTGTGAATGCTGGTGTAGAAGTAGCGATAGTTGTAGGTGGGGGTAATATCATTCGTGGTGTAACTGCTGCAGCTGATGGTATCATTACGCGTACAGCAGGTGATTATATGGGTATGTTAGCAACAGTTATCAATGGTGTAGCTATCCAAGAAGCCTTGGAACATGCAGGCCTTGCGGCAAGACTTCAATCTGCCATAGATATGCAAGAGATAGGCGAAGCTTTTATCGTTCGTCGTGCTAGACGTCACTTGGAAAAAGGACGTGTAGTTGTCTTTGCAGGAGGTACGGGTAATCCATATTTTACAACAGATACAGCTGCGACCCTGAGAGCTTCTGAGATAGAAGCTGAACTACTTATAAAAGCAACGAAAGTAGATGGTGTATATGATAAAGATCCAAATAAATTTGATGATGCAGTAAAACTTGAGACGCTTTCATATGATCAGGCACTTACAGACCACATTAAAGTAATGGATGATACTTCTATTGCCTTGGCAAAAGAAAATGATTTACCAATTGCAGTGTGCAATATGTTTGAAAAAGGTAACTTATTGGCAATCATCAAAGGTGATATGTCATTATGTTCTATTGTAAAATAGAAAGTATAGAGATTTACAACAGAAATACACAGTAGTTTATAAACTACATATATGATAATAATATGTAATAAAGGAAAAATATGAGAACAGAAGAACTTACGGCAAAAGCCTTAGAGAATTTAAATTTTGATAAATATTTACTTGCAAATGCAGTGGGTAAGAGAGCAGAAGCTATCGCAAATGGTGCAGCATCAGTGTTGGATATAGATACTGGTTCTATGAAATATGCCGATATTGCACTTCGTGAGATTGCTGAAGGTAAAATTATAGTAAGTCTAGAAGGGTAAATCCTTTTGGATGCTTTTTTAGATAAAGCTCAGAACATACATACAACAGAAGAAGCCAAAGCGCTTCTTTGGGAACAAATCCCAAACCCTCTTCCTGAAACCATACAGGCGCTGGAACTTTCACTCCAGGCACATCAAGGGCAACAACGAAAAAGTGGTGAGCCGTATATTGTGCATCCTATTTTAGTTGCTGCAATTACAGCGGCTTTTTCTAATGATGAAACGATGGTACAAGCTGCACTCTTACATGATGTGGTTGAAGACACTACTTATGGGATAAAAGAGTTAGAAAAAAAATTCGGTGATGATGTTGCACATATGGTTGAGGGGCTTACTAAAATTGTAGAGATAAGGGATGAAGAGTTAATCTCTTCTGATTCGAATGAAAGACTCATTAACTCCGCACTTACTTTTCGTAAAATGCTGATAGCTTCTATTAAGGATATACGTGTTTTAGTCATTAAACTTTGTGACAGACTACATAATATGTTGACACTAGATGCATTAAGTGTTGAAAAACAAAAACGAATAGCAGAAGAGACCTTGGTAGTGTATGCACCTATTGCACATAGATTAGGAATATCACAATTAAAGAACCGTTTGGAAGATTTAAGTTTTTACTATATTTACCCTAAAGATTATAAACAAATAGATGATTTTATACAGTCTAATGCCCAAAATTTACAATTTAAACTCAATGCCTTTATTCGCAATGTGAAAGATATGATGCATAAAGACGGTTTTGAAGAGAACAGTTTTGAGGTTTTTGGAAGAGTAAAACATTATTATTCTATTTATATGAAAATGCACAGAAAAGGTGTGAGTATAGAAGAGGTTTTAGATCTGTTAGCCGTACGTATCATAGTAGAAAAACCTATTGAATGCTATAAAGTACTAGGTTTGATGCATTTGAATTTTACGCCGTTGATTTCGCGTTTTAAAGACTATATTGCAGTACCCAAAGAAAATGGATACAAAACGATTCATACCACATTATTTAACAAAGAAGGGATACTTGAAGCACAGATACGTACACATGAAATGCATAGATTGGCAGAGTATGGGGTTGCCGCCCATTGGAAATATAAAGATGGTAATGACTCTGTAAATTTGGAATGGGTGGAAAGTTTACATTACCAAAATGAATCCATAGAAGAGTTTTATGAGCTTGCAAAAAGTGATTTGTTTTCTGAAGATATTACTGTGTTTTCTCCAAAAGGGGATTATTTTACTTTGCCTAAGGGTTCTGTTGCCTTAGATTTTGCATATGCTATTCACTCAGAGGTTGGAAAAAATGCTACACAAGCATTGATTAACAAACATAAAGCACCTCTTTTAACTGTGCTAAAAAATGGGGATATTGTAAAAATTTTAAAAGATGATGAACCTCATTTACATTGCTCTTGGTTAGATGCAGTAAAAACATCTAAAGCCAAAGATGGTATTCGTTCTGCATGTAGGGCAAGACTTAAAGAGTCAGATATGCTAAGTGCCTATAACATTCTGGGAACACTTTTTGAGCAGAAAAGTGAGTCCATGAAAGAGCTTGTAGATAAGGTAGAATTGAAAGAGAGTATTCATAGGCTACCTATACAACTTGACTACCATAAAGAAGCTATTCATAAAGTTGCTGATTATTTAGGTACAAAAGAGTTACGTTTTTGGGAAGTATTGAAAAAAGGTTATAAAAAGCCAAAACGTAAAGAGATTGAACATTTTTATTTTTTTACCAATAAAAATATAGACGGTATAGAGTTTGACTACTGTTGTCATCCTAAAGTTGGTGATCAAATCGTTGCATTTTATAAAGACAGTAAGGCGATTGTGCATCATAAATTATGTAAAAAGGCTTATGGTAATATTGTCGCAGGTGAACCTATGTTGTTTGTAGATTGGAGCGATGAAAAACTTTCGCGTTACAGGCTTATCATCAGTTTGCAAAATCAAAAAGGAATACTTGCTGATTTACTCTCTTCCTTAACCGAACTTAATCTCAATGTGATAAGCATTGAACTTGGTATCCAAAGTTCAGACAGAGCAGAATATTGTCAAATAGAAGTAGAAAGTAATGAAAGTAAAAAGAGTACACTTGCTGCAAAAATTTCACAAAGATTTAAACTTATAGAAATTATTAGTTTAGATGACGCATATAACAAATAAATTTAGGATAAAAAGACATGATAAAAGAAGCATTAGAAGAGATTGGTAGAGGGACAGCAGAAATCATAGATATGGAACGTATCGAAAAACTAGTTTCAAAGTATTATGATGATGGTACAACTTATACTGTGAAGGCAGGTTTTGATCCTACTGCACCTGATCTACACCTGGGACATACTGTTTTGCTTCAAAAATTAGCTACATTTCAGAAGTTTGGTGGACGTGTTCAGTTTCTTATTGGTGATTTTACTGCGATGATTGGTGACCCTACAGGTAAAAGTGCGACAAGAAAAGTTTTGACCAAAGAAGAAATAGTACATAATATTGCTAGTTATACAGAACAAGCATTTAAAATTTTAGATGAAAAGAAAACAGAGATTGTCTATAATAATGATTGGTTAGAAAAACTTGGAGCTGCTGGAATGTTACAGCTTGCATCTAATTTAACTGTGGCAAGAATGCTAGAACGTGATGATTTTTCTAAACGTTATGCTTCTAATACCCCTATTGCAGTGAGTGAATTTATGTATCCGTTGTTACAAGGGTATGATTCTGTATATCTCAAAAGTGACATAGAGATAGGGGGAACGGATCAAAAGTTTAATTTACTTATGGGAAGGCAGCTTCAAAAAGCATATGATATCAAAAAACAACAGGCTGTATTGATGATGCCTATATTAGAAGGATTGGATGGGATTCAAAAGATGTCTAAGTCTTTGGGTAATTACATTGGGGTGACAGAAGAGCCTAAAAATATTTATGGAAAAGTATTGTCAATTTCTGATGATTTGATGTGGCGCTATTATGAGCTATTGAGTGAGAAGTCTTTATCAGATATTGAACAATTGAAATCTGATGTGTCAACTCGCACCGTTCACCCTAAAACTGCTAAAGAAAATCTAGCCTTGGAGATAACTACAAGGTTTTATAATGAAGAGTTAGCTACACTTGCTAAAGAAGAGTTTAACTCAGTATTTAAAGCAAATAATATGCCGACAGATATACAAGAGTTTGAGATGATAGAGGGTATTTGGATATGTCAAGCCCTCGTTGATGCAGGTTTGGAGCCTTCTACTTCGCAAAGCAGAAGAGATATCAAACAAAATGCAGTGAGTATTGACCAGAAGAAAATAAGTGATGATAAGCTTAATCTTGATATTGGTGAGTATATCTTGCAAGTCGGTAAAAGACGATTTGCAAAAGTGAAGGTAATATAATGGAATTTAAATCTTTTAAAATTGGAAAATATACGATTGAAAAACCTATTATTCAAGGTGGGATGGGTGTAGGTATTTCTTGGGATCAATTGGCAGGTACTGTTTCAAAAGAAGGTGGGCTTGGTGTTATCTCTGCTGTTGGGACTGGTGTATATAAAAAACGTGCTTATGTAGAAAAAACTGTAGGTAAAGATCAAAGACCTCTTGATGCACTTAACTTCTATTCTTATCCAGCTTTACAAAAAATATTTGATAATGCAAGAGAGATTTGTGGAGATGCTCCGCTTGCGGCCAATGTCCTTTATGCACAAAGTGAATATAATCGTGTGGTCGAGGATGCTTGTAAAGCAGGTGCCAATATTATTATCACTGGAGCGGGGCTACCTCTTACTATGCCAGAAGCTGCTAAAAACTACCCAGATGTGGCATTGGTACCTATTGTATCGACGGCTAAGGCATTACGTATATTATGTCGTCGTTGGAAAAAAACGCATGGTAGGCTTCCTGATGCAGTGATTGTAGAAGGTCCTTTGAGTGGGGGTCACCAAGGGTTTAAATATGATGAATGTTTTATGGAAGAAAACCAGCTTGAAAATATATTAGGTCCTGTAGTAGAAGAAGCAAAAAATTGGGGTTCAATGCCTATCATTGCGGCGGGTGGTGTATGGGATCATGATGATATTATTAAAATGATGGAAATTGGAGCAGATGCGGTGCAAATGGGTACACGTTTCATAGGTACCGTAGAATGTGATGCTTCCCAAGTGATGAAGGATATTATTATTGGTGCAGAGGCGGATGATATAAAACTTTTTAAATCACCTGTAGGGTATCCTGCACGTGGTGTAAAAACACAATTGCATGAAGACATAGAAAAAGGTACAGCACCAAAAGTTGCTTGTATTTCTAACTGTGTTGCCCCATGTAACCGTGGAGAAGAAGCAAGAATTGTGGGGTACTGTATTGCAGATAGACTTTCTGATGCGTATGATGGTATTGCTGAGACAGGACTCTTTTTTACTGGAGCAAATGGATATAAACTTCAAGAGATCATTACGGTAAAAGAACTCATGCATAAATTAATGAATGGTGAAGATAGCTAGAGTGAAACCTCTTAAGTTTTTTCTCTTTTTTCTCCTTACCAGCACACTATTATTCTCTTCTGTTAATAGACTAGAGAAAGTAGATATAATCAAAGGTGAATTACGGCTACATTTCTCAGATACATGTGACAAAAATAAGATAAAAAAATTTGCATTAACCAAGCCTTATAGATTAGTATTTGATCTTGAAAATACACGTTTGTCTCGTCGGAATATTGCTAAACATCTTGATAAGTCTATACGGATTGCGCAATACAAACCAAATACAGTGCGTCTCGTCATTCAAAGTGATAGACCTTATAGTTGTACATCATATCAGCCATTTTTTTCAAGAACGTATTACCATATACCTTTACCTAAAAGTTCGAGTGTTTTACCAGCAAAGCGATATAAAAAACCTAAAGAATATAAGAAACAGACTAAAGTAAAAGTAAAGAAAAAGAAAGTTAAAAAAATTCCTACAATGAGCAATGTAAGAAAACATGAATTAATCGTCATAGATGCAGGACATGGAGGACATGATACTGGTGCAATTGGTGGAGGGAAAAGGGAAAAAGATCTTGTTCTCCAGATAGCCAAAAGAATTGAAAAAGAACTCAAACAAAGAGGTCACCCGGTGTATATGACACGGAAAAAAGATCGTTTTTTGAAGTTACGGCAACGGACTAAATTTGCAGATAGAAAAAAAGCTGTGCTATTTTTATCAATTCATGCAAATGCAGTGGCTAAAAAAAATAGACATAAAATTCATGGGGTAGAAACATTTTTTCTCCAAAATACTAGAGATGCAAAATCTCAGCGTATTGCAGCAAGGGAAAACAAATCAGTATTGAAAGGGACAACAAAGCTTAGTCGTAATGTGATTATCGACTCTGTATTGTCTGGACCCAAAATCGTACAGTCAAATAAATTAGCCATAGATGTTCAAAGAAGAATTATTACAAATTTACGCAGTAAATATAAGGGTGTAAGAGATGGTGGCGTAAGACATGCACCTTTTTGGGTACTTGTAGGTGCAAGCAGACCCTCTATACTTGTTGAAGTTGGATATATATCACATCCCAAAGAGCGTAAAAGACTTTTTTCACCGGCTTACCAAAAGTTGATTGCAAAGGGTATTGCTGAAGGTGTTGATATCTATTTAGATAATAGAAAAAAAGAAATTGATTTTTAATGAAAAATAAAATACTAAAAATAATTATTGGATTAAGTTTAGTCTTGATGTTCTCATCATGTGTTGGCCCTGGTATGGATAGGTCTGAGAGTCTGATTGTTATTGATGCTGGTCATGGTGGTCATGATGGAGGAGCTACAGCAAAAGGTAAATTAGAAAAAGATTTAGTTTTACAAATTAGTAAAAAGCTTTATAGCGAACTGAAGAGTGAGGGGTACAGAGTTTATTTAACAAGAAACAGTGACAGGTTTTTAAAACTTGGTCAACGAACAAGAGTTGCAGATAGAAAAGATGCAAAAGTATTCATTTCTATACATGCAAATGCTATAAGCAATAAAAAGCAATTTAATCATGTAGAAGGAGTAGAGACCTACTTTTTACAAAAAACAAGAGATGCTAAATCGCAAGCCATCGCTGCAAGAGAAAATGCATCTGTACTTCAAGGTACTGATAAGTTGAGTCGAGATGTTATCATTGATTCAGTACTGAATGGACCTAAAATTATACAGTCACATAAATTGGCCATTGATGTACAAAAAAATATTGTGAAAAATCTACAGAGTGCGTATAAGAATGTAAAAGACGGAGGTGTCAGACCTGCACCGTTTTGGATACTTGTAGGTGCTAGCCGACCATCTATACTCATTGAAGTAGGTTATATTACTAATGATAAAGAACGTCAGAGACTTTTTACATCAAACTATCAGGATGAGATAGCTGAAGGGGTTGTTGAAGGTGTTAACAATTATTTGGATAATAGAAAGAGAGAGTTAGGGTTTTAAAATAATCATACATAGGGGTATAGTTACAAATGACAAAATATTGTCATTTGCTGGTACTTTTTATGTATAGTTTTTAATGGCTTTTTCTAAGATTTCTGTCGCCGCTTTTTTATCTTTAAATCCAGCTACTTTGACCCATTTGTTGGGTTCGAGCATTTTGTAGGTCTCAAAAAAGTTTTTGATACGGTTGAGTGTATGTTCTGGTACATCACCCAGGTCGTTAATATTTGCATACGTGGGGTCTATTTTTACAGTAGGTACTGCAATCAGTTTTTCATCTCCACCTGATTCATCTTCTGTCATAAGTACACCTACAAGTCTACATTTTATAAATGAACCTGCTTGAAGAGGGTAATCACAAAGGACAAGAATATCCGCAGGATCACCATCATCTGACAGTGTATTGGCAACAAAACCATAGTTTGCAGGGTAATGCATAGAAGAGTAGAGCACTCTGTCGACTTCAACAGCACCTGATTCTTTGTCTATTTCATATTTAATTGCTGAATTAAGTGGTACTTCAATGATTGCTTTGACTGAATCTGGGTTTTCGCCATGACCGATTTTAGTGATATCCATAGGGTGTCTCCATTGGTTAAATTTTTGGTAATAGTAGCATAAAATTCATAAATAGTTCATCAAATTAGGGTACTATCTACAAGATGCGTTTTTAATTAAGGAGGAACAATGAAAAAAGTAATTTTAGGTTTTTTAGTCTTTGTTGTACAGGTCATGGCTATAGAAATAGGAAAAGTACCAAATGCAGTCATTATAAGTGATGATAAGGGTGGAAAAACGGATGGCACGGCATGGCATTCTTCAGACCTAAAAGGTAAAGTGCATGTTGTATTTTATGTTGATCCCGATAAGAAAGATGATAATAATGGATTAAGTGCAGCATTAAAAAAACGTCATTTTGATAGAAAAAAATATGCTTCAGTAGCTATTGTCAATCTTGCTGCTACATGGTTACCTAATGCGCTGATAGAGAGCAAATTAAAAGAAAAACAAAAAGAATTCCCTGATACTACATATGTAAAAGATAAAAAGAAAATCCTGGTAAAAGAGTGGGGTTTAGCAGATGACAATTCAGATATCTTGGTTTTTGATAAAAAAGGAAAGTTGATTTATAAGAAATTTGGTAAAGTACCAGAGCATGAAATAAAAGACATTATTACTTTAATTGAGGAAAATATATAGACAAGGTGTAACCTTTATGATGTATAAGAGACTTGATATTCAACCATTTTATGAAACGGTGTTAAAAACTGTTTTAACGTTTCCTTCTCAATATATTCCATATAATGCATATTGAGGAGTTCTAACACACAAAGTGTAGATTCCATGGTACTTAAGCAATACTCTTTAGGTTGTTCTTTAAAAATAAATTTTGAATTTTTAGTATGTGTAAAACTTACTTTGGGAAGTGAGTCTATAATAGGGCTTGCTTTGAGAATTGCTCGTGAACAGGGCCAAGTAGCATCTATAAGAAACAGTACAGTGTTTTTGTTTTTTTTTGCTATATTTATCTTATTTAAATCTATACTGTTATTCGATGGGTACACTACATAACAATTATTGTCAGGATTCTTTATAAGTGCAGAGATACTTTTATTGTGTGTAAAATCAATACCCACATGTAAGACACAGTTTTTTAACGACAAGTTTGTAAAGTGACCCGTACCATTTTTAGTTTTTCTGAATTCTTTTGGATGCATGAGAATTACAAAATGTGTTTTGGTTTCTATAGGTGTAATATAGTTGCACATACAAGATGTTTGTGGTCTGTAGCAACTATAACAGATATTTCGTGCCTTATGTGACATGGATATAGTGCCTTTTAAACCAAACATAATACCCCGCAACCACAAAAAATCCAAAACCAAGAGTAAAGGTGATGTTCTCTAGTGAGAGACCCCATTTTGAAGCATAACCTATGAAGAGTGCAGTGGCAACATTGGAAAGCATGAAAAACATATCGTTATAAGATATGACTCTTCCCATATATTTAGGGTCTGTCTCTTCTTGAATGAGTAAATAGGTGTATGACCATAATGTAGTGATGAAGAAGCCAGTGATAAACAGTCCTACTAGAGCAAAGTAAAAGTTATATTCTAAGGTTGCCCATAACATAATGGCCAAACCCTGTAAGATAAAAAAGTAGTGTAGATTGTGTTTAGAAATAATTTTACTGATGACAAAAGGCCCTATCATAAGACCTATGGCTCTAGTAGCATTCATCCATCCTATGGCGAGTGGCACTGCAATGATCTCTTTATATGTGAAATCAGCCAATAGTGTAATCAGTGCATCAAATGATGTAAGTCCTATAGCTGCATGAAGGAGTATGAGATGAAGTATTTTTTTTTGTGATTTAAGATAGTTAAATCCATCTTTTATCATCTGAAAATTTGATTCCGTATGTGTCACTTTTTGTATGGAAATATGAAGTCCGATGAGTAGTATTACTGCGATAGTATAGAGTAAAGCATCGATAGCAAAGGCTAAGTCAAAGCCTATATAGTAGGTGACTATGCCTCCCACTGCCATACCTAATGCATAGCAGATTGACCAGATAACGGAGTGTATTTCATTGGTGTTTTTAAGCATGTCACCTGAGACAAGTTTTGGGAAGAGGGACATTTCCGCAGAAAAGAGCATAGAAGCAGCAGAGGAACGAATGAAAATAAGTATCATTAGTATCCATGCATACTCCAAGGAGTTGATAAAGATAAATCCAAGAGTCATAGATATCTCAATCAGTAAAAGAATACCCATAAGTTTTTTAAAGTCTATACGATCAACAATGAGCCCAATAAGTGGAGCAAGTATCACGGCAGGTAGCATGGCCATTGCTGCAGTAAATGCAATGGTGATTTCATCTGCTTTAAAAGAGACTAGCATAGAAAATATAGCTACCTGTGAAAACCATGTCCCAAAATAAGATATGAATTGTATGAGCGAAAGTCTTCGGATGACAGGGTGTTTAAGGGTATCTAGGTATGTCACGGTTATACTTGATTATGAAGAGAATAAAGGATGTTTTTATGTTGAAGAACAAGAAGATACATATTAAATGATTGTTGTGCGAGAAGTGCATCATGAGAGGCAACGGAGATACTAACTCTCCATCCATCATGATGGCGTTTTGGTAAAGAAGAAAATTCCACATTCTTTGGCATTTTTTCCATGACTTCAATGAGTTCATTTTCTTTACAGTGTGCAGTGAGTGTATGGCGGAAATAAGTTCTTTTATGAGGAATAAGTTTTTCAAGTATTTTTATTACCATAGGATGACTCATCTCTGGAAATCCTGGCATAAAAAAATAGCGTTCATTTAATGAGAAAGCTGGCATGTTGTTTATAGGGTTGTGTAACAGTTTTGCATTTTTTGGAAGTTCAGCCATTTTGATGGGATGAGGGTAGGCATTATCACCTAGTTTTTTTTCTATGATGATTTTGGCTTCTTGGTGAGTTATGAGTTCTCCATCACTAAGAGCATATGCTACACATTGTCTTGTATAGTCATCAGGTGTAGAACCTATACCACCAAAAGAGAATAAAATGGAGTTTTCCAAAGAAGCTATATAGTTTAAGGTTTCGATAATTAGTCCAGGATCATCTTCAATAATGAAAGATCCAGAAAGCTTATGACCCTTTTGAATAAGTGCCTGAGTGACAAAGTCAAAATGTTTGTCTACTCTTCGGCGGTTGAGTATCTCTGTACCTATGATAAGAGCAAAAAATTTAGGTTCAGACATACCTTTGTCTTATTCTTCAATATAGTTTTTAAGTTTTCGTCCGACTTTTGGGTGTTTTAGCTTTTTAATGGCAGATGATTCTATCTGTCTTACTCTTTCACGTGTAACACTAAGCTCTTTACCTATCTCCTCAAGTGTTCTGTCACTTTCATCTTCAAGTAAACCAAAGCGCATACGGATGACGGCTTTTTCTCTTTCATTAAGTTGATCGAGTACTTCATCTATCTGATTGTTAAGGTCATCATTAAGTACAACATCCGTTGGAGAAAGTGTTGTTTTATCTTCGATGAAGTCACCAAATCTACCATCATCTTCATCTCCTACAGGTGTTTCAAGTGAGACAGGCTCTTTTGTAATCTTGATAACATTTTTGACTTTGTCTACAGAAAGTCCTACTTCTTTTGCAATTGTTTCTAAATCAGGATCTTTTCCTTCTTCTTGCAGGTGTTTTCTTATGATTTTATTGATACGGTTAATGGTTTCTATCATATGGATTGGGATACGGATGGTTCTTGCCTGATCTGCAATGGCACGAGAAATCGCCTGACGTATCCACCATGTTGCATAGGTAGAAAACTTGTAACCTTTTTCATATTCGAATTTATCCACAGCTTTCATAAGCCCTATGTTACCTTCTTGAATAAGATCGAGGAAGGGAAGCCCACGGTTCGTGTAACGCTTGGCAATACTTACTACCAGTCTGAGGTTAGATTTTGCCATACGTGTTTTAGCTACCTCACTTTTAGCTTTACCTTGGCGAATTTGTCCTAAGATAGCTTGAAGCTTTTCTTCGGAAAGGTCAAAACTACCTTTACTCGCTTCTCTGGTTTCAAAAAGTTTTTTGATTTCGACATAGGTACTTACCATTGTGGTTTCAGGAACTGCATCAATGATATCATCTTTATCCATATGGATGATATTGTCTAAAATTTTTATATGGTTTTCTTTTAGTGTATCATTGAAGAGTGGAAGTTTGTACTCGAGTCGTTTAAGTTCTTTATCAAAACTATCATCAGACTTTAGAGCGGTTTCCATCGCCTTAACCAGTTCATTGATAAGCTTTGATGTTGGTCCTAAATTGAGCAGTGCTGCCTTGAGCAATTCTTTTTTGTATGCAATTTTAAGGCGTTCATGCAAGATAGCGATATCATCCGTTGCTGTTTCTAAGAATGTATCTAACTCTTCACGTGCTTTCATCCACTCTTTTTTAGCTTTTTCTAATTGTTTAAAACTTTCAACTACTTGTTTGACTCTTTTATCGTCTTTTGGAACACTTGAATCACTTGTTTCGTCTACATTTTCATCGGTATTATCATCAGTAGATGCTTTTTCATCTTCAAAGCTTTTGAAAAGTTCTTTAACCCGTCGTTCTCGGTTAAGTAAAGGGTCTTTATAATTGATAATATATCCAATAAGATAAGGCACAGAACAGATAGCATCGATGATAATATCTTCACCTTCTTCTATACGCATAGAAAGATCAACTTCCTCTTCTTTAGTTAGAAGTGGAATTTTACCCATTTCACGTAAATACATTCGTACAGGAGAATCAGAACGGCTCCATTCAAGCAGTTCTTTTTCTTTGTGAAGGTCAAATTCATCCTCACTGTTTCCTTCAGCAAATTTTTGTCTAGCCTTTTCTCGTTTATCTGCATCTTTTCTTGCTATAAATTGTGCATACTCTGAAGCAGAAATAATCTCTGTTTTAGCATCCGTTGCGAATTTATGTATTTTCTTGGCTTGGGCTGCAGTTGGCTGTTTGTTAAACTCTTTTGCGATATTTTCAAGGGTAACGACATCACCTTTCTTCCTAGCCTTAAATAATGCCTCTATATTTTTCATACTGTCTTTAACTGCCATATATTATCCTTATATATTCAGCAAGATTCTAGAATCTTACCTTGTCTTAAAATGTGTTGTGCATTGATTCACGATTATTTTAGTTTGTTTTTTGATTAAAAAAGGTGAAAATTCCTCAGATATAATTAAGGTGGATTATACCGAAATTCTATTTATAAAATGGTATGTGATTTGATAAATTTCGTTTTTTAAGCTATAATCGCAAAAATTTTGAAGGGCCAAAACCCTTCTATATAAGGAAATAAATTTGCAAGGTAAAGTTTGGAAATTTGGTGATAATATCGATACAGATCTGATTATCGCAGCAAGATATCTTAATACGTCTGAGCCATCTGAGTTGGCTAAACATGTGATGGAAGATGCAGATCCTGAATTTGTCTCCAAAATGAATAAAGGAGACATCATCGTAGCAGGTGAAAACTTCGGGTGTGGCTCAAGTCGTGAACATGCACCTATTGCGCTTAAATCAGCGGGTATAAGTGCGATTATCGCACCTACATTTGCACGTATTTTTTACAGAAATGCCTTTAATATGGGACTGCCAATTTTTGAACTGGCAGAAGCAATAGAAATAGATGAAGGTGATACCGTCAGAATAGATATGGTTGCAGGTGAAGTGATTAATGTCAGTCAGGCTAAAACTTATAAATTTTCCCCTATTCCTGAGTTTATGCAAGAATTGGTAGATGCAGGTGGTTTAATAGAGTTTGCCAAAAAAGAAATAGCACAAAAGGGTTCGTCAAATGAGTAAAAGTTATAGAATTGCTGTCATTAAAGGTGATGGCATTGGCCCTGAGATAATAGATGAAGCTATTAAAGTGTTAGATGCTGTTTCCATTACACAAGGATTTAATCTTAAATATGAAGAGATGTTACTTGGTGGTGCTGCTATCGATGCGACCGGTGTTCCTTTACCAGATGAGACGATTAAAGGTGTTAAAAAGTCTGATGCTGTTTTATTTGGAGCCATTGGTGGTCCTAAGTGGGATAACCTAGAAAGACACTTGCGTCCAGAGTCTGGTTTGTTAGGCCTACGTAAAGAGATGGGAACCTTTGCAAACTTGCGTCCAGCAATGGTTTATGATGAGCTTGTGAATGCTTCCAGTCTTAAAGCAGAGGTCATTCAAGGCGTAGATATCATGGTGGTTCGTGAACTGACAGGTGGTATCTATTTTGGTCAACCAAGAGAACTGCTTGAAGATAAAGCATACAATACCATGATATACACACGTGAAGAAGTACAACGCATTGCAGTAGTGGCTTTTGATATCGCTATGAAGCGTAACAAACGTATTTGTTCAGTTGATAAAGCTAATGTACTTGAAGTGAGCCAATTTTGGAGAGAAATCGTTGAGGAAGTTGCAAAAGATTATCCTGAAGTTGAACTTTCACATATGTATGTGGATAATGCTGCTATGCAACTCATACGTGATCCTAAACAGTTTGATGTGATACTTACAGGAAATATATTTGGAGATATTTTATCTGATGCTGCATCCATGCTCTCTGGGTCTATTGGTCTGCTTCCAAGTGCCAGTACAGGAAAAGGTGTAGGTTTGTTTGAGCCTATTCATGGTTCAGCCCCAGATATAGCAGGACAAGGTATTGCCAATCCATTGGCAACTATTTCTTCTGCATCTATGATGCTACGTTATGCATTTGGTGAGAATGAAGCAGCAGACAAAATAGATGCTGCTATTAAAAAAGCGCTTTCTGAAGGTTACCGTACAGGTGACCTTGGTGATTTTGATGCCAAAGAGATTATGACTTGTACGGAAATGGGTGATATTGTTGCGGACTATGCTAGCAGGTAGGATGAATTTAGAGCAAATTTCACGCGACTAGTCGCTTTGTAAAAATTAAATTGAAATAGGGTTTCTGGTTAATGGAAAAAAGAGCAAGAGTACTTATCGACTGTGAAGATGCAAAAGGTTTAGTGTATAAAATTTCTAAAATTTTTTATGACAGAGGTTTAAATATAGATAATAACCGTGAATTTGTTGATAAAGAACATAGTCGATTTTTTATGCGTACGGTTGTCTCAGGTCTGTTTGAAGTAGTAGAATTACTTGAATCACTTCAATCCATTACACCAGCAGATGCTCACATACGTGTGATAGAACCTCAAGACAAAAAAATCATTTTGATGGTTACAAAAGAGTCTCATGCTTTAGGTGATATTCTCATACGCCATGCTGATGGTGAACTAGGTGCACAGATAGAATGTGTGATAGGTAACCATGATACACTTGAAGGACTTGTACGTCGTTTTGACATTCCTTTTTTTCATATACCTGCTGAGGGCATGCAACGTGAAGAGCATGAAAGACATGTGATGAAAATCATTGATGCATTTGAGTTTGACTATATTGTACTTGCAAAGTATATGCGTATACTCACACCGGTATTTGTACAAGCATACCCTCAACAAATTATCAATATACACCACTCATTTTTACCAGCATTTATAGGTGCCAATCCTTATAAACAAGCTTTTGAAAGAGGTGTAAAAATCATCGGTGCAACTGCACATTTTGTGACAGATGATTTAGATGAGGGACCTATTATCGCGCAAGATGTTATCCCTGTAAACCATCGTCTTTCGTGGAAAGATATGCAAAGAGCAGGGCGTGATGGAGAGAAGATAGTGTTATCACGTGCATTGGCTCTTGTTTTAAATGATAGAGTGTTTGTAAATGGCAATAAAACGGTGATATTTTAATGTTTAATATTGTATTAGTAGAACCGCAGATACCACAAAATACAGGTACCATAGGGCGTCTTTGCGTTAATCTTGGTGCTACATTACATCTGATTAAACCGCTTGGGTTTGATATAGATGACAAAGCTGTGAAGCGTGCAGGACTTGACTACTGGAAAAACTTAGACTTAGTGGTGTGGGAAAGTTTTGAAGCGTATCTGAACAAGCATCCTATCTCTAAAAATTCTTATATGGGAACAACCAAAACCGATAATCTTTATTTTAATGCACCTTTTAAAAAGGGGGATCATATTCTTTTTGGATCTGAGACTAGAGGTTTAGATGAAAAAGTTTTATTAGCGCATCCTGAACAGTGTGTGACTATTCCCATGGGCGGAAAAGGAAGAAGCCTTAACTTGGGTGTGAGTGTAGGTGTGATTTTGTATGATGCTTTACGCCAAAATTATGATGGGTTTGAAAAAATCACTATCACCAATACACTTGAGGAGTCTTAATGTCTTTTTGGGATATACTTTATATTGTTGCTATCTTTTTATTTGCGTATTTAACCTTTGGTATTGTTAGATCATATTTTAAAAGTAAATTTGATGATGAGGGTAGACGCATAGATATGTTAGAAGATGAAGAAAAAGATAAGTAACTTTTCTGCCATACATTGATGCACACTCTGATTATTTTACGAGGAGCAGCTTAGACAAATATTTTTAGACTTTATTGGTGTTGGTTTAAATAAATGTTCTAATGTGTGGTGTTCATCAAAGGGAGTCAAAGCAACTGTGAGAAGTTCATTTATCATATTGAAGTCATGTTTTTCAGCTTTATCGATGGCTTCTTGAAGCATATGGTTTTTAAGTACATACTTAGGATTTACTGCCAGCATTTTTTCATGACGGGCTGCTTCATCAAGCGTTTCTTTTTCTAAACGCGTATCATATAGATCTAACCATTGATCTAGTGGATCTTGGTGGATACAACTATTTAAAATACTTGATTTGTCTCCATTATAACGAGAGAGTTTTCTAAAGAATACTGTGTAGTCTATGGTGGAAGAGGCTAATGCTCTTAGCATTGTCTCGGCTAATTCTTTGTCATCAGCTTGTTGTGTTTGCAAACCCATTTTCTCATAAAGTATAGTGAAATAAACCTTGTTATAGGTACTCCAAAACACATCTCTAAGTACCTCTTCTGCATCGTCATAATCTATAATAGGAGAGAGTACGCGAGCAAGCATGTCTAAATTCCATCTGGCAGCGCCTGGTTGGCTTCTAAAACTGTAAAGACCTTGTTTATCGGTTTGATTACATACAAAATTTGGATCATAATCATCTAAAAATGCAAAAGGACCATAGTCTATGGTTCTGCCATCTATGCACATGTTATCTGTATTCATGACCCCGTGGTTGAAACCTACACTTTGCCATTTAGCGATGGTAATAGCTGTATTTTTTACTATTTCTGTATACATATTTAAGTACAGATCCTCACTCTTTTTAAGATAAGGAAAACTTTCATCTATCACATAATCAGCAAGCACTTGAAGCTGATCATGTTCTCCTGAAGCATAAAAGTACTCAAATGTTCCGAAGCGAACCCATGTAGATGATAAACGTAAGATGATAGCACCTTTTTCCATACGCTCTCGTTTTACATCTGTATCGCTTCCAATAAGTGCTAGTGCACGAGAAGTCTCAATGCCTAGACCATGCATGGCCTCAGAGATAAGGTACTCACGTATACTTGAACGCAGTACAGCTTTACCATCGCCAAGACGAGAATACATTGTGAGTCCTGCACCTTTGAGTTGAAGGTTTTGACCATTGACTTTACCTAGATTTATAACTCTTCCGTCACCTAATCTTCCTGTAAATTCACCAAATTGATGTCCCGCATAACACATCGCAAACGTTTTAGAACCTTTTAGTTTTTTTTCTCCATTTATGATGTGAAGGAGTTCTGTATCCAAGTTTAAATCTTCATCAACTCCTAAGAGTGCTGCAGCACTTTGTGAAGTGGAGATAAGAAAAGGGTTATCCAGTGGAGTAGGATCTACTTTTTCATAAAACGTAGGTTTAAGGGTTAGGTAGGGAGTGGTTAGTTTTAGATTTGAAAATTTCATAGTTATCTTTTTAGCTGTTAAAATTTGCTTTTAGTTGCAAAGGTGGTATGGTTATTTACAGAATCTAAACTTCTTATACACTCATGAGGCTACTCATCGTCTTCATCCTCAAAATCACTCAGATCAAACTCTAACTCGACAGGTTCTTCTACCACTGCTTTCATGTCACTAATGTCTTCAGGAGAGATATGCAAAGCCATAGCAACAAATGCGGCCAAAGCGTTGTCATCTATGATTTCTTGACACGTTTCAGAGGTGTTATATACAGTAAGTATACCGTCTTTTATGAGTACATCACTGGTACTAACACCTAATTCTGCTGCTATCTCATGCATGTCAGGACGATTGAGGATGACCCCACTCACCTTCATAGAGAAACCTTTTCTTAGTGGCATTCCAAACATTACGCTTCCTATTGTTAAAATATTTCTTTGAGTCGATTATAGCCAAATAGTTCAAAAAATGTCTATTTCTTTTTCTATAAAAATAGAGATAAAAGCTATAAAACTCTCTTGTCTAAAATATAATCTACTATTACATGTATAAAAACAGGTATCTTTTGGTTTGCATCCACACTAAAGGTTGCAAGTTCCTTATATGTATCTATACGTGCATCAAACAAAGCTTTTGCTTTTTTTTCATCATTAAATAAAGGGCGTTTTGCGCGTTCTCTAACATTTAAACGATCTACTATGACATCAAAGTCTGCCTCGATATAAACTATCAGAGATTTGTCTGGTATAGTACTGTGTATAGGCACACCCCCACCAGTGGCGATGACTTGACCCTTCTTTTGTGTAAGTGCATTGATACATTTTTGTTCAAGAGAGCGAAAATACGCTTCGCCTTTATTTTCAAAAATCTCCGTGACACTACAGCCTTGCTCTGCTTCAATAACAGTATCAACATCCACAAAACCTTTATAGAGTTTTCTTGCAAGTATCTTACCCACAGAGGTTTTACCAGATCCCATAAAGCCTATGAGTACTATGTTGTCGTATACCAATTTATATCCTTTAGGGGATTATATCTGATTAGAGTATATCTTTGAGTTAATGAAGCGTATTGAGCAGTCTTTTTTCTTCTTCTAGTGTGAGGTAACGCCACTTTCCACTTTCTATTTTGGGTTTAAAACTGCCAATGCTCACTCTCTTTAGCTCTAATACCTTTAAAGGGGTACCAAATTTAGGGTCATTCATCGTTCCAAAAAGACGGCGAATATGCCTATTTTTTCCCTCATTTATGATTATTTTGAGCTTTGTTTTCGCTCCACCGATGCCTATCTTCTCTACCACAAGTGCTTTAAGTAGACCGTGCTTACTTTCCACTCCTTTTTTAGCCATAGTGATATGTTCATCTGTTACATGACCTCTAACCCATATTTCATATACTTTTCTACAGTTTCCAGGCTTAGTCAATGCATCCCCAACTTTACCGTTGGGTGTAAAAAGTAAAAGCCCTTTAGACTCTAAATCAAGCCGTCCTATGGGCATCCAGCCCTCATCAAAAACCCAATCTGGTAAAAGACTATACACAGTTTTTCGCCCAAGTTCGTCAGACCGTGTAACTACATAACCCTTAGGCTTGTTAAGGGCTAAGAGTTTTTTTGAATTCTTTGTGCTTTCATCCATGTGGTATGTTTTCTTTAAATTAATTTTAAAATCTTTTGAAGATTATAGCTGATTCTAAGTCCAAGTCTAAAACTTGGACTCTATAGCTAGAGGGTAGTCTTTATATATGGAACACAGCATGACGTATTAGTGAATGTCAAGATATCAGTTTCTTAACATTCAGTACAGTCGCCAGTTAATCTCTATCATAAAGCTATTTTACGGCTAGCATAAGGCTTCAAGGTACTCAACCTTTCATCAACCAATCCACGACCAATTGTAAAATGATACAGTGTTTGATACTCATTTGTTTGAACTCCTATGACATCATGTAAGATATCATCTAAAAAACATCCTATCCCGGTAGCCGATAGATTTAGAGATGTTGTCTCTAAGTATAACTGTTGCCCTATGGCTCCACATTCCCAGTAGAGTTCTTTGTATCTTGCTGCACCAAATGTTTCTATCTGTTCTGAAAACTGGGCTAACATGCCTAAGGTAAATGCGCCATGGCTAGCTATGTCTTGGTTGCAAGATATGGTTTTTGAGATAGCTCTCATGTTGGCATCTTGAAGTTTATAGAGTGCTCCTGCATTGGTATCGACCTTCTCCCAAAGAAAGGACTCTTTTAGTAAACTTTTGAGTTCAATTTTGTGTGCATTGTTTCTCACTAAGATGTAGAGTCCTTGGTCTATGTTTTCTACGCTATGCACAAATATAACTAGGTGAATAGGAGAGTTGTTTGATTTAATAGAACCTAAGATGGTTTCAAACTCATTTTTTGTAATCGTACAATCATCTTTATTCATCGCTTGTGCAGATCTTCTATTTAAGATGATGTTTTTGGCTAAGCTTGAGCTTTTTCGGTAAGGATTCTCTTCATAGCTATCATTTTTAAAAACTTTCAACTCATCCGATAGTGTAGCATCTTCAATTCTTGCTAAGATGTCCCACTTGTGCCAGTCCCGACTTAGTTGATTTGCTTTCCCCTTATAGGACTCTTGCAAAGCATTTCGCAAAGTACGGATGTTTATGTCTGTAGTTTGCACCGTATCATCTAAAGTGACGAGCAGTAACATATCGGCAAGTTCTCTCTCTTCAGGCACATATCTATGTGCTTGGTCAAAACCTATGAGA
>JALSHU010000033.1 GCA_026982075.1 Sulfurovum sp. | reverse complement strand
ACTATGGGTCTTTCGATCAGTTTAGGATTTGCTACCATAGCTTCTATCAGTCTCTCTTCATCATTTTCATTTTTCAGATTTAACTCTTTATAGATAGCTTCTTTTGTACGCATTAGCTCTCTTGCACTGATCCTCAACATTTTTAAAACCTCTAGTAGCTGTTCCTTACTTGGTGGAGTATCTAAATACTTTACTACCTCAGCATCAACACCTTTTTCATCTAATAATGCTATTGCATTTCTTGATTTGGAACATCTTGGGTTATGCCAGATAATCACATTTGACATCATATTTTCCTTTATTATGTAATTTTACTATTTTTTCATCTACCCCAGTAATGAGCTTTTCATTCTTACCTTCATATTCGATATTTAACAGTAAATAACGCACAGCATTAAGTCTTGCTCTTTTTTTATCATTTGCATCAAATTCACACCATGGTACATTTTCTGTTCCAGAAAATCGAAACATTTTATCTCTCAGTATTTCATATTCATGGTATTTTTTCATAGACATATAATCAAGTTTAGAAAGTTTCCAGCTTTTTAGCGGATTATTTTCTCTATCTTTAATTCTGTTACGCTGTGTCTCTTCTGTAATGTTTAAATAAAATTTGAAAAAAAGTATACCATCATCAATCAACATTTCTTCTACCCCATTTACCTGATGATAAAAATGATTATGTTGTTTTTGGGTACAAAAACCAAATATTTGTTCAATTCCTGCTCTGTTATACCAGCTTCTATCAAAAAAAACTATCTCTCCCGCATTGGGTATTTGTTTAATGTGACGTTGAAAATACCACTGTCCCAACTCTTTAGAATTTGGTTTTGGTAGTGCAACAGAACGTGCTTCTCTCGGATTTAGATAACTATTAAACTCTTTGATGGTTGAGCTTTTTCCTGCTGTATCCATACCTTCAAATATGATGAGTAAGCGTTTTTCGTTGTCTATGACCCATTTTTGGAGTTTTACCAGTTCATGTTGAAGTTTTAATGATTCTTTTTCATAAAAATCACGTTCTATTTTTCCATTTTTCTTAAAAATTCTGGACACATTTTCTTCATACTCTGCTAATTTTTGGGTATATACAACTTTTTGCCTATTCATAATGCTTATCCCTTAGTCTCTTTCTTTTGTTCCAAAGTATGATCATGGCGTTCTTCCTGCTCTAATTTCATCAATAAACGTGTATTATTTATACGATATTTTATATTTTCATCTTGAGTCATATCAAAGCGTTCTTGTAAATACTTATGTTCATCTAGTAAAGATGTATACATCCCATCTAAAGATTCTAATTTTGCTTTTATTTGACTCAACTCTTTTTCATTTTCATTATATATATCTTGCAAAGAAACATAAGATTCATTTGCTTTATTTAATATCCTTTTGGTTTCATCAAATTGTGCCAATTCTTGTTCATTTTTAGCATTTTTAATTTTACATTCTTGTAGCTCTTTTTCCACTTCCTCTATATAGTCTGTTTTTTCTTTATTTTCATAAAAAAGATTTTTAAATCTGTCTTTATATACTTTTATGCGCATAGCCGAAACCACTACCACAAGAACAATAGCTAACAATACAACGATTGCAATACCTGTAATAAGCAACAATGTGGAATCACTTTGTATGTTTGTGAGTGTCTCTTGCATTTTAACCTCTTATCTCATCATAGTCATTCGGAACTTTACAGTGCATACTCTTTTTACTCAAGCTCCCTTTACCATATTTTACATTTTTAAAAACGATTTGTACTTTATTATCCAAATCATCATAATATGCGATACTCTGCAATCTTTTTTTAGCATCCACTTGTATCGTATAACTTTTATTTTCATAGTTTGCTACATATATATTTTTACTATGTAACTTTGCTTTTTTTAAAATTTTAGAAAAGTTAAATCCTTTATGGATTCGATAGTAGGATACTTGTTCTAAATCATGATCTACTACTGTAAGTTCTTCTCTGCTGGTACATACTTCTTTTTGGGTTGGTTGAAGATAACTCCATTTTAATAGGGATGGATTCGAAAAACGTACTTTACCACTATAGTCAATTGTTTTTTTCTTGCTGTTTGTTATCTTTTGGACAAAGTCTGCTCTAAAGTTGTCCGGAAGTACTATAGCTGTAGCACTGGCGTAGATACTTACAAGCAAAGTCATTATAAAAATTCGCATTATTTTTCCTTTTTCCTAGTTTGAAATATACCAAAATCTCACTTGGCATGAGTTGATTGTCTCATAAAAATGTGAAGTGTTGGTGAAGTGATGTGATCAAGAATAATTATATCTATAGACTTACTTGACATAAATCCAAAACTTCGTTAGTATCCACTAAAATTTATAGAAATGAAGAAATAGCCATGATACAGACTGAAACCTATGAAATCTTTGAAATTGTCAATGCGTTTGCCCTACTGATGGGAATCATCTTTGGCGTGGTTGCACAAAAAACACAATTTTGCTTTAGTGGTTCTATCAAAGACTACATCCTTATGTCTTCAACAAAAAGAGCCGCATCAGTCATTATGGCGATGATAACTGCGATAGTATCAACCTATATTCTAACCCTTTTTTATGATATAGATTTATCTGAAACAGTATGGTTGGGTGAAGAGTTGAATTATTTTACTATTATTATGGGTGGATGTTTATTTGGTTCAGGTATGATGATCGCCGATGGTTGCAGTAGCAGACATCTCATCAAGTTTGCACAAGGTGATAATAAATCTTTGGTAACCCTTATATTTATCGCTATCTTTGCCTATGCCAGTACAAAAGGCATCTTTAACACAGCTATTTATACCTTAAGTTCAAATCAAACATTAATGAAACTTTCATCTTATCTTGTAAATATTCCTCTAAACATCTATGTAATTGTATCTATACTTGTTATTATTTTACTTTTATTAACCCGTAGTTTAAAAAGGGTTTTTACTCTTTATGATGGAGTGATCATAGGTCTATTGATAGCTTTAGGATGGTACTTAACAGGAGTATACGGTGCAGAAACTTTAGAACTCGACACACGGTATGTCCCTTTTACAAGTATGACTTTTATAGGCCCCATTTCACGAACACTTGAACTTTTCACACACTATAAAAATACATACTTGGATTTTGGTATTTCTGTGATATTAGGAGTCCTGTTGGGTGCTTTTATCATGTCTAAATTTAACAAAAAATATAGCTTTGGCTGTGTTTCAAATATGAAAATACATAAATTAAGAAACAGTATGTTGGGTGGTGCACTCATGGGGATAGGTGGTATCATGTCTATTGGGTGTACTGTAGGACAGGGACTAACAGGATTTTCCACCTTGGCTGTAGCCTCGCTTATAGCCATTCTTTCCATATTTATTTCAGGCTATTTCACAGGTCTGTATCTCAATAAAAACAATCAATTGCCCATGTGCTTTACCTTTGACTGGAAAGATGATGAGAAAAAATTGTAACAGAGATGTTACTGTTACTACCTACCTTCTAACGGTTTATTAATCACTATTTAGATAAAATAATACGAATTTAGAAAAGGCAAAACAAAGATGATTAAAACCCTACTCAAAGTTTTTGGCACACAAAATGATAAAATCGTTAAAAACTACCTCAAAAAAGTAAAAAACATTAATGCATTAGAAACACATTATGCATCACTGGATGATGAAGCCCTTAAAACAGCATTCAATACACTTAAAAGTGACGTACAAAGTGGTGCAAAAAATTTAGATGCAGTCTTATACGAATCTTTTGCTATCACCCGGGAAGCGAGTAAACGAACTTTGGGACTAAGACATTATGATGTCCAAATGGTTGGAGGAATGGTTCTTCATGATGGAAATATCGCTGAGATGAAAACAGGAGAAGGTAAAACCTTGGTAGCAACCCTTGCGGTCATACTCAATGCCATGGTAGGCAAAGGTGTACACATCGTCACAGTCAATGACTATCTTGCAAAAAGAGACAGTGAAGAGATGAGTCCTTTATATGAATTTTTAGGCTATAACGTTGGTTGTCTTACCTCAGATATCTATGATGACATGGAAAGAAAAGCACAATATGCTGCAGATATTACGTATGGTACAAACAATGAATATGGATTTGACTATTTAAGAGACAATATGAAAGTACGTGCAGAGGAAAAAGCACAACGTGAACACCACTATGCCATCATAGATGAAGTAGACTCTATTCTTATCGATGAGGCAAGAACACCACTTATTATCTCTGGACCAACACAACGTGACCAAAACCACTATGCCAGAGCAGATGCCATTGCAAAACAGATGCAACGTGGGGAGAAAATAGAAACCAAACCTGGTGAACCTGAACAAACCACTGGAGACTTTGTTGTTGATGAAAAAAACAAAACCATTATTATGACAGAAGACGGACTTCAAAAAGCCCAAGATCTTTTTGAAGTCGAAAACCTCTATAACTTAGAAAATGCTGCACTTTCTCACCACTTAGATCAAGCACTTAAAGCACACTATATTTTTGAAAAAGATGTAGACTATGTGGTACAGAACAATGAAGTCATTATTGTTGATGAGTTTACAGGAAGGTTAAGTGATGGGCGTAGATATTCTGAAGGACTACACCAAGCACTCGAAGCAAAAGAAGGTGTTGAAATACAAGAAGAGTCTCAAACGCTTGCAGAGATTACCTATCAAAATTACTTTAGATTGTATGAAAAACTCTCTGGTATGACAGGAACTGCACAAACTGAAGCCACTGAATTTGCACAAATATATAACCTTGATGTTATCTCTATCCCTACAAATGTACCCATTGCAAGACTTGATAAAAATGACCTCATTTACAATACAGAACGTGAAAAACTTGATGCTGTTGTCAAACGTGTGAAAGAACTTCATGAAAAAGGTCAGCCCGTACTCATAGGTACTGCGTCTATTGAAAAATCAGAAATGATTGATGAAAGACTTAAAAAAGAAAAAATCCCACACAATATGCTTAATGCAAAAAATCACGCACAAGAAGCAGAAATTATCATGAATGCTGGACATAAAGGTGCAGTTACTGTAGCTACCAATATGGCTGGTCGTGGGGTGGATATCAAAATTGATGATGATGTCAAAGCACTTGGCGGTCTCATGATATTAGGTACGGAAAGACATGAAAGTAGACGTATAGACAACCAACTAAGAGGTCGTTCAGGACGTCAAGGTGACCCAGGGGAAAGCCAGTTTTTCTTAAGTTTGGATGACAACCTTCTACGCATATTTGGTGGAGAGAAGATTAGAAACATTATGAACAAACTTGGTGTTGAAGATGGTGAATATATTGATTCTAAAATAGTCACACGTTCTGTTGAAAAAGCACAGAAAAAAGTAGAAAATCAACACTATGAGTCAAGAAAGCATATCTTAGAATATGATGATGTTGCAAATCACCAAAGAAAAGCCATCTATGCATTTAGAAATCAACTGCTTGACCCAGACTTTGACATAAGTGCTAAAATAAAAGAGAATAGAGAAGAATATATTGCCCATCTTTTGGCTGAAGCAGAAATATTTGAAGGTATGCCTCGAGAAGACTTTAATGTAGAGAAACTTGCAGCACTTATTCAAGAAGAATTACGTATAGAGGTGAAAGCAGAACAATTTAAAGACAAAGAAGTAGAAGAACTCACAACTATGATACGTGAGATGATGGAAAATCTTTATGAAACTAAAATGTCTCAAATCGATCCTGAGCAACGTCAAGAAATTGAACGTATTTTGTATTTACAGGTACTTGACCCTCAATGGCGTGACCACCTGTATGAAATGGATGTACTTAAAACAGGTATCGGACTTAGAGGATACAACCAAAAAGACCCCCTCACTGAATATAAACAAGATAGCTATAAACTCTTCACTGACCTTGTAACACGTATCAAATATGAAGCGGTTAAAACACTTCAAATTGTAGAGTTTAATTTTGAATCTCCAGAGGAAGAAGAGGCTGCTATTGAACATATTAGAGAAGAACTCGAAAGTGATGTTTCTGAAGTAACACTAAATACAGATAATGACGAAGATACAAAACATACACCTATTACAGGAACAAAAAAACCTAAAAGAAATGAACCATGTCCTTGTGGTTCAGGGAAAAAATACAAAAACTGTCATGGGAAAAGTGGCCCGAAAAAAGGTCTCTTGGCGTAATGTCTCAAGCATCTATCTCCTCGCCTAACAAAAAATTTGTTAGGCATATCATAAAACACTATCTTAAATATGATAAAGAGAATCCTTTTATTTTCATCTCTGCAATGTTGGCTTTTTTAGGGATTTCTGCAGGAGTTATGGTACTTATGCTTGCTATGGGGATTATGAATGGAACACAAAAAGAATTTACTAAAAAACTTTTTGTCATGAATTACCCTCTTACTATCCTTCCCATAGAAGAAAATGCTGTCAATGATACACTTATACATACTTTAAAAGAAAAGTTTCCTCATCTAAAATTTAGCCCTTATTATACAACTCAAGTCATTTCTAAAAATGCAGGTGCTGTACAAGGCTCTTTGCTTTATGGTGTAGACTATATCAAAGAAGCAGAGATTAATCCTATCTTTAAAGAAGCCAAAGCTACTGAAAAAAGTACATTTAAAGTTGTCATTGGTGAAGGACTCTCTTTTGAAATGAATGCACCCAAAGGAGAGAAAGTCACACTTTACTTCTCAGAACAGCAAGCCATAGGCTTTGGAACGATGCCTTTGCAAAAGCGATTTATAGTTGATGGCGTCTTTAAATCTGGACTTAAAGCGTATGACAAGGCCATTATGTATACAACACTTAAGGCTTTTGAAAAACTTTTAAAACGACCACATGGGGCCTATGATGGACTGCATATTTATACCAAAGAACCAGTAGATGAAATCAATGAAATCAAAGCTGTACTTCCAAACAATGTACTTATCGAAGGATGGTGGCAACAAAATGGTAATTTCTTTGCCGCTATGGAACTAGAAAAAAAGGCACTTTTTTTAGTATTGATGCTTATCATATTGGTTGCATCACTTAATATTATTTCTTCCCTACTCATGACTGTGATGAGTAGAAGGCCTGAGATTGCACTGATGCGTACTTTAGGTGCTACAAAAAAAGAGATAAAGTCTATCTTCTTTCGTTTAGGTATTATTATAGGTTCTACAGGCATTGTAGCCGGTACCCTACTTGGTCTATTTGGTATTTGGGTACTGAAAACTTTTGATATTATTTCCATGCCTGCTGATGTTTATGGGACATCAAAGCTTCCTGTTGAGCTTACCTTGGGGGATTTTGGACTCATTATTTTAGGTACAAGTATTATTATTTTACTCTCTTCACTTTATCCTGCGAAAAAAGCTTCACAAACAGATCCTCTCACTGTGCTAAGAAATGAATAATATAGCTCTTTAATCCCAAAGCATTACACTATTTGTTAATAATATGCGCAGGAGATTCCAATGTACGTTTAATTAACTGCAATGGCAGAGAAAGTATATCTTTTGCTGCAGATGTTTTCACTACAGGTTTATCTAAACTGCCTGATATCTTTAAACCAATCGTATAACTTTTATCTTTTCCCATTAAGATATAACCTAGTAAAGGAAGATTGCCTACAATTTTCCCTAATTCTCTTGCTGTATGTATTGCAAGATCCATATTTATCGTCTTCTTGCCTAAGTCCAGTCTTCCTCTACCTACTATCGTTGCTGACTTCCCTTTTACATAAATAGAATCAAATATCACACTGTCTCCTATTTTTCTATACTCTGCAACTCCCTCAGTAATCTTAAACCCTTTTTGAGAGAAACCAGGACTGCTTAGAGTTGCCAGTGCCGGAATAGCATTAATAAGCGCCAAAGTGTTGTTGTATGCTTTAAAATCACTCATAGTCCCTCCTTCTATAATAATTTCTCCTTTCATTTCTTTATCTAGATTGCCTGAGAGTTTTACCGTATATCTTCCCTTTTGTAAACCCTGAAAATTAATTAAGGGACGCAACATAGTATCTGTAACCCGTAATGCTTTTAAATTCAACATTTTACCCTTTGTTGAGAATTCAATAATATTTCCAGATAATGATCCAAAAGCACTCACATCTCCATTTGACTTTACTTCAATATCATAACTATCAGTAACCAAAGTATGCTTCTTATATCTTATTTTAGAATTTTTTCCAAGAATGACTAACTTTTTAGACTTTCCTTTTTTTTGTTTTTTCTTCAATGCTAAAAATTCTTCAAGATCAATGTTAAGATCTCTTATCGTAATGCGAGACTTGCTCAAATTATAATGTATACGTTTATCAAATGCATAAAAATCAACATTATTTTTTCTCACTTTAGCGCTAAAAGGCACTCTTGTGTGACATACATCTTCATTATCATACAAAAAGCACGCTTTCCTCTGCAATGTACCAGTTATATTGTAGTTGTTTGCATCTACTCTTATAATTTCTAAATTTCCACCATCAACCTTGATGGGTATATGTTTTAGGTAAGGTTTTATTTTTTTTATATTCTCTACTTGAATTGACAATCCACTCTTTTTATGCATAATTTTAACTCCCAAAGAAGGGATATGCACATGTACTTTTTTTCGATATTCTATACTCAATGGTAGAAGTTTATTTTTCAATACAAAAACCTTATCTTTACCTCCTATCGTTAACTCTTTTACATCAAATTTCAAATCGGCCTTTTTTGTTTTTATATTAATCACACCATTCACAATACCATCATACCAACTCTCTTTCAACTGTATATTCTCAAGTGTAAGAATATTTTTCTTATAATATCCCATCCCTCCAAATATTTCTAGGTTCGTTTTGTCTATTCTTACTGTGCCCTTTTTGAATCGTGCATCTACAATAATACTATCTTTTTTTCTGCTGTCAAATCTTACTTTGGCTTTTAAGAGTGGTAGTTGTATAGTGTCGTAGGTAAGTGTTCCCTCTCCGACATCAACATCGACAAGAAAAACTGATTTTTCACTCTGTGTATCTTTTCCTAAAGGTATATCTATTTTCAAATTTAACAATGCATTCTCATCTGTATACTGTACAGGTATATCTAAGGAATAAGACTTGAGAATCTCTTGTACCACATCATCTAAAGGTGTAAAAATATTCAAATTTAATTTAAGTAATGTTTTCTTCTTTCCCAACCCGGTAATCGCTATTTTACTTCCATACAAACTTCGTTCTTTATATTTAGGATCTATTAAATCAAAATACAATGCGTTATTCTTATATGTCAAAGTAAAACTTTTTGCATCAACAGTGTCTAAACCTTTTTGATACAAAATTTTTACACCATAAAAAACCATCTCACCATACAACGTGTCAAAATCTACTTTAAGATCATTATCTTTAACGTTTAATGTACCTTTTAAAACTTTTAATGTATATTTTTGTGCTTCTACTCTATCTACTATCCAAGACTCTACTGTCTCATCTAATTTAAACGTTTTAATCAGTGTTTTTAAGTCTGTAAATGCATCACTGTTGATGCTAAAATCTATAGAATCTTTTTCTTTTTTTGCATGAAACCTACCTTTAATGTTATACGCATCAAAACTACCTTCTGTTTCTAAAATATCAGTATGTAGGTAATACGTAAGCTTTCCTTTTAAATATATATTCTTCTTTTTGAGATGTAATAGAGAAACCTCTGCTACAAGTGTTTCACCTACTCTATGAATATTCCCTGCAATTTCATAATCTTTACTAGTCAAGTACAAAATATCATCTGTAAAAATAATATTTAACTGGTTATTCTCAAAAATAACTTTTTTTAACTCAATATATTTAAAAAAGGTAAAAAGGTTTTTAATTTTATCAAACGTATGATCTATATTTTCAAAAGAAGGTTTGGCTTTACTTTTAGGAATTGTAATCTTATCTGCAATAAGCGTCAGTTTTTTATCAAGTTTGATGTATAATCCCTCTACTTTATACTTGCCAAAAACAAGTAAATCGGCTTTGATACCTACTTTTAGCCAAACAAAGAGAGCTGCAAATATGACAACTGAAAATATCAAAAAATCCCGTAAAAGTGTATGGATGATAGGTCCAGTATGGGTTGTCAACATTTTACTGGCTTTTTTCATCTCACTTGCCTTTTACATTACTTTACCTGTAGAGACAAAAAAAACACTTCTTGTACCTAAGGGCTCAATAGAAAACATTATAGCACAGCTGGCTAAAGAAGGCTATGATGTAGGTATCATTGATAGAACCATCTTACGTCTTATAGGGACACCAAAAAGTGGATGGGTTGATATAGGTGAAACAACATTAAATCGTATTGATTTTTTATATAAACTAACCTCACCTACAACAATGATACATAAGGTTACACTTATCCCAGGAGAAACTTCAGTTATATTTTTTGAAAATATTGCCAAGCAGTTGGATTTAAATGCGAGTAAATTGCAAAATTATTACAATAAATTTTCTCTATATCCTGAAGCAGGAATCTTCGCAGATACCTATCATGTGCCTTACGGGATAAAAGAAAAAAATCTTATGTCTTTTTTACTCAAAGTATCCAATAAAAAATATAAACAGTTATCTATAGATAGTTATGGAGACTATAATACAAGTAAATGGCTCCAAACGCTCATTACTGCATCGATCATCCAAAAAGAAGCAGCCAACGTGCAAGAAATGCCTATTATTGCTTCTGTCATTGTCAATCGAATACAAAAAGGGATGCGCCTACAAATGGATGGAACACTAAACTATGGTAAATATTCACATATTAAAGTCACACCTGAACGTATCAAAAAAGATAAAAGCCGTTTTAACACCTATAAGTATAAAGGATTACCCCATTCACCTATTGGTTCAGTAGGGCTCAATGCGCTCAGAGCTGCGATGAAACCAGCAAAAACCAATTATCTCTATTTCATGAAAAATGCACAAGGGATACATGACTTTACGAACAGCTATAAAAAGCATCGTGAGAACATTAAAAAAGCCCGCTGATACGCGAAACTTATCTCCTTTTGTTTTGAAAATAAATACTACTTAAACTTGTCTCTTAACACATTTTTCAATAATTACTCTTTTTTTATGCTACAATAATAATAAGAAGCAATGAGTTAGATTATTGTTTTCTACCTCACTACTTCGTGTTCATCCTGAAATGATGAACAATCCCATAAGATTAAAGGAAAAATTGTCATGGAAAAAGAAGTGAAAGCAAAACTTGAAAAAGTTGTAGAGCTTATGAACAATGTCATGGTCGATCCTGATATTGATATAGAATACTGTATACCTGAAGTTGCAACAACTACAGATACATGTGATGTGTCAGGCGATCCATATATTTTAGTGAAATATGTTGTCACAGCAACCAATGTACGTGAACGTAAAATCCGTTTAGGGAAAACCGCACTACTTAACTCAGCTGAAGAGATAGCCAATATGGCTACCTTCTCTATCGAAGAGTTTAAGACAGAGATAGATTCAGTAGAGATGGGCTAAGCTTCATCTCTCAAAGTGGCTATTTAAGCCTAAAAATATATATGATTTTTAATAAAATATTATTAAGATAAAGGAGTAAAAAATGGAACAAGAACTCTTAGGAAAATTAAAAGATGTTGTAGAGATTGTAGAGAAAAACTTAACAAATCCTGATATTGAACTGGGCTACAGTATCCCTGATGATACGGAGACAAAAAAAAGTAGAAATGCCTCTAGCGATGCATATATAGAACTTACCTATATACCCAATGGTACACACACAATGAAACAAAAGATACCTATTAAAGAAATTTACTTCAAGAAAACACCTCAAGATATCGCGAATCTTGTAACCTTCTATATTGAACAATTTATCGAACAAATTGATTCTGTTGAAAATGGTGCACAATAACATGGACATTGTTATAGACTTCAAAAGTCTATAACATGTTTAAATCTTCTTCATACATAATTTCTTTTTCAAGTAACACAGTAACTAATTTTTCAATTTTATCCCAATATTTATCGACCAAAGTAATAGTAGTTACTTCTGCTTCTTCCATCCACCGCTCAAGTGCATCATCTATCTTTTGATGTGTATGCTGTACATTGATGCTATCTAGTGTCTGTTTTTGGGCATTCATCACACCTTTAAGATTAATATACCCTACTTCATTATCCATACCATAATATGCTATCGCTCTATAGGCTTCTTTAGTGGCATGTTGCAAATCTGGAGATGCTTCCATATCCATTCCTGTGATTTTGCCATATTTTTTCATTTGTGCTATTCGCCCTGCTAAAGAGATACAAATTCTATTTTTAATGTCATCCATAGACATGTTTTGTTGTAAATCCTCATGATGATTGACGACAAATCCATTGGCATTGGTTCGTGGGGTAACAGATATTTGAAAAATTTGTACTTGTGGCATAAGTACTTTAGAGATAATAGTATGTGCAGCTTCTCTAATAGCATTTTTTTCAAATACCTTTTCGTGTGAGATATCTGAGTGTTTTTCTCCATATTTAATGGTATTAATTTGCTGCATAAGTATCTCTTGAGTAATGGCTGGTAAGTTATGTCTAATACAATAAAATGAAGCCTCTTTACTCATAAGTTCAAGCTGCGCACCTGTAAGCCCTGCAGTATAAACTAATAATTTATTTACATCAAATTTACCGCTAATAGGTTTATTTTTAAGAATTTTATCTATAAAATATTTTCTAGCTTCTTTATCTAACTCATCCACAGCGATATGTATCTCTATTCTTCCTGCTCTGACTATAGCAGGGTCAATATTCTCTTTATAGTTCGTTGCAGCAATGATAAAGATATGTTCATCTTCCTTGTTGGCAAACCCATCCATTTCAGCTAAAAATTTATTGATTTGTACTTCACGGGTATTGTCTTTTTCCCGTTTACCTATGGTATCTATCTCATCTATAAAGATGATAGATGGGGCATATTCTCTGGCTTTTGCAAACACTTTTTTGATTTTGTCTAATTGTAGTAGTTCAACTCCTGTGATAGAGATAAATGGCAATTCTGCTTCAGCAGAAAAAGCTTTTGCCAAAAGAGTTTTTCCTGTACCAGGAGGACCATAGAGTAACATCCCTTTAGGTGGTTGCACATTAAATTCTTTCAGTAATTTTGGTTCTTTTAAAAAATTAATTACTTCTAAAAGTCTGCTTTTTGCTTGCTTATGTCCTGCAATATCCTCAAATGATACATTAGGTATATCAAATACCAACCCATCTTCAGAAAAATCTTTTATACGTTTTACCTGTTTAAAATCACACTCTTTTACTTTATAAGTAATCACACCATTTTTAGCACTAAAACTATCTTCTATTGTAAGTTTAATATTTTTTCTAAAAAGCTCTTTTACCAGCCTTTCATCATTAATAAGCGGTACAATATTTTCATTGATAAAATCAATACATTTTTTTGAAAGGGACACCTTAATTTCTGTATAATTTTCAGCTTCTTCACCAAGGTCTATCATGATATCCGTGACTCTTGAAAAAAATGTTTCCCCCAACTTGTTTTTAATTCTCCTGGCATCAAGTTCAGGTGCAAAAATGAGTATTTGGGTTTTTAGAAAGTTTTTAAAGTTTTTATCTACTTTAAACTCAAGACCAAACTTTTCTGAGAAAACCTTTTTATATTCTAAAAAAGACTTCTCTCCTATGGCTTCATATGCTGTGTAGTTCAATTTATTAAACAACACAATAGTAGCTTGTGAAAACCTTGAAATCAACTCAGGTATAATTGCTTTTTGCGTACCCCCTGTTTTGATATTTCTTTTTTCTTCTCGTTGTAATGCATCAAGTATCATTGACTCCGCTTGAATATAGTCATCGTCAATAAGCTTAATAAATTTGTTATCTGAATAAAGTTCTTCTCCCAAGTTAGACGTGATGATAAAAATGGTTTCTTTAAAGTCTACATTAAAAATAGCATTACCTTCATCATAAAGTTTTTCTGGGTCATCATTACAAGGTTGGTCAGTGAGTTTATCCCAACCACAGGCATCTCTCATTTGCCCACCTTCAAAGATAGAAAGAAGATTTGTTTGTATAACATTGTCTGCTTTTTCAAAAGCATCAAGCACGATGATAGATTTGGGGTTATCGTGTACAAATCCTGTCATTTGTCCTACACTGTACCCTGACCATCCCTTAGGATACCCATAAAGTTCTCCACCATTTTGTTCATGGTACTGTGTCATATCAAATTTACGTATCTTATACTCTGGAAGATTTTTAGTCATTAGTTCAGCTAGATATGTTTTACCTGTTGCAGGTGAGCCTAAGAAAAGATAAGTAGATTTAGGCGCATTTTTTGCTGTTAAAATATTACTCTTTATATTGTTAACAATAGACTCTATCGCTCTGTCTTGACCAAATAATTCTTCTGTAAGTGCGTCTCGCATCTTATTGGCAATATTTATATACTCGTGACCATTATTCATTTTTTAATTCTTCAATTCATATTTTTAATCTGAGGCTTAACATACCATAAAAAGATTAGAAACAAATTCTATCCAATATTTACTTGATTATGCAGATATTCCTAGTAACTCTCCTAACAAATATCAATATTGAATACAGTTGTACACTCTTATGTAATTAAAGACCTAAAACCAAATAAGTTGCACTAAGTTTAGTACCAGCATACTGATGAACCCTACTTTATAAACCATTTTTTCATTGCGTTCAATAAATGAAACATTATTTGCAAAGTGTGGTTGTACTTTTTCAGGATTCGTAATTTCAAAAAGCATTTCAGAGTAGTTCGTATACCGTCTATTGGTATCGACATCTATTGCTCTCATAATTACTGATTCTAACCATCCAGGTATTTTGGCATTATGTGTAGACAAACGTTTCACACTTTTATCAAAACTCGGATTTTGAAAAGGTTCTATCTCACCAAAAGGAAACTTTTGGCTCATACACTCATACAATGTCACACCTATGGCATATATTTCTGTCTGCTCTGTAATAGGCGCTTTAGAAAAACGTTCAGGGGCTAAGTAGCTTGGTGTTCCTGCTTTTGAAATATCCGAGTATGCTTCAGTAATACTGCCAAAATCAACCATTTTAAATGTTTGCTTACCCTTTTTACTGGTATAGACCATAATATTTTCAGGCTTAATATCACCATGCACTAAATCCTGTCTAATTAGATATTGGGACATTTTTAACAAAAAGATACCTAATTCCACACTCAGGTCAACAGAAAGAGGCTTTTTTTCCATATACTCCTTCAGAGATACCCCTTCAACAAAAGTCATTATATAATAACGATGGCTTCTATTGGTAGGCACAGCTACTTTTGGGAAGAACCCTGCTTTAAGCCGTCTAGCCATCCATGACTCTTTTACAAATAAGTCAAGCATATGTGGATCTTCTAATGCCTCAAAAGGGGCAAATTTTATCACATATTTTTGCCCCCTTTTTTCACAAATCCAAGTAAGGTTATTTTCTATCAATGACTTTTCAAGGACATATCCATCGATTACATCCCCTATTTTATACTCTTCTTGGATGATAAGATCGGCTTGTTTAGATTTGAGTCTAAAGTCCAGTTCTTTTATCTCAAGTAATACCGCAGTCGTATCATCAGGTAAGTTATCAGCCACCTTTTTAGAAGCTTTTTTCACCATAAAAGAGGCATTCACCTGCATGGATTCTTGTATTTCTTTTTCACTTAATTCATTATAAAGCCCATCAGAACACAAGAGTATGCGGTCTTTTGCCTGTAAATTATTTTCAAAATAATAAGGCTCCACATTTTCTTGTAAACCTATCGCAGCAGTCAGGACATTTTCCATCCCTTCTTCATCCATAGCATGGTCATCAGAGAGTTGTGTCATAACTTTATCTCTTAAAAGATAAATACGACTGTCACCTACATTTGCACCATATAGTCGGTCACCTTCTACCACAACCAATGTCAAAGTAGTCACCAACTCTTCACGTTCGTAATCAGCCATTGACTCTTTATAAAGTACATGATTTATATTTTCTATAAAGTGTTTAATAGCCTTTTCCATAGCCCATGATTTAGGTCTATTTTTGAGTGAATTAACTAAAAAATTACAGGTACGTTTGGCTGCTTCTGCTCCCATCTCTGCTGATCCCACCCCATCACATACCACTGCAACTGTGATATCTTCAAGAACTTTTATTTCAAAGTAGTCATCACCTTTTAACTGTTTTCCTTTTGCAAGTGTTAGTCCTGAAGTTTCTATATTTTTTTTTGACATAATTAACCTACCGTATATAATAAAATTTATTATATAGTATCTCATTACACTTTATTTTTTACCTATACTATGTATAACATTTAAACAATTGACTTAATTAAAAAATCGCTTTATATTTTCCTAATGTTTATTATATACAGATTATTTAGTTAAAATCACGAAATTAAAACCAAACGGCAAAGGACTATCATGAACGTAACAGCCAAAAAAATAGATGATATTAACATCATTATCTCAGGAATCATAGACGCTAAGGTGACAGAAGACAAAGTATCCGAACTTAAAGCACAAGCACACAAAGACGGTAAAGAGCTTAATAAAGAACTCGAAGATGCTATCCAACAATCTGCTGAGAGTGAAGTTCTTAAAGGCTTTATAGAAGCAGGACTAAATGAAGCTGGCATAGATGTTGAGAGTATCTTAGGCCAACCTTCTTTTCACAAGTATGAGAAAAGAGACAATGGTCTCTACCTTGAAATAGCCGTTTCAACAAGCCCTAGTATAGACACAAATGTAGACTATACAGACATCATACCAACATTTACACAGCCTGACGCTGCTCCAGAAGAGGTAGATACTAAGCTAGAAGAGTTAGCCTTGCAGCAAGGTACATTTGCAGCTATAGATACACCTAGAGCTGTACAAAACAATGATGTTACACTCATAGACTTTGAAGGTTCTATAGATGGTGTGCTTTTTGATGGGGGTGCAGCTGAGAAGTTTGTACTCAAAGTTGGGTCAAATTCCTTTATACCTGGATTTGAAGAACAAATTATCGGTATGAACTATGGTGAAGAAAAAACCATCACGGTAACATTTCCTGAAGATTACTCTTCTGCAGACTTAGCAGGTAAAGAAGCCGCCTTTAAAGTAAAACTACATGAGATACAAGCCCAAGTACCCAAAGAAATAAATGATGCCTTTGCCAAATCTATACTCAATGATGAGAAAGCAACCCTAGACATGCTTAGAGCAAAACTTGCAGACCAAATCAACTCACAAGCACTCTCAAAGTTTTACAATGACGAACTCAAACCTCTCCTCACCAAAGGTCTTCTTTCAAAGTTCGACTTTACACTTCCTGCAAACATCGTAGAACAAGAGATAGACGCCAAAGTAACTGAACGTATACAACTTATGACCCAAGAAGAAAAAGATGCATTAAATGAAGACAAAAGTAAATTTCATGCACTCAGAGAAAGTGTAAGAAAAGAAGCAGAGTACTCCATCAAAAAAGTGCTTATCGTTGAAGCCTTAGCTGAAAAAGAAGGTATGAGTGTAGATGAACAAGAGATACTCTCTGCATTGTACTACCAAGCTATGATGTCAGGACAAGATGCTGACGAACTTGTTAAATACTATAAAGAAAATAACCTTATGCAAGCTGCAAAAATGGGGCTAACTGAAGACAAACTCTTTGGTAAGATGCTTGGTCTAGACAAACGCTAATGCAAGTACACATAGAGAAAATAGATGATATCAACATCCTCCTATCAGGGAATATTGAGATGGGTCTCCTTAAAAAGAAAATCTCTGAGCTACAAGTGCAAGCCCCGAAAGATAGAGTGAAAGATGATACGTATTTCCAACGTGAAGCAGAAGCGCAACTACTACAAGATGTCATAGAAGCAGGTCTGAAAGAAGCAAACATAACTCCATATAAAACACTAGGTCAACCACATTTTAGAAAGTATGAAAAACAAAGTGAGCACATTTATCTTGAAATTGAACTCTCCACCAAACCTTTCATAGATGTAAATGTTAACTACATGGATGTAGCTCCAAGTTTTAAAATGCCCAAAGCAAACCCAAAAACAGTAAAAGCTAAACTCGCATTGCTTGCAAAACAACAAGCACCTTACACAACCATACAAAAGCCTAGAGCGGTACAAAATGGTGACTTTATAGATATAGATTTTGAGGGACATTTAAATGGTAGAGCCTTGGCCTCTGCCAATGAAAATCACTATAAGCTAAAGGTGGGTTCTCAAACATTTCTGCCTGGGTTTGAAAAACAAATGATTGGGATGCATGTCAACGAAAGAAAAGTGATAAACATCATTTTTCCACAAGACTATAAAACAAAAGAACTCGCAGGTAAAAAGACTACCTTCAACGTGCTACTACATGAGATAAGAGAACAAATCCCTTTAAGTGTGGATGATGAACTGGCAAAAAAGGTACTCAAAGACGAGAAAGCAACTTTGGCTATACTCAAAGAAAAGCTGGCTGAGCAAATCGTAGCACAAGCTTTTTCAAATACCTACACCACAACACTCAAACCTAAAATTATAAAAGGGCTACTCGCCAAGTTTGACTTTACTTTACCTCACAACGTCATAGAACAAGAGATAGATGCCAGAGTCAACGAAAAAGCACAAGCCATGAGTGTAGAAGAGCAGTTACTCTATAAAAAAGATGATTCTAAATTTACAGCACTTAGAAACTCTCTAAGAGAAGAAGCAAGAGACTCTATAAAGGCTGCACTCATTGTAGATGCATTAGGTAAAAAAGAAGGTATAGAGATTAGTGAAGAGGAGATTATTTCAACACTAAAGTACCAAGCCTTAAAGCAAGGTCAAAATCCAGATAATTTTGTCGAGTACTACCAAGAAAACAACTTATTCACTTCAGTAAAAGTAGGACTCATAGAAGATAAACTCTTTAGAAAAATACTTAGACTGGATAAAAAGTAAAAATCCTTTTTGACATTCTTATAAGTAAGTTCCTAACAAAAGGATGACTACAAGTCATCCTAAGTTTCTATATCATACCACCTGTATTTGCACCCCATGTTGTTCTCCATCTTGTCTTCACAAAAGAGATACCAACCAATGCAATAATTACAACAACTGAGAAGATAGCAAATCCGGCTGCGTAGGTACCAAACTCACCTTTACTCCAACCAAGTACTTGAATAACCGCTGTACCACCAAAACCACCTGCAGCCCCAACGATACCTGTCATGATACCCATGTCTTTACCAAACCTTTGAGGCACTAACTGAAACACTGCACCATTTGCCATACCTAAACATGCCATGATTAAAAATAGTGTTGCAATAGCAGCAAAAAATGGTAACGTTACTATAGCATTTATGGCTATCAGTGCAAACGCTGCACCAAAGAAAATATAGAGTGCCTTCACACCACCAATCTTATCTGCCAACTCTCCACCACCTGGTCTGAGTATTGCTCCCGCAAAAATACACAATGCACCAAAGTACCCTGCAATGACTTTTACATTTGATTCATCCAAGACATCTAAACCAAATGCTTCCATATCTACAGCATAGGTATTCATAAGATAAACCTTCATATATCCTGCTAAACCTACGAAACCACCAAAAGAGATAGCATAAAAGAGTGAGAACCACCATGTATCTTTGTCTTTAAGAAGTTTTCCATAATCTTTTAATTTTTTAGGTCTTGCTTTATACACAGACTCAGGAGCGTCTTTTGCAAGAAACATATATGCAACAAAGACAATACTTGCCATAATAGCACCTACTAAAAATACAGCATCCCAGCCCCATTTTTCTGCAATCTTTGGAGCAAATAAATAGTCAATTACTACTCCTATATTTCCTGCACCCGCGATTCCAAGTACAATACCCTGTAATTTTGGAGGATACCACTGTCCTGCTTGCGGAAGTGCTACAGCAAAAGAAGCCCCTGCAAAACCAAGACCCAATGCTACAAATAATAATGCCGTATAAGTAATACTATCTCCCATAAAATAAGCAGCAAATAGCGAAGTAATTACTATAGCCTGAGCCATTAATGCAGTCATTTTTGCTCCAAATTTATCAACACCAAAACCAAGTAATATTCTAAGGATTGCTCCAGACAATATAGGTAGAGAAAGTAATGTTGCTTTTTCTCCTGCTGTCATTATATGTCCTGCTACAGCCAAAGCCTCACTTATTTCTGTTGCCAATGGTCCAAGCATCGTCCAAACCATAAAACTCATATCAAAATACATAAATGCCATAAATAGGGTAGGTGCATGCCCCTGTCCTTTTAATGCCTTTAATCCTGCCATCTTTCTTTCCTTTTTTAAATAAATTTCGAGAGAAGTATACATCAATAATTATGCATCATACCCCTATAACATGATTAATTTTTAAGCAATCAATCATTACCCATTCTACTATACCTTTCATAACAGGTTACAATAATTACCCTCTAAACGATTGATGCATTTTTAAGCATGTTACAAACTATACTATATTTTATATAAGATATAATCAGTCTAATTTACATTAAGTGAGTAATCGAATGACTATTTTAGAAAAAGCATTAGAGGCTAGAAGTACAAAAGTAAATAAAGTGGAAACAACCAAGGCACTCAAAATGCCTATGGATGTCTATGCAAAACTTGATGAGATCGCTGCAGCAGGATATGAAGGTTTGGCTAAAGAAGACTCTGCATATTTTCTTAAATGTTTTGGTCTTTTTGACAAAGGTGAAGATTTTATGCTTCGTGTGCGTATTCCTGGTGGACAACTTACCTACGATGAAGCGGTATGCATTGGTGAAGTAGCCAAACAGTATGGTAATGACTATATAGATATTACTACACGTATGCAAATAGAATTACGCTACATTCAAATAGCAGACATTGCCAAGGTCTTAAATACCCTAAAAAAATGTGGACTCTCTACCTTTCAAACAGGCGTAGATAACCCTCGTAACATTGTTACTGACCCTCTAGATGGCATTGCCTATGACTGTATCATAGAATCTATGCCCCTTATCAAACAACTGCAAGATATTTTTATAGAAAATCCTGAATGGATTTCTGCCCTCCCTCGTAAATTTAACACTGCTGTTTTAGGCTCACTTTCAAATTCATGTAACATTTTTGGACATGACTGTAACTTTGTCTTGGCACAAAAAGAGGGTGTTTTTGGATTTAACATCTATTTAGGTGCTCGTGTAGGGATGCAAGCACAAGATGCCAATACCTTTGTAACTGCAGAAGAAGTCCCTTCTTTCTTTCAAGCACTTCTCACTGTCTTTAAAAATTATGGTTATAGAGATAACAGAAATAAAAACCGTTTAATCTTTTTACTTAATGATGTTGGTATAGAGAACTTCATAGAGGCTGTTAAAAAAGAAGCTGGTTTAGAGTTTACCTCTGCTGGTGTTACAATGGTACAGTCACAAAATATCGCTTTAGGTTCCAATAAAGTATTGGGACGTAATGGAAAATTTAATTACAAAATCATCGTGCCATCTGGTATATTTTCGGGTTCACATATGATAGCAGCTGCCGAAGCTGCAAAAAAGAATGGTGATGGAAATATCAGACTTACCTATGACCAAAATTTTTATATCATTAATGTACCTAAAGAAAATATATCAGACCTGGAAGAGAGTTATATTGTAAAAGAATATGCCCCATACAATAATCTATACTTCAGAGATATGATAGCATGTGCAGGTACAGCTACTTGTAGTTTTGGGGTTATTCCTAACAAACCTGACGCCATAGAGATGGCTCATTTTCTAAGCTCAGAAGTAGCCATAAAAAATGCAAATGTACGCATGAACTGGTCTGCTTGTCCTAAAGGCTGTGGTATTCATGGCATCGCTGACATTGGATTTGAAGGGTGTAAAGCAAAAGAGAGTGATGGCACACGTGTGGATGGTGTCCATCTTTTCTTAGGAGGTAAAATTACCCGTGATGCACAAGAAGCGCATGTACTACACAAAGCTTTACCGATAACAGAAGCTAAACATCATGTGAAATACCTCCTTAAAACCTACGCCACCCATAAACTAAGAGGCGAGACGTATGAAGCTTTTGATGATAGGTTTTTATCTTCTAATTATAGTTTTCAAGCCTTGGCATTTTTTACTAAAATCAACTATGTTTTAAATGAAAAACTGGAATTGGGCTTGACACTAGAACTCGAAGAAGAACCAAAGAGTTCTAAACGTGAAGAGTATGAACTCTTTGCTTTTGGACTAAAACTTTTCAAGCTTCTTACAGGTGAAAAGCGCTTTGAGTCAGTCATAGGACTTGAAGCCACTAAGCTAAAACCTAGACAAATAAAACGTGATGAAGTAAGCAAACTTAATCCAAAAGTACCAACAAAACTTTCTGAAATCATCTATGATATGACACATGAAAATAAACATGAAAGAGCCGCTGTTTTTTCTGAGTTGTTAGTGGCTCTGAAAGAGATTTAACATGGCAGTACAACCTCTAACAGAAAATACACCACTAGCAGACTTCATTAACCACAAAACTAACACAGGTATGCAATGTGGTAACTATTCTATAGATTTACCAGAGTTAAATGAAGGAGAACAGTACCGCTTCCACTTTGATGCAGTGGCTTGTGTAGGCTGTCGTTGTTGTGAAGTAGCCTGTAATGAACAGAATGCAAATCCTGATGATATCAAATGGCGTCGTGTTGGAGAAATGGAGACAGGAACATATCCAGACACACTACAACTCTTTAACTCCATGAGTTGTAACCACTGCATAGAACCGGAATGTCTCACGGGATGTCCCACAGAATCTTATATCAAATTTGACAATGGTATCGTCTGGCATGATGACCCTAGCTGTATTGGCTGTCAATACTGTACATGGAACTGTCCTTATGAAGTGCCTACCTTCAACAAAGAGCGTGGCATCGTTACGAAATGTCACATGTGTGCAGACAAGCTAGAAATGGGGCAAAGCCCAGCCTGTGTGCAAGCCTGTCCCTCTAACGCTATAGAGATAGAAGTCTTTAATGTTAAAAAATGGCTAGAAGTTGATATGGAAAAAGAGGGTATAGCCCCTCACCTTCCAAATACAGACATCACTAAACCAACCACACGTTACACCATGCCAGAACTTAAAGAAGGTGAAACATTACGTATTGCAGATGAACATCTACTTAAACCTGCACACTCAGAAATACCACTCGTTTTCATGACGGTACTTACGCAAGTAAGTTTAGGTGCATTTTTAGCACTATTTTTAGGTCAAGTGCTCTTTTTTCTAGGGTTCAACCTTCCAGAACCTACTGTTACTATGGCTCTCTTGGCAGCCCTACCTGCTGCTATAGGGCTGCCTCTTTCTGCCCTACATTTAGGTAGACCAGGCAAAGCATATATGGCTATGAAAAACTGGCGAACCTCATGGCTCAGCCGTGAAGCCATTGCACTGGCTGCATTTACAGGATTGGCCTTTTTGGTTGTCGGGTTATATCTTATGGAAATAACAGGATTACCACTCTTATTGCTTGAAACGATTACCTTGGCTATAGGTATTTACGGTATTCATGCACAGGCTATGATATACCGTATTAAAGCACGTCCAAGTTGGGATAGACCTTCTACAAACAAAAAGTTTTTTGCTGCAGGTTATGTAGGTTTTTTACTCATCGCCACAATTTTACTCATAGCCCATGGTACACAAGGTGTAATGGTACTCCTATCCATCACACTACTTGTAGGCATGGCACAGGTGCTCGTGATATATGAAGAAATGACATTCTATAAAAACTTAAACACAAGTGACCCACTCTATTACCAGTACAACCGAACCCGTATACTGCTCCAAGAACATTTTGCTACAGTAAAGAAATTTAGAGTCTACTCTTTACTAGCATTTGCTTTAGGTTTACCTCTCATAGCTATCTTATTTACAGCAAGTGGTTTAACAGGACTGGCTGTTATCACCTTGCTACTAGCTACTATAGGTGCCTTTATTAGTGAACTCAGTGGTCGTTACTTGTTCTATAGAACCGTTGTACCACTAGGACTGGCAGGAACTTTCTTTGCCGGAAATCAGAGACATTAGGAAAATAAAATGAGTATTTTTAATACATTAAAAGACTTTTTAGGTTTCGATATCAAAGAGGACAAATACGCCCTTGTAGATGATCCAATTTTTGGAAAAGTAGCCAAAGACAAAGCGCCTGACAAATGGGTGCGCTCTACCTGTGGGTACTGTGGTGTAGGGTGTGGAATGTACATCGGGGTAAAAAACGGTAAAGCCGTCTACTCTAAAGGTGACCCACTCCACTCAGTCAATTTTGGAACACTTTGTCCTAAGGGACTTAGTGAACATAAGATGATCTATGCCAAAAATCGTGTACAAGCACCCCTTCTAAGAAAAAATGGGGAACTGACACCTGCTACATGGGAAGAAACATTTCAACATACTTCAGATACGTTCAAACGTATCCAAGCAGAGCATGGTAAAGGTGCCGTAGCTGTTATCTCTACTGGGCAGTTACTCACAGAAGACTTTTATGCCCTTGGCAAATTTGTACAACTTGGACTAGAAACCAACAACTTTGATGGTAACACTACACTCTGTATGGCTAGTGCTGTTATGGGCTATAAGCAGACCTTTGGGTCTGATGGACCAACAGGCTGTTATGAAGACTTTGAAAAAGCTGATGTCATTATGCTTATAGGAGCAAATATCGCAGATAATCACCCTATATTAAAGCTACATATCGCTAAAAATGAAGCTGTCACGGGTAAAAAGCCTACTATCATTGTTGTAGACCCTCGCGTATCAAAAACATCACAGATGGCTGACATATTTGTACCACTCAACCCTCGTTCAGACATGGCATTGATTAATGGTCTGTGTTACATTATATTTGAGCAAGGATGGGAAGATGAGAAGTTTATACGTGAAAGGACGAACGGCTATGTAGAGTTTAAAAAACATATACTTGCTAATTATCCTCCTCAAGAGGTATCCCAAATCACAGGTATAGAAGTAAAGGAACTTTATAATCTAGCTAAAATCTACTCTGAGGCAGATGCTGTTATGTCTGCATGGACCATGGGTGTAAATCAAAGTAGCATTGGCACAGATACGGTTTCTGCCATCTGTAACCTAGCCCTCATTACAGGAAATGTTGGTCGTGAGGGAGCTACACCTATGTCTATTACAGGACAGTGTAATGCCATGGGCACACGTGAATTTGGATTTACCTCTTCAATACCTGGATATAGAAACTATGCAAATGATGCTGACAGACAAGATTTTGCTAACATCGTAAATGTTCCCATAGACTTAGTACCCAATAAACGTGGGTATGCCTACCCTCAAATTATCGATGCTATAAATAGAGGAGAGATAAAAGCCCTTTGGGTCGTTGCTACCAATCCACTAGTCTCTTATCCAGACCAAAATGCTTTACGAAAAGCCCTTAAGAAACTAGATATACTTGTAGTTCAAGATGCGTTCATGTCTGATACAGCACAAATTGCTGATGTGGTTTTTGCCGCTGCTACATGGAGTGAAAAAGAAGGATGCTATACCAACTCTGAGAGACGATGTAACTATGCTAAAAAAGCTGTAGAACCCCTAGGAGATAGCAAGGCAGACTTAGATATCGTGTTGGAATTTTCAAAATATTTTGAGGACAAACATGCACTACTCTTTAAAGACCTCAAAACACCTCTTGATGTCTTTAATGAAGTAAAACGTGTAAGTAAAGGCCAGCTCTGTGATTATTCCGAGATGACCTATGAAAAGATCGAACAACTCGGTGGCATTCAATGGCCCTGTAATGAAAAAGCACCAGAAGGCACCAAACGTCTCTATTCACCAGATATGCCATGCAGAACAGCTGATGGAAAAGCTAATTTACTTCCTGTTGACTGGAAACCACTTTCTGAAACAGCATCTAAAAGTTTACCTCTCATCCTCAATACAGGAAGAACAGTAGAGCAATGGCACACGCGAACAAAAACAGGTACGATTGACATACTTAATGCCCTAGCTCCTGAAGCATGGGTAGATTTAAGTCCTAAAGATGCCATTAAACTACAAGTAA
>JALSHU010000032.1 GCA_026982075.1 Sulfurovum sp. | reverse complement strand
ATACTATATAAAATTTTGATTTAACTATAGTACTTTCATTTAATGCAAGTAAATTTTGATGATTTTCAGCATTAAGATTTGTCATTAATTGTGAAGATAGAATAAGTATCAGCAATATTTTTTTCATAAGGAGGGTAGTCTCCAATATTTTAAATTTTTAAATTATAAACTAAATCTATCTTTTAAATATTGATATATATCAATGATTAAACAACGGGTCATTCCCATATTAATTTATATAAATTAGTGTTAAAAATATTTAGGAAAGAAGCTCTAAACTAGACTAACTCCTTAAAAATTATACATCAAACCAGCAAAAAGAGAATCTCCACGAGGTCCTTTTATTAAAGAATGTTCAAACTCGGCTATAAACTTATAGTGTTCATTTAAATGTACTTCAATGCCTGTTCCAAATACAAAACCATGCCCCTGTGTGTCGATATCAAATTGAACAACACTTTCCCATTCAAACTCATAACCTACTTTTCCAAAAAGACCAAAACCTTCAAACATCTCATATGTATAAACAATATCAAATGCCGAAGTATAATATTTTCCCGTAGACTCTTCCGTTACACCTAATTTTGTTTCAGATACTGTATCTGTAGCATAGGTAAAATCATACTCAACTGCAAAACCATACCCTAATCTATATCCAATATCTATACCTATCCCATAATCTCTATCACCTTCAAGTAACACATCTTCATGTTGGTAACTCTCACCCAAAACCATAAGACCCGCAACAATGATATAAAATTTTGATTCTTCATGTGTTGATTCGAGATGTTCTGACTCATGAATTTCAACTGCTATATCTCCACCCGCATACAGTTGTGTCATTAATTGTACCATGATGACAATAGCCATAAAGATTGTTTTTTTCATATATCTTCCTTATGCTAAACATTGAAAGGCGTGTCTAGCTGATAAATGGTAAACTAAATTCACTTAAATACACAACTTTGTTGCAGATAAACAAATATTTAGACTGTTTTACGATACATAATTGATTTTTATATCTTTAGCAGTAAATAAAATCAATCAAATACATCAATTTGATTTAATCCATAAAAGAAGTTCTTTACTCAATTGCATTAATGCTCTATTGGTAGCAATAACATAGCCTTCTGCATCCAAACTAGGTGTCTCTTCTTTATAGCTGAATCTTTTACTTTTGACTAACTTTCCAGTATCGGCATCAATCAATGTAAATTGTATAGATATAATTGCATGAGACTCTTGATCTCTTACTCTATGTTCAAAAGCAAAAATATTACTTTCTAACCGATAGTTTACTTTAACTGTGGTGGCATCTGAAAAAACTGCTTTAAAAAGTCGTGAATCATCCAATACTTCAATAATACTTACCTGTAAAAGTTTACTCACATGGTTTGACCACTCTGAATTCTGATATGTACCTCTTTCATATGTACTATAAGAAAAATTCATTTTTTGAGAGATGTTTTCTCTAAGACTTTGAGGATAGGTGACCTTAATAGTTTTTTTTCCAAGGGTACTGTTCTTACTTGTTTGTACCTGAGACACTTCAAGTGTAAAAACTTTTAATACCGGTGCTTTACTACAACCTAAAAGAACAGATAGCAAACCCAATATTAGTATATATATCTCTTTTTTCATTCACCAGGTCCTTTTCTTACTTTCCTTGATTTAAAAAATACGTCACTGGGACTTTGTTCAAGTTCCTTAGTCAAATGATTAAGTTGATTAGAAAGTATTTGTATATCCACTAACATTGGCTCAAGTATCTTTTTTAGATTATAATCACCACGATCCAAACTCTTTTCAACTTTAAGGATAACCCGGTTGAAATTTTTACTTGTTTGCATCAGTTTATTAATAGTCGGAATACTCACTTTTTTAATATTAGAAAAATCTTTTTGCATCTGTTTAAAGTCTATTGTTGCTTCTGTAAACTTCGCGTTAATATTTGTAAGAGAAGTCCTAAACTCATCAAGTATCACAATCACTTTTTTCTCTACTTCTTCTGCTTTTGATGATGCTTTTTCTACGTTGTTAAAAATATGTCCAAGTGTGTCTATATTATGGTCTGAAAATAATTTATCACTTTGTGATAAAAGGTGCATTAATTTTTGACTCATTTCAGGAATATTACTTGTAAGTTTTGATAAAAGTGAAGGTTTAGCCGGTATTAAAGGTATATAATCATCTGTTGGTACCAAAGTCTTTGCTTCATTACTACCACCATGTATCTCAATAGAGAGTAAACCTGTAACACCTAACATTTGTGTTGACGCTACCATATCTTCTTTAATTGGAATATTTTCTTTTATTTTTACAAAAATATCTATATACCCAATATTATCAGGATTAATACGTATTTGACTCACCCTACCTACATCCACGCCATGTAGTTTTACATTCGAATCCTCTGACAATCCTGCTATAGAATCTTTCATTTCAATTTTATATGTATAATACGTTTCATGTAAACCATACTTTGCCAACCAAAATCCAAAGACTAGTAATCCTATACCAAACAATAATACAAAAAATCCGACTATCGTATAATTTACTTTACTATACATCTTTAATTTTATCCTTGAATCTTTCTTTTGTATATTCATTCATAAAAAATTCTTCTACAAAAGGGTGTTGAGATTGTAACACATTTTCTATGCTCCCCTCAGCAACGACATGTTTGTCTGCCAAGACTGCCATTCTGTCAACAATAGAAAATATACTGTCTAGATCATGTGTAATCATCACCACAGTTATACCTAGTAAATTACGTAGTTCCACAATAAGTGCATCAAAATTACGTGCTCCTATGGGATCGAGACCTGAAGTGGGTTCATCAAGAAAAAGTAACTTAGGTTCCATCGCCAAAGCACGTGCAAGTGCTGCACGTTTTACCATGCCTCCACTAAGTTCAGAGGGATACAGTGCACCCACATGAGGATCAAGACCTACAAGTGCTAACTTGGAGCGCACCAGGTTTCCCCGCATCATAGGAGAGATGTTCGTATATTCTTTGAGTTGTACTTCTATATTTTCAGCCACAGTCAAAGAAGAAAACAGTGCACCAAACTGAAAAAGCACACCCCAGTCACATCGTAAAGACTGAGCATCTTTAAAAGAGATACCTTTGAGTGACTTACCTAGTACATGGATTTCTCCTGCACTAGGTTCAAGTAACATAATCATCTCTTTCATTAACACAGATTTTCCAGATCCACTCTCACCTAAAATACCGTAAATTTCATTTTCATTGATATGTAGATTTACACCATCATGGATGGTTCTTGTACCAAAACGCGTCACTATCTCTTTTATTTCAATCACGCGATTCATAGATCCATCTCCGTAAAAATCACTGAAAAAAGTGCATCAAAGGCTATAACTAAAAAAATAGAGTTAACTACCGATGCAGTGGTATGTAACCCAATACTCTCCGTATTATTAGAAACTTGAAAACCTCTAAAACATCCAATAGATGCGATAAGAAAAGCAAACATGGGACCTTTAATCATCCCTAGAATATAATGTTTCACTTCCAACACTTCATATAATCTATCTGTAAATTGTATAAAAGAGATACCCAGCTGCATTTTAGCCGCTACCATACCACCAAAAATACCCACAATATCAGCAAAAAATATAAGTAATGGCAAAGCTATCATCAGTGCATATACACGTGGAATCACTAAAAAATAATAAGGATCAAAACCCATAGTGCGCATCGCAGCAATCTCTTCTGTGATTTTCATGGCACCAAGCTCTGCTGTATAGGCTGACCCACTTCGCCCTGCGATAACAATAGCAGTAATCATAGGTCCTAATTCTCTTGTGATTGATATTGCAACCGTATCAACGATAAAAATATCTGCACCAAATTTTGCCAACTGTACAGAACCTTGATAAGCGATGACCATTCCCACTAAAAAAGCCGTTAATCCTATGATAATCAATGCATTAAACCCTGACTGCTGTATATGATAAACCATTTCTTTAAAACGTATATTTTTAGGATTGAGGGTAACTTGAAATATCGCAACAAAAAGATGCCCTAAGAATGTAATAAAATCAATAATATCTTTATATACTTCTAAAGTATTTTTACCTAAGTTTTCTAAAATACCTTTTTTTACAGGCGTGATGGACTCTTGTTTATTCTTTTTTAAAAGATTATACATCTCTTTTTGATTTTTACTGTATCCTTCAAGTAAAACATCAACTTTTTCTTGAAATCGCTTATAATATTCTACAAAAAGTAAAATACCTGCAGAATCAAAATCACTTACTCCTGAAAAGTCCCAAACTATTTTCTTATCACATGGTACATCTTTTAATATCACTTCTATCTCAGGTACCGTGTCAAGTGTCCATTCTCCTTTTGCATAAAGATTAAGGTGATGAAGCTGCTTATTATAAGACAAGAACTGTGTATTCATAAAACTATTATAGGTAAGATTAGATTAAGTTTTGATATAATTCTAATAATTATTATATAGAGGTTAATGTATGAAAGATTTTGGGTTAAACATTTGGGGAGATGATAACTTCATTATCCAAAATGACACCATCAATATTAATATCGCCTCGAAACCCTCTTTATTGAAAATCACACAAGAGATACGAGAAAAAGGCTACAAAGGGCCTCTTCTTCTTCGTTTTCCCCACCTTATAGAGAAACAAATTTCAACACTTTTTAATACCTTTGAAAAAGCAAAAAAAGAATTTAACTACTCTGGTAATTTTCAAGCTGTCTTCCCTCTTAAGGTCAACCAGTTTCCCAATTTTATTCATTCTTTAATGGACGTATCACAAAAATTTAATTATGGATTGGAAGCAGGAAGTAAGGCTGAACTTATCATTGCCATGACACAAACACCATTAGGTGCACCTATAACAGTTAACGGTTTTAAAGACAAAGAGATGATTTCTTTATGTTTTATCGCTGTAAAAATGGGGCATAATCTCACCATCACCATAGAAGGTCTCGGCGAACTTGAAACTATCATTCAAGTCAATAAAGAATTTAATGCATATATACAAAAACCTATTACTCCCAAAATAGGTGTACGTATACGCTTACATAGTTCAGGTATAGGGATTTGGGCAAAAAGTGGTGGATACAGTTCAAAATTCGGTCTTACTTCCACCGAATTGCTAGAAGCATACGAAATGCTTAAAAAACAAAACCTGTTAGATCAACTTTGGATGATCCATTTTCATATAGGCTCTCAAATGTCTGATATCTCTCCATTAAAAAAAGCACTCAGAGAAGCAGGAAATATTTATGCAGAACTCAAAAAACGTGGTGCAGATACTTTAGGTGCTATTAACATCGGAGGAGGTTTAGCTGTAGAATACAGTCAACATGAGGGAAAGCAAGAACGTAATTATTCATTGGATGAATTCGCAAATGATGTTGTCTACCTTATGCAAGAGATAGCAAAAAGCAAAGAGGTACCTGAACCTGATATTTTTACAGAGTCTGGGCGTTACATTGCTGCATCACATTCCGTGTTAATCGCTCCAGTACTTGAACTTTTTTCACAGGAATACCATGAAAAAGGCTTAAGACTAAAAAAAGAAAACCCCCCTCTCATAGAAGAATTATATGATCTTTATACATCACTTTCACGGGAACATGCAAGAGAATATCTACATGATGCATTAGATCATATGGAAAGTCTTTTAACCCTGTTTGACTTAGGATACATTGACTTGGAAGACCGTTCTAATACCGAAATATTGGTCAATCTTATCATCAAAAAATCCATTGCTCTTTTACGAGAAGAAGATACAGATGAACTTAAAAAATTACAAGACCGTATTCAAGAGAAATATCTTGTAAACTTTTCAGCCTTTCAGTCACTGCCAGATTTCTGGGGACTAGCTCAGATTTTTCCTGTGATGCCTCTGGACAAGCTTGATAAAAAGCCTACAAATCCTGCAAGTATTTGGGATATTACATGTGACAGTGATGGTGAAATAGGCTTTAACCGTGAACTTCCACTGCATTTACATGATATTGATGTAAGTGAAGAAGAATATTTCCTTGCCTTTTTTCTTACCGGAGCCTATCAAGAAGTTTTAGGTATGAAACACAACCTATTTACCCATCCCACAGAAGCTGTAATACACTTCGATGAAAAAGGGGATTACACGATAGACAACCTTATAGAAGCACAAAATTTGATGGATATTTTGGATGATTTGGATTATGATACTAACATTATGGATAAAACACTTAAATACAGAATAGAAGCATCCGAATATATTTCTCAAGATGAAAAAAGAGCACTTTTAGGTAAACTTTACCTTTATTTAAGTGAAAATAGCTATCTTAAGACGATTCAAGCAAGCAATGAAACTCAAGGATAATAAACGTGAATGTATTTAGTCTTATAAAAGAGGACTTTTCAAATGTCAAAAAAAATGACCCCGCCTTACACTCAACTTTTGAACTTTTTTTCAACTATCCAGGATTATGGGCACTTTTTTTTCACCGTGTAGCACATAGCTTATATAATAAAAAATTACGATTTATACCTCGGTTCATCTCTGCCTTTGGGCAATTCCTTACAGTAATAGACATACACCCAGCAGCACAGATTGGTCGTAGGGTATTCATAGACCATGGTGTAGGTGTTGTTATTGGTGAGACTGCTATTATTGGCAATGATGTGCTTATTTACCAACAAGTAACCCTTGGTGGTGTGAGTACAAGTAAAGGTAAAAGACACCCTACACTGGAAAACAATGTAGTTATTGGTGCAGGGGCAAAGATATTAGGAAACATTACCATAGGTGCAAATTCAAAAGTAGGTGCAAATTCTGTTGTAGTAAAAAATGTACCTTCTCATTGTACTGCTGTGGGTATCCCTGCACGTGTCCTTAAGCGTGGTTATGACCAAACACCTCTAAGTCATGATAAAATACCTGATGTTAACAAAGAAATTTTTGAATACCTCATTAAACGTATTGAAGTACTTGAAGCAGCATTACCTAAAGGTAAACAAGAGGCTATTAAGCAAAAAGATCATGATCTAGATGAAATATATGATAACTTTCTTCACAGTATGGATTAAAGAAAGACTTATACGCACTACACATCATTTATCTTAGAGGTCTATCAAGCACTTTTAGCTATAATAATGCAATTTTATTGCAAGGGTTACTTTATGCTTTCTGAACGCATTCAAACATTATCTCCATCTTTAACTATCGCTATTTCTTCACTGGCACGTGACTTAAAGGCACAAGGTAAAGATATACTCTCTTTTTCAGCTGGGGAACCAGACTTTGAAACACCAAAAGCTATTAAAGAAGAAGCTATTAAAGCTATTAACGATGGGTTTACACAATATACTGCTGTTCCAGGTATCCCCGAATTACTGGATGCTGTCAGTCAAAAATTAAAAAGAGATAATGGATTAGAGTATGCTCCTTCTGATATCATCGTAAGTAATGGTGCTAAACAATCACTTTTTAACCTTTTTCAAGCAGTGCTAAATGAGGGGGATGAAGTCATTATCCCTGCACCATATTGGGTAACGTATCCCGAACTTGTGAAGTACGCAGGCGCTATACCTGTTATCATAGATACAAATGAGATTGGTAACTTTAAAATTACAGCAGATCAACTGAAAAATGCTATCTCTGAAAAAACAAAAATGATTATATTAACGACACCTTCGAATCCTACAGGTTCTGTCTACTCAAAATCTGAATTGGAAGCTTTGGCTGAAGTACTCCAAGGAACTGACATTATCGTAGCATCAGACGAAATGTATGAAAAACTTGTCTATGACATTGACTTTGTAGCTGCTGCCAGTATCTCTGAGGATATGTATAAAAGAACCGTAACCATTAACGGTCTTAGTAAATCTGTTGCGATGACAGGTTGGCGTTTTGGATATTTGGCTACCCCAAACAAAGAAGTAATAGCAGCGATGAATAAACTACAATCACAAAGTACATCCAACATCAACTCTATAACTCAAAAAGCAGCAATACCTGCACTTTTAGGAGATGTGGATGATGATATAGAGCAAATGAGACGGGCATTTAGTAACAGATGTGATGAAGCCGTAAAACTTTTCAACGAAATTGATGGTCTTTCTGTTTTAAAACCACAAGGTGCTTTTTATTTGTTTGTAAACATTAAAGATATTTCAAATGATTCCATAGAGTTTTGTAAAGAATTACTCCAAACTACAGGTGTTGCTGTAGTCCCTGGTATAGGATTTGGATCTGAGGGTTATTTTAGATTTTCCTTTGCAACAGATATGACCAATATACGTGAAGGCATTAGACGCATAGAGAAATTTGTAAGACAAAAGCAATCATAGGTTCTTCCAAGACAGTAGTGAACACTATTGTCATTCATATATTACTGAAGGTCACTTCATGAAATCATTCTTTAAACTCACACTTCTTTTTATATTACTTACCTTTATATTACATGCCAAACGTGAACAAATCAATTTTTCTGTTGTCATTTCAGGAGGTGTCAGTCTAGGGGCCTATGAAGCTGGATACAACTGGGCAATGATTAAAATGTTAAATAAAGTAAGGGAAGAAGGAAAACTCACAGAACCACACCTGCAATCTGTAGCTGGTGCTTCTGCAGGCTCCATCAATGCTCTACTTTCAGCAATGTACTGGTGTCAAAAAGACTCCATACCTTTAAAAAATACTGTAGATGACAATCTTTTTTATGAAACTTGGGTACATTTGGGTATCGAAGATCTTTCTATTCATGGTCAAGATCCTGAAAATACCAGTACTCTTTTTACAAGACGAGGTCTAGAGAAAAAAGGTGAAAAAATCATTTCTCATCTTAATAAACCTATTTTCAAAAAAAACTGTGAAATACCCTTAGGTGTTTCTGTCACCAAAGTAACACCTATTATAGAAGAAGTAAGTGGTATAAAAATAAAAAATCAACACTTTTCAGTCCCCTTAACTTTTAAAGTAAAACACTCTAAGGCTGTCATTGAAAACAAAAAAATGCCCCCAAGTACAGATTTTTATATGTCCATTCCTGGGATAGAAAAAGATAAAAACAAACTCATGAATGTTCTCTTTGCATCTGGTGCTTTCCCTGGTGCTTTTCAACAGGTTAAGCTTGATTATGTGTATAAAGGTAAAAGAGCTTCTCATTACTTTATTGATGGTGGTGCCTATGATAATATACCTCTACAACTTGCCATTGAATTAAACAAAAAAGCTTCCCATTTTTTATTCATTGATCCTAGTAATATGAGAAAAGAAGTTAAAGAGATTACTAAAAAAGAAGAAGAACAAATACCTCTAGGTTTCATCACTACCAACGCTATTCCTCTACTTTCAAGTCTTGAAATTTTTCAATCCATGAAACTTTATCAAGCTATTAACCAATATTTCAGAAACGACTCCAGTAAAACACTCATCTTGTCTTCTAGGTTTCATCCTCTTACAGGGAAATATTTACAGCATTTTGCAGCATTTTTAGATCCTAACTTTCGTGAATATGACTATTATGTAGGTGTGTATGATGCCATATATCACTTGGCAAAATCTTTTAAAAGAAAAAAACTTTATACGCATATTTCACAGATAGACCTAATGAATGAATTAAAAACACATCTAGGTTTAGACAATACACCAGAAGCTTTAGCTGCATATAACTTATTTTTAAGTACAGAGTTTCACCATAAAAAAGTCAAAACAACTGATCGTTTCTCTGCTATTTACAATGCATTTAATAGGCAAAAAACTGATGCTAAACGTTATGATATGGATGAATTTAAAATATTTTTATCAAAACTTGATACACACTATTTAAAGGAATCTAAGAATTCCTTTTTACTTTATGCGAAGCGAGATATAGACAATTGGTATAAAAGACCTTTAAGACGTATTATTAATCGTATTACAACTTTAGAAAATGACCGTGCAAATGTATACCCAGACCATAAACCAATAGCAACCCTTGCTAGTGTCTCAGCCTGGGCGGGCAGTACCTTTGTTAAAGAAAGAAATGGTTTCCAATTTCTACCCCTCAATGTACCTCAAGATGAAGGTAATACAGGCTTTAGAACCGCTCTTAGACTTTTACCAGGAGAAGTTGCTGCTGATATAAAAAATGGTGGTGTAAGTTTTGGTTATACTGCTTTGTATTATACTGATATGAATATTTTCAATGGTTTGGAGGCAAAAGCATCCTATATCATTGGTGATAAAACACCCGATTTCCTAAGACTTGATTTCGATGCTTTTAGTGACAATGGTGACTTTATGAAATTTGGTGCGGGGATAAGTCTTTTTGGAGATACAAAAGGATCATTTTACAAACGTGACAGTGCCTATGGCTTTAATGCGTATGTTGATGTAATTGATATATTTAGACTTACTTATGTAAAAAGATATGGTAACCTAGATAACAATGATTATCTTTACTTTGGTATCGAAAATATTCCAAGTCTTATCTATTGGTTAAATCGATAAAACAATAAAGTGCTCTATTTTTTCTTCTTTGTCATATTTTCCATAACAAACCATACAATACCTATAATAGAAAACAATATCACCGGTGCTATCCATGGATTAACTTGAATGTAGGCAAACATTGAAATGATAGCTTCACTTGAGTAATATGCCGATAGTCCGATAGTCAGAACAAAGAGAATGGAGGCAAATACATTATAGAATCCAAACTTTTTAAAATCATATTTTGAAAGTGCCATAGAGAGGGGAACTAAGGTTTTAATCCCATACAAAAACTTTTGAATAAATATTGCGGCTACACCATACTTTCGCATTATAAGTGTTGCCAGTGCAATCTTACGTTTATGCTTAGCAAAATAGGGTTGTATCTCTTTTTTTTGATATTTTCCAAGATAAAAAAGAAACATATCTCCCATATAGTTAGAGACTGTAGCAATAACCAGTGCGGTTGTCAAGTCCATCTTTCCCATGAAAGAAAATACTCCAGCAGCAGCCACAATGAACAACGACCCACCAAATGCAAAAAAAGCGACTGCCAAATACCCCCATGTCTCTAACGACGAAAAATCCATTCAATATCCTAAATTTTAGTTAAAGAATCATATCTAAAATAGATTAATAGTTTTGCGTTTACTTTATGGTTTTAGTCTTATCATGATTAGTACCTGAAAAATATTTGATACTATACGCCACCCGTTCTTCAACTGACTTATTTAATGTCGTAGTATCTATCATATCAAAACGTGTGAGTATACCTGTCTTATTGGCTATTTGGATTGCCAATCCTGGTCTAGCATTTAGTTCAAGAATCAGTGGTCCTAAATATTTGTCAAGTACAATATCAACTCCAAGATAACCTAAATGAGTCATATCATAACAACGCGCTGAAAGTCTTAACATCTCTTTCCAATGGGGTATCTGCAAAGCAGAAAAATCATATCCTGTATCTGGATGTTTATCTATTGGATGATTATGTTGTACCGCATAAAGGGCTTTTCCTGTAGCCATATCTATCCCTACTCCCACAGCACCTTGATGCAAGTTTGCTTTCCCATCACTTTCTTTGGTTGAGCAACGTAACATTGCCATAGCAGGGAATCCCTTATACAAAATAATACGTATATCCGGTACCCCTTCGAAACTGTACTTATCAAATATAGGGTCAAACTGAACCAGTTGTTCTATCATAGCAACGTCTGGTTTACCCCCTAAAGAATACAGACCACTAAGAATATTTGAAATATGTTGGCGGATATCCCTAAATGTCACATGCTCTCCACTGGGTTTAAAAAAGAAATTATCTTTTCTATCTACAATGACTAAAATTCCTTTGCCTCCACTCCCTTGTGCTGGCTTGATAACAAAACCATTCAGTCCCTCTAATATTTTTTCTATGTTTCTCACATCTGACTGCATACGCACTGTACCCAACAATTCAGGCACAGCAATATTCACTTCCTGTGCTACTACTTTGGTTTTTAGTTTATTGTCTACCATAGGATACTGCTTGCGGCTATTATGTTCCCCAATACAATACACATTGCGTTTATTCATACCAAGGACACCTAGTTTTTTAAGTTTAAATGGGTTTGCAAAAAACATACTTAATCCGTAAATGACTTAAAACGAAGCAGTTCAGTGAGTCTATAACCACTATAACGCCCCATCAATATAATCATGCCTAAAAGAATCAAAAGTACTTCTGGAAAATTAAAAGTGATATGTCCTATGAGAGGATTACTCATAACAAAATACGCACAGACAGCCACAAATAGCGAACCTCCACCTTGCACAAATACCTCTTTAGCACCTTCTTCTTCCCAAAGAATAGACATTCTTTCTATGGTCCATGCCAAAATAATCATAGGGAAAAAAGTAATCGTCATTGCCTCTTCAATCCCTAATTTAAAACTTAAAATACTCATAAAGGACATAATAGTAATTACCACTATAACCACTGCAGAAATCCTGGCAACCAAAAGTAAATTGAGTGTACTCAAATAACTTCTGATTACCAAACCTATACTCACAATTAAAACAAACATAATCAGACCAGTAACAAGTGTCGTTTCCATAAAAGCCAATGCAATTAAAATAGGCATAAATGTTCCAGAAGTTCGTATACCTATAAATACTCTTAAGAATACAACCATCAATGCCCCAAAGGGAACCAATAACATATGTCTAAAGGCATTTTGTTCGGAGACTGGCAAAGTAAAGAGTGAAAAATCCAATATGGCACTGTTCTTAACGATATTTTTATTATCAATCAAATATCTACTAGGTACGTGACGTTTATTTACTGAAAATGTTATTTTTGAATTTTTTGCTCCAGTAACATCAATAATAGAATGTCCCCCTTTTCTCCAAACAAAGAACTTTTTATCTTTTTCTATCTTGCCCGTTTCTAAATCATAACGTTGCCATTTGTTTTTATGTAAGACTTCAATAAGAGGAATCAAATGAAAATTTCTATGTGCATCATCAAGAAAAAGACCATTGAGTTTTTTTACTGTGAGTCCTTCATAACGTAACATATGGTACAGCATATCTTGTTTTGATATATTACTTTTAGCTAACAATATTTTTACTGCCTGAGAAGGATCTTTATCAGAAAAATCACGAATTAACTGTGCAGTAAAGGAATGTGGGTCTGCAGAACGCCACCTCACATCTTTCAGTAAATTTTTTGCAGCACTTTGTAATCCTACAGGTATATCAAGAAGTAACTCACTTTCTTCAGATGAATGTTCCTTCTCTTCAATATTTTTTACTTTAGAGACATCATGAAGTATAAGTTCAAACGTATAATAAAGTGTTTGTGGACCAGTCACTCTTCGTTTTGCCCACTCAGCTCTCACTCCTTCAGATGTTTTTGCTTTGGTAAATCCATATCCTGAAGAAGACGCATCTTCTGAAATAATATGTATACCTTCTTCCACATCTGGTAAAGCAAGAGAGACATGTACGGGCTTATTTTTCCCTTCAAAGGTAATTTTAGCTTCTATTCTATAGACCGGTTTAGTCTCATCTGGCATAAAAGGCATTCCCAAAATTTGTACCTTATAATAGAGAAGGAAAAGTCCAATCGAAGCTATAATTGTTGCTGCAGCAATAGCGTGGTATTTTCTAGAAATCATTTTTTCTCATTATTTTCTAATCTCTTCAACAGGTTTTTTTTAGAAACATCCACAATAAAATAATCTTTGAGAAAATTTCTACCAATAAGAATAGGAAATTCATAAGCACTTCTATCTGTCAAGGATACAGGTATGAGTTGAGATACCTCATCAGCAGTTACACGCATTTTAACCATGTAACGTCTTTGAGATTCACCTCCGTGACGTTTGATTAACACTGTATCAAACACAGGTCTTTCTACTTGATACTCTTTATCCACATCATACACACTAAACTTAACCCATTTTTTACCATCTCTTTCAAAAGGAGTAATATCTCTAGCATCTAGTGAAGTTGTTTTGGCACCTGTATCTATTCTCGCGTTAAGTGTCACTCCTGGTGGTTCTATTTTAATATATTCCGTAGCACCCATAATCATTTTTGATTCACCTTTGTGAATACTTTTTTTATGTGTCTTTTGTATTTTACTTTCTTCTGCAAAAAGGTTAATAGTTGCTAATAGACTAAGCAAAAGGCTAGTTGTTAAAACATATTTTGTGTATTTCATTCATATTTCCCCTAAAATAATAAAAATTCATAATCTCAATACATTAGTATACATATATATTGTAAAAAATATCTAAATACTATCTAAAATAAATTAACTGTATAATACCTGTATGCTAAATACTCTACTCTCTATCCTTTTTGTCTATGTCTTCATCTTACTTGGGTATATGGCTAAACGTATTTTTAAAGAAGACATGAACACTAAGACACTCACCCTTATGTCTGTTTATTTTTTACAACCATTTGTCACCGTCTGGGGATTTTCTACAGCGAAACTACATTCTGAACATATCTTGGTGCCATTACTTTACTTGCTTATTATCCTTATCGTACTCATACCTACAATTATATTAAGCAAAATATTATTTACAGATATTAAGGAACGTGCTATATTCTCCATCGCAGGATTTGTGGGAAATACTGGAAACATAGGTATTCCGCTAGGTATCGCACTTTTTGGAGAAGCTTCAGTAATATACACAACCCTTATCAACATTGCCAATGTCTTTGTAGTATACATTATAGGAGTTTATATCTATTCACGTGGTTCTTTTAGTATCAAAGATTCACTTTTGAACATTGTCAAAATTCCTATTATTCCAGCTTCAGTTGTGGCCATTATAATCAATATCTATGATATACCACTAAGTGTTCAAATAAAAGAATTTTTTAAAATGGGTGCCTACGCAGGTATAGTTTTACAGCTCTTCCTACTAGGTACATTCCTGCAAGGTATACGCCTCAGAGAACTTTCAAATAGGCTTCTTATAGGAACGCTTAGTCAAAAATTTATCATCATTCCTTTTTTTACTATGTTTATACTTTCATTTACAAATTTTTCCCTGTTTGTGCAAGGTGTGATATTTATGGAGATGATGGTACCCTTAGCTATAGCTAATATAAACTTAGCCTCATTGTATGAATGTAGACCTAAAGATGTTACATCACTGATTTTACTTAGTACTCTCCTATTTTTTCCTTTACTTTTTATTTTAAGTACTATCGTAAATCACTACTATTTGTGATAAAATATCTGCATATTTTTTTGGGAGAATTCTATGTCTAAAAAAACCCTTATCATTGGTGCCGGTGGTGTAGGAAATGTGGTTGCTTTTAAGTGTGCTATGAACAGTGATACATTTGGAGAAATCACTCTTGCTTCTCGTACTTTGAGTAAATGTGACAACATCGCTAAAAATGTAAAAGCTAAAACAGGCATACAACTAACTACAGAAAAAGTAGATGCCAACTCTATAGCTGCACTTGTAATACTTATAGAAAAAATACAAGCAGACATAGTCATAAACGTTGCCCTTCCCTACCAAGACTTGAGCATCATGGATGCTTGTACACAAACAGGTGTAGACTACCTAGACACAGCCAATTACGAACACCCTGACACTGCAAAATTTGAGTACAAAGAGCAGTGGGAACGTGATGGGAAATTTAAAGAAGCAAATATCATGGGCCTGCTAGGTTCAGGTTTTGACCCAGGTGTGACTAATGTCTTTTGTACCTATGCCCAAAAACATTATTTTGACGAAATACATAGCATAGATATACTCGATTGTAATGCTGGAGACCATGGCTATCCCTTTGCTACGAATTTTAATCCGGAGATAAACCTACGCGAAGTATCTGCTAAAGGCAGATATTGGGAAAATGGATCGTGGATAGAAACAGAACCGATGGCTATTAAACAAGTATGGGATTACCCTGAAATAGGTCCTAAAGATTCCTACTTGCTTTACCATGAAGAGATGGAATCTTTGGTCAAACACATCAAAGGTCTTAAACGTATACGTTTTTTTATGACATTTGGGGAGTCTTACCTAACACATATGCAATGTTTAGAGAATGTGGGTATGCTTGGCATCAAAGAGGTAGAACACAAAGGACAGAAGATAGTCCCTATGGAGTTCTTGGCGACCCTACTCCCCGACCCCGCAAGCCTTGGACCACGTACCAAAGGAAAAACCAATATTGGTATTTTTGCTAAAGGCATCAAAGAAGGTAAAGAAAAAACCGTCTACATTTACCAAGTCTCTGACCATGAAAAATGTTACGCAGAAGTGTTAAGCCAAGGAGTAAGCTACACCACCGGTGTACCTGCCATGATAGGAGCCAAACTCATACTAGAAGGGAGATGGCAAGGTACAGGTGTTTTCAATATGGAGGAGTTCGACCCAGATCCTTTTATGGATGAACTTATGTTACAAGGGCTTCCATGGAAAATAATAGAACTTGAAGCAAATGAAAACAGGCGTGTAAACTAATGTCATTTAGTGGTTTCCCAAAAAAAGGCTTAACATTTCTTTCTAATATAATTACCAATAATTCTAAAGAGTGGTTAGATAATCATAAACAAGACTATGAAAAATATATTGTTACACCTAACAAAGCGTATGTAAAAGAAATGGGAGAACATCTGCAAATTCTTATCCCTCATATACATGCTATACCTAAAGTAAACAAGTCACTTTTTCGCATCTACAGGGATGCAAGGTTTCACAGGCTAGACCCTATCAAGGAACGTATAGGTATTATCTTTTGGCAGGGCTCTACACATAGAATGCAAAGTGCATCATTTTATATGCATTATGATCCTTTTGAAATCTTTGTAGCCACTGGTATACGTAACTTCAAACCAGCACTTCTATCACACTATAGAGAATACATTAAAAATGAATCAAAACGCAAAGCGTTACACTTCATACTTCAATCACTCAAAGAAAAAGGCTATACAATAGCCGAAGAAAAATATAAAAGATTTCCTAAAGGGTTTGAAAAACATACAGATGAACCTTATGCTTATTTGGCAAAATTTGGTTCTATGTATGCCTATCAAACATTTCCTCCAGATAAAATTTTTCATTCAAATAAACTCATAAATCGAAACTTCAAAATTTATGAAGATATGTTAGACCTACATCAATGGCTTTATACACTCACTCTCTTTACACCAAAGCAATCATACTCATAAATCTTCCGCTGCACCCCTTCTCCTTTCTATAAGAAAAAAACTTCTCATTTTCACAAGATGTACAAATAAGACTCATCTCAATGTTTGATTTTAACAACCCTGCTTGTAAAAGTTGTTTTTTATTTATCAGAGGTAAATCGAGCATATATTTACCATTTTTAGACATATAAACACTTTCTGATCTATGAAAATGACCTGCAACATTACTATCTACCTCATAACAGCATCTAGCAATGGACGGTCCAATACCTGCTAGAATATTTTGAGGTTCACTGTTAAAAGTTTCACACATTTTTTTCACAGTCTTAGAGAGTATTCTCTCTTTTGTACCTTTCCATCCTGCATGCACAGCTGCAATAATATTTTGTTTCTTATCTATAAGAAGTATAGGTACACAATCAGCAGTCAATATAGTAAGTACAACACCTCTCCTGTTTGTTATCAACGCATCACAATCTTCAACTGCATTTTCTATCGTATCCCATCCTCTGTGTTCATCTTCTCTAACAATATAAATATGGTCACTATGTGTTTGATTTGCTACAACAAAATACAAATTTTGATACCCCTGAAGCTCTTTAGCTATATTTTTTCTATTTCTTATAATGGTTTCTTTATCTTCACCTGTATGTAATGCCATTGAGTTGTTATAGGGTATTGCACTCTTTTTAATCGTAATTGTATGTCTGCATGCATCAATGTTTGTAAGGTTTTTAAATCTCTCAAAGCCTACCATTTTTAACCTTTTACTTTTTTTCTAAAGTCATAGATATCTTTTGATATAATATCTTAAAAATAGAGAAAAAATGGCATCTACATTAAAACCTGACAAACGTGTATATAAAAATTTTTCATACTTTTTAGTGCTACAACTTATTCCTCTGTTTGTTATTTCTTCTTATCTTATTAGAGAAATCAATCCCAATCTCTTTACAAAACAAATGATTTACTACTTTATCGCCGCCATTGTCTTTTTTATCTCATTTGTTATACCATGGAGACGTATTATCTGGTGGTTTGTACCTCTTTTTTACATTGCCAACCTTGGATTACTCATTGCTGTAGAATTCATAGGAAAAAGTATCCTAGGAGCACAAAGATGGATTGAGATACCTGTGGTAGGACTCACTATACAACCTTCAGAATTTATCAAAGTATCAGTTATCATGATGTTGGGGTACCTTATCTCTAAAAGACCTCCTGAAGACAAAGGATATGGTCTCATACAATTTATTAAACTCTCTACCGTCATTGTTATCCCTTTTATACTCATTGCAAAAGAACCAGACTTGGGTACAGCATTGGTACTTCTTATCACAGGGTATGGTATTTTATTTATTGTGGGGATTAACTGGAAAATATGGGCAAGTATTGTCATCATCTTAGGACTCAGTGCACCACTTCTTTATGGACAGTTAAAACCCTACCAAAAAAAACGTATCACTGACTTTGTCGGTAAACCCAGTTATCATGTCAATCAAGCATTAATAGCCATAGGCTCTGGAGGGCTTGAAGGACAATCAAAAAACAATGCCACACAAACACAGCTTAAATTTCTTCCTGTATCCTCAACAGATTTTATTTTTGCATATTTAGGAGAAAGATTTGGCTTTAAAGGTATGATGCTTGTCATTGCCCTTTATATTTTACTGATATTTAATTTACTGTATATTTCTGCTAAATATACCAATGATTATCTTATCAAAGCTTTTGCTTCAGGACTAGCATTTTTGTTGTTTGTATATATGGGAGTGAACATTTACATGATTATAGGATTGGCTCCAGTTGTAGGCTTACCCTTACCCATGTTTAGCCATGGAGGAACCTCATTTATTATTTTTGCAGTAATCTTTGGAATTCTTCAAAATTTAATTACTTTTAAAGACTACAGTCGATATACTTCTGACTCGAAAATAACTATGATTTCGAAAGAAGAGCCAGCAATCAAATAAGGGTCCTTAGCTCAGCTGGTTAGAGCACTCGGCTCATAACCGAGTGGTCCGGGGTTCGAGTCCCCGAGGACCCACCACTTCTCACTTTATTACAATAAAGTTCATTTCAATTAATTATGATATTACATTATTCAATTATTTTGCAAGTAAGTACAGAATCAACCATCCCCTGTGCAATCTGTTCAGTACCAACTACTATTTCATAATTTGGAAATTCTTTTAATAATTCGTCTTTTTCTTTAAACTGATTCACTTTTATGATAACTTTCCCTTTTGTAACAATTTTAGAAAGTACGTTACAAACCAAATGTAATTTTTTACTGTTATCCAAAGCTATCACTATTGCACTCGCCTCAGAAATATTAACTGACTCCAAGATACTCCGTTTGCCTGCATTACCAAAGATGACATATTGTCCACTTTTTTGTGCTTCTTTAACATTATGCATATTACTTTCTATTGCAATATATTTTACACCATTTTCTTCAAGTTTTTCGCAAACCTTACGTCCCAACCGACCATATCCAAGTACAATGATATGATCGTGTAAATCATGTTCTTTATTAATCTCAACATCTATATTTTCCCCCGTATGAAGTATTAAACTTGCTAAAAAAGATATATTTCGCAATACAAAAGGTGTCATAATCATAGACAATATAATCGTAGCAATCAATACTTGAGAAATCACTGGGTTCACTAACGCTTCCACATTAGCAAGTTCAAAAATCACAAGACCAAACTCACCAAGTTGAAAGAGTGCCAAAGATGTTTTTAGAGCTACACGCTGACTTGATACTCCTCTTAGCAATACATACAAAATTCCCATTTTAAGTACTGTTAGAAGCACCAATAATCCTATAATAGTTCCAAAATACTCCCTAATCACTGTAAAATCTATCTGCATTCCTACAGTAATAAAAAAAATGCCCAACAATAAATCTCTAAAAGGAATCAGGTCTGCTTCTACTTGATGCTTGTAGTGTGTTTCCGCAATAATCATACCTGCTATAAATGCACCCAAGGAATAGGAGAATCCTAAAGAATGTGCAAGTACAGAGGCTCCCATAACAAGAAAGAGTATAGAGCCTATAAAAATTTCATCTGAATTACTTTTGACTACTTCATTAAAAAAAGGTTCTAAAATATATTTTCCAAATGCCCATAAAATGATAAATAATATGATAGCATCCAAAAATGTTTTCAATAACAATGTACCTAATGAAAAATCACTTGCAGAAAAAATGGTTATCATCAAAAGTATAGGAATCACCATCATATCCTGAAAGATTAATATTCCCAATGAACGCCTTCCATACTCTTTATTAATTTCGCGATTGCTGTTGAGTAATTTTAATACAATTGCAGTAGAAGAAAGAGCCAATGCAGCCCCTATAATAATTGATGATTTCACATCAATATTAAATAGATAATAAGATATGAAGAAAAAAACCAAAAGACTAATACCTACTTGCAAGCCACCATAAACAAAGACCTCTTTTCGCATTTTGGAAAGATGGTGAATGGAAAATTCAAGTCCTATAGTAAACATTAAAAATACTATTCCAAATTCTGCGATGATATGCAACTCTTGAGAATTGTTAGCATGTGTAAGTTGTAAAAAATATGTGATAAGGATACCTGTAACAATATATCCAATAATAGTTGGGATATGAAACTTAGTAAGAATAATATTAATAACAGTAGCTATAAAAATAGTTAAAACAATAATTTCAAGCATAATATTTTTTTCTCCTTATATCCAACTAACTAACAGAAAATGTAAGTATACCCTATATCTATTTTCTTTAATAGAAAAAGAAAATACACATTAGAAAATATGATATACTTAAACATATCAACAATAAAAGGTAAAATCATGAAAAACCTTCTCTTTTTTCTCGCGATATCTCTCTCTACTTTCTTTATTCAAGGCTGTGCGACACATCAAAATTTTGTGAAAAAATATGACTCATGGTTAGGTCAAAACATTCAGGGTCTTATGGAACAAATCGGCTATCCAGATACTACTTATGTATTAGCAAATAAAAATAAAGTGTATGTATATGAACGTTCCAATTTATATAGTATACCTTCTATACCCCTGATGAATTACGGCTATGGATATGGTGGATATTATGGAGGTTATGGCATGATTGGATATAGTAATGATATTGTATACCAATCATGTAAACTATTCATAGAAACTGACAAGAAAGGTATAATTGTTAAATGGGGTTCAAGAGGAAATAATTGCATTTCAAATTGATGAATCATATTTTGATGTAATTCTTCTCATCATCAAATTCTCAATTATTCCTCAAAAATAATAATATCATATGCAGGAGTTGTCACCAATGCTTTACTTACATGTACAGAACCATTACGATTTACTTTTGAAAGTTCTTCTCGCAGTTGATCTATTTCAACTTGCATTTGGTCTATCTGTTCTTTGAGTTGCAAGGCAATGTCTACACCAGCAAGATTAACACCCATTTGTCGTGTAAGCCGTAAAATCAATTTCATACGATCAATATCACGTTGCGAATACAAACGCATACGCCCCTGTGTCCGTGAAGGTTCAACCAACCCTTCTCTTTCATATTGCCTCAAAGTCTGAGGATGAATATCCAACATGGTTGCCACTACAGAAATCAGATATACCGGTTCATCATAACTATGCATACAAAATCCTTTATAATTATAATTTAGCTTCTAAAGCCTTCTTCAAATCATCATCAAGTGTATCTACATCTGGTAAAACAACATTCGCAACTAAATACAAGTCACCTCTCATAGCTGTTTTTCTATCTGGTACACCTTTACCTTTTAGTCTAAATTTTTGACCATTTTTAGTATTTTTGGGTACCTTTAATGAGACTTCCTTTTCAGGAGTATCTACCGCGATTTTTCCCCCAAAAAGTGCTTCTTTTAATGGCACATCAAATGTTTTATATAAATTATCGCCTTTTCTTTCATATTCGTCAGAAGCTGCTACTTCTACCTGTATGAGTAAGTCACCCACTTGTCCCTGATATTGTTTTCCTTTGCCACGTACACGCATTGTTTCACCACTTTTAATACCAGCAGGGATTTTAATATCAAAACTTTGACCATTGGCAGATACTTGATGTTTTCCCCCTGTTACAGATACCATAAATGGAATAGTAATACGCGCCTGCATATCAAGGTCTGGACCAGAAAAACCACCACCAAAGCCTCCAAAACCACCTTGTGAACTGCTAAAACCTCCTCCTCCACCAAACATTTGACGTAAAATTTCATCAAGATCTACACCCCCTCCTTGTGAGGATGCAAAGTCATGAAAGTTTTGACCACCAAACATTGAGTCACCATACTGATCATATTGTGCTTTTTTCTGTTCATCTGACAATACTTCATAAGCAGCATTAATTTCTTTAAATTTATCGACTGCACTCTCTTCTTTGTTAATATCCGGATGATATTTTCTTGCAAGTTTTCTATAAGCTTTTTTGATTTCATCAGCAGAAGCATTTTCGCTCACACCAAGTGTTTCATATAAACTTTTTGACATATTCTTTTCCTACTTGTATATAATATACATTAAATTTTTGTAAATTATATCAAAAAAGTTTAGTCTATGTCAATCAAGTTTCAATAATTAATTCGAGTAATGAAAACTTAGTACTATATTAAGATATTAACGGATAATTAACGAATAATTAATGATTGATCTTAAAAATAAGTATGCACTTTGGAAATTTTTGGTAGAATTAATCATAAAAACTTATTTTCTAGGGGGAAATAACCATGAAAAACATATTACTCTATCTTTTTGTAGCATTGACTATGGCAGGATGTACTACGAAAGACGATCTCATTTTATTTAATGAAACGAATGTTACGCTACCAGATGCTAAAAGAAGTATGACAGACTTAAGTAAAGCAGAAAGATATGACTATCGAATAGTGCCACATGATAGAATTTCTATCACCATGTATAATCATCCTGAACTTGGAACAACAAGTGTTCAAAGTCAGAAACAAGATGTCAGTGGGGTATTGGTAAACTCAAAGGGATATGTAAGATTACCATTGGTTAAGTCTATCCATGTTGCAGGTCTCACACAAACTGAAGCCCAAAGAAAAATTGAAAAAGCATATAGTGCTTTCCTTGAAGATGCCGAAGTTTCACTAGAAGTTCTTAATAAAAGAGCTTATATCTTAGGTGAAGTAAATAAACCTGGTCCAGTAAGACTCTTTAATGAAAAAGCTACACTTTTACAAATACTCGCTCAAGCAGGAGACCTAACAGATTCTGCAAATAGACATGCTATTGTAGTAATGAAACATAGAAATAAAAAAGTTCATACGCAGACTGTTAATTTAACAGGTCCAAACTCCCTTAAAGTAGCTACTATGATGATTTATCCAAATGATGTTATTTATGTTACACCTACTAACATGAAAGCATACAATCAAGGGCTAAAAGAACTTTCACCTTCATTCCAATTCGTAGGAGCGATTACGCAGCCATTAGTTAATATTAAATACTTGTCAGATAATTAGAAAAATAAATGCAACAATCTAACAGAAGAAAAAGTGATCATGAAGTTGAGGAGAATGTCTTCAAAGACATTCTCCTCACTGTCACTCATTATAAATGGTCTATACTTATTACTGCCTTTTTAGCTCTGTTACTAGCCTTTTATGTACTTTATTTCAAGATGAATATTTATCGTTCTTCGGCTCTTATAGAAGTAAAATCAAGTGTATCAAAAGGTGGAGTATCTGGAGGTGATTTTTTAAGTAGTGCTTTTTCTGGCTTTGGAAGTTCCAATGTTGACAAAGATATTGAGATTTTAAAAACCTTTCATGTGAATAATATTGTACTACAGAAAGTAGATTTTCATACACGATATTATGTAAATAAAGGATTTAAACAAGTTGAATTGTATGATACGATACCTATTAAAATAAAGAACCTTACGATACTTAATCATGAAATAGAAGGTTATAAAATAAAAATAAGCCCTGTAGCTAATGGTTTTACTCTACAAATAGATAATACAATAAAAAATACAATACAACATGCTCTTTTTAATAAAGAAATCACTATCTTAGATGATGAAAAAGTGTATCCTTTTGGGCAACATATAGAAACTCCTTATTTTACCTGTAGTATTGAAAAAAATGAAACCTTCGAAGAGGAACTATATTTTGTATTCAATACTGATAACAGAAGCATTTTTGAAGGTCTCAAAGGTAATTTAGTTATCGGTCAAATTAACCCAGATGCCCCTTTGATAGAAATTGCTTTTACAGATACTATGCCAAGTAGAGCAAACTCCTATGTAAATGCATTAGCAGAAAGCTTTATAGAACAGAGTATCGCGGAGAAAAGCAAGGGGAATAATAGAATAATAAGTTTTATAGAAAAACAACTTTTAGATATAAAACTAAAACTAAATGATTCTGAAGAAAAACTGGAAAAATATAGAATTCAATATCAAGCAATAGAGCCAAGTTTACAGGCGAAAACCTATATTACTGAATTAAGTAAAATTGATATAGAACTTTCTCAAAATGAATTGAAACAACTTTTAATTGATAACCTCATTACATTTGCAAAAGAAAAAAAAGATCTTGATTCAATAGCACCATTTCTAATGGAACTCAAGGATCGTTCTACAACAGATCTTATCTCTAAGTTACAAGAAGCACAGATAAGCGAAGAAGGTCTAAGAGCACAGTTTTCTTCAAAACACCCTGGATTCATTGCTGTTCGTAAACAGATATCATACATTAAAAAGAAATTAATTCTTAATATTAAAAATTTAAAACTAAGTATCTCACACAGAAATAAAAATTTACTAAAATTAAAAAAAGATTATGAGACAAAACTTAAGTCTATGCCTACAAAAGAAAGGACATTAGTAAATCTGCAAAGAGACTATCAGGTAAGTTCCGAGACGTATAAATACTTGCTTAGAAAAAAATCTGAGAATGAGATGATAAAGGTAGCTGTACTCTCAGATTATAGAATAGTAGACTATGCCTACAATAACTATACTCCAATTGCACCAAAACGAAAACTTTTTCTTTTAGTATTTTTAATGCTAGGTCTTGTTTTGGGTATTTCTCAAGCCTTTTTACGTAATTTTTTAAATGACAAAATTCAAGGAAAAAATGATATTGAAAACCGAACTAGACTACCTATTTATGGTATAATACCTGCTCTAAAACAAAAAGAAGTTAAACTTGAAGTTTATAAAGATCCAAAATCACCTTTTGCTGAAAGTTTCCGAAGCTTACGTACCAATTTGCAGTTTACTCATACTGATAACAAGACTGGTAATGTCATATTGATAACCTCTACTATTGCAGGAGAAGGGAAAACAACAACTGTGGCAAATTTAAGTGCTATTTTCCAAATGGCAAATTATAAATGTATTGTAATTAATCTAGATATGAGGAAACCTGCCTTACATCATTATTTTGATGTAAGGAATACTGTGGGCATGAGTACATACCTCAGTGGGAAAAACAATTTAGAAGATATTATTCAAGAAACACCTTTTGAAAACTTGAATGTTATCACTTCAGGGCCTATTCCTCCTAATCCTTCAGAACTTATACTTTCATATAGATTAGAAGAATTATTAAATATTTTAAAAGAGCAATATGACTATATTTTTATAGATAGTGCTCCCATGGGTCTTGTAACTGATACAATGCACCTGATGCAGTTTTCTGATCTTAATCTTTTTGTATTTAGAGAAAGATATGCCAAAAAATCCTTCATTACAGACTTAAATACTCTTATACTCAAACATGATTTGAAACGTATTGGTATTATACTTAATGCAGCAAATTTTTCATCTAGTAGATACGGCTACGGCTACGGCTACGGCTACGGCTACGGCTACGGCGAGGATAACAAAAAATAATATGTTTGGGTCTAGACTAGCAAGACCCTTTCTTTAGATTTTACTTGAGTATATCATACATTGTTTTGTTGAATAATCTCCAACGGAACTCACACTCCTTGAGATATCGTTCAAAGTTTTACTTTCACGCCATTCATTGAATTTTTCAGCCTT
>JALSHU010000031.1 GCA_026982075.1 Sulfurovum sp. | reverse complement strand
TATTTTTTGTCATCATTCAGTGTGCTAGGATGATAAATGGGGTCATAGAAGTCACAAGCTATTCCTTCTTCTTTTAGCAGTGTTGAGAGTAATGAAGTACGCCCACAGCCAAAATCTAAAGCCTTCACTGGCTGACATACTAAAGGCAAGGTGAAATCTAAAAAACGTTGAAAGTATGCCTTGTAACCTGTATCATTTATATTGTTTTCATGTAGGTTGTAGCGTTTTTTCTGTGTTATAAAATCTTGGTAGCATTCTGGGGACTTAAAGATATATTCGCAAGATTTACAGTGATAGTAAGTGATGTTTGTTTTCTTATGGTTAAATGATACTGTAGTTTTGCTACAAATATGACAATGCATGGTTTATTCTTTTTTTAACAGTTATGATACTGTGTATTTGATTAAGGTCTCTTTTATCATTTAAGTATGCATAAAACAATGGAAAAAAGAATATGTGAAACACTTATTCTTAATCACATACAATAAAGAAGTCCATGAATAAAAAAGTGTATACTTCCACATATTTATCCAAAGGTCAATCATGAAAACTTTCAAAATCGTATGTCCCGAATGTAGTACTGTCAACACCATCACCCTAGAAGCATATGATGGAACTATGAATTGTTCACAATGTCAAGTAGATTTAGACAATCCTTTCCCCATCGAAGTAAATGATGAGAGTTGCACAACCCACATCACTGAGAATGAGATACCCGTACTGGTTGATTTTTATTCAACCAGCTGTGGACCTTGCATGGCAATGTATGAGGACTATGAAGATGCAGCTCTGGGCTTTGGTTTACAGGTGATATTTCTTAAAATTAATGCCGATAAATACCAGCAAGTTGCTAGAAGGTATGGGGTCAGCTCACTTCCTACTATTATCGCCTTCAAAAAAGGTGAAGAGGTGAACCGTATCAGTAGACAACTTTCCCAAGTTGAACTTGATATATGGGCTAAAAGCCTTATTTAAAGGATTATTTTAAAAATATTCCATAAAATGCTTTCATCTTGTTTTGGGCATCTGTTATACTTATCTCTTTAAATTGCACATTTGCCCCTATAGGTAACTGTGCTAAAGCAAAACAATCAGATGCTAATACTGTACCTATCTTAGGGTATCCTCCTATGGTTTGTCGCTCTTTGAGTAAGATGATAGGTTGTCCATCTGGAGGTATTTGTACCGTTCCAAAAGGGATACCTTCTGAAATAATACCTCCTTTCTTCGTGACTAAGACTTTACCTTGTAGCTTGTAGCCCATGGGACTCATATGAGGTGTAAGTGTATAGTTAGTATTGAAGAAGATTTCTTTTGTAGATTGTGAAAAGAAATGTTCCTGAGACCCTAATAAAATGTGTAATGTTAAAGTATCACTATAGGTAGGTATATAGGGGATTGAAACATGTTTTATATCTCTACTTTTTGATGGTGTAAAAGGTATAAAGTCACCTTTTTTTAATTTTTGTTCTTTGTAAGTTCTGGAATATGAGTTATATTTTTTTTGAACCTTAAAGCCCTCTTTTACAGACAAATATGCTCTTAACCCATTGATCTGTCCATAAAAACCCAACACATCATTTTTTCTGATTTGATATGTTTGCCACATCACTTTTTTTTCTTGATTGATTCTAAAATCTAGATCTGCTCCACAAACAGAGATCTCTACATCAGCAGTGGCTTTTAACTTCAACCCACCGAGCATAACTTCTATAGCATTACTCTCTTTGTTGCCCAGTAATTTTTGAGACCATCTGTATGCATACTCATCCATAGCACCTGAATTGCTGACACCTACATGGTTATAGCCGTACCTGCCTAGGTCTTCTATGTTACTCCATGTGGCTTCTTGAAGCACTTCAAATCCTGACATCTATAAACCTCACATAATCACCTACTTCAAAGAGATGAAAATCATCAAAGCATGTAGTCCCAAGTATATTCCAACCTCCAGCTGAGTCTTCTGGATAGACAGCTGTTTGTGACTCTGCAATGGCTACAGAACCCTTGGGTATTTTAGCACGAGGACTCTCTAGTCTTGGTGTATTGATACTTACATCTACTTTACCCAAATATGCAAAACCCACTAGAAACCCTATGGCATATACACGGTATGTCTGTTTTGTATGTTTGGCTATGACTTCTTGACAGCTGATATTGTGAAAATCAGCAACGCTTTGCAAGTCTAATCCTTGTGTATAATCCACTGGTATCTCTATAAGTTTTCCATGTTTAACTTCATATTTTGCATGCTGTTTGGAAAGATGTTTTGTGATAGCCTCTTTAATGTTAACACTGTCATAATGTAACATATCATACTGTAGTAAGATAGAAGTATAAGAAGGCGTAAGGTCTATAACATGTTCGAATGTTTTAAGAGCACTATAAGTATTCTGCACCTCGTCAAGTACCTTTTCAGAAATCATCTTCCCCAAGTAAATCATCACAGAGTCTGCACTGACAATTTCTATCTTCATGATGTATGTAGTAAAGTATGTAAGAATTTGATGAGTTCTAAAGCGTTTGGGGTATCACTATGCATACAAAGTGTGTCTGCTTCAAGTTCTATATATCTGCCTGTAATGGTCTTAATGCATCCTTTTTCTTGCAAGAGTGTAGCTCTTTGCAATATTTCTTCTTTTTTAGTAAAGAGAGCATTTTTTTCAGATCTTTGTAGAAGATATCCTTCATCTGTATATGCCCTGTCTGCAAATACCTCATAAAGCAAACTTACTTTATACCTTTGTGCTATTTCTTTGAATATATGATTCTTTGAGGTAGAGAGTATCATCAGTTTGATATCTGTTTCATACACGGAAACGGCTTTGCAAATGGCTTTAAAGACTTCCTTATCTTTCATCATGGTATTATAAAGTGCACCATGAGGTTTAAGGTAAGAAACTTTTACGCCCTCTGACTTTGAGATTCCATCAAGTGCTCCACATTGGTAAAGTACCATTGCAACTATCTCTTCTGTACTACACTTCATTTCTCTACGACCAAACCCCACTAAATCAGGGTAAGAAGGATGTGCTCCTATCTCAACTTTATGTTTTTTAGCAAGTTTGACACTAGCATGCATCGTCAGAGGGTCACCTGCATGAAAACCACAAGCAAGATTTACCATGTCTATGTAAGGCATGATAGCATCATCCATACCCATAGTATACACACCATAGCTCTCACCCATATCACAGTTTAATTTAAGTCGATTCTTTTTCATCTTAAAAGTATATCACATTCATTTTGTTATAATATCTTATCAAAACAAGGACATCCATTGAAACGTAGACATTTCATAACGGGTACGGCATTAGGAGCTACCGCTTTGGCTCTCAATGCCTGCCATAGGGCAGAAGAAAAAACAGCTACTGCTTCAGTCAATATCAACAAAGGAAAAAAAGTCACTCTAAAACTTGCTACCTCATGGCCTGCACATTTTCCCATTATGGGTACAGGTGTAGATGACTTTGCCAAACGTTGTTTTGAACTCAGTGGAGGCTCTTTGGAGATCAAAATATACCCTAAAAATATCTTAGTACCTGCCCTTCAAGTCTTCGATGCCACTTCTGCTGCACAGATAGATGCTTTTCATTCAGGTGTGTATTACTGGAAAGGTAAAAACCCTGCTTTTAGTATCTTTGGGGGTATGCCACTTGGTCTTACCTCTGAAGAGATGATTACATGGATGAAGTTTGGTGGAGGATATGGGCTTTGGCGAGAACTTTATGCTAAGTTTAATCTCTACCCCCTCATAGGTGGTACTACAGGACCTCAAATGGGTGGATGGTTCAAAAAAGAGATAGACTCTCTAACTGACCTCAAAGGGCTTAAGATGCGCATCCCTGGTCTTGGGGGAGAAGTGATGAAGAAACTGGGTGTAAACCCTGTGTTACTTCCCGCAGGAGAAATCTATACTTCACTCGAACGTGGTACTATAGATGCCACAGAGTGGGTAGGACCTGCCCTTGACAGCATGATGGGATTTGCCAAAGCAGCATCTTACTACTACACAGGATGGCATGAGCCTGGAAGTATCTTGGAGCTAACCTTTAATAAGATACGTTGGGAAAAACTAAGTAAGGAACATAAAGCTATCATCACAGCAGCATCTGAGGAAATGACTTCAAACATGTTGCAGGAATTTAGATATAAAAATGCAAAAGCACTTCAAGATTTACCCAAACATGTGCAAATCAAAACATTTCCAAAAGAGGTGATGGACGCTGCGAAGATAGCACTCAAGGAAGTGCTTCTTGATGAAAGCAAAAAAAGTCATGACTTCAAACGTGTATTAGAAAGTTATGAAGCCTTTTATACACTGAATAAACCTTATGATGACATCAGTACAAAAAACTTTTTAGATATAAGAGGCTAGCTGAATTTTAAGCTTGTGGCCATTCACCTACAGGCCATGGCCTATCATCGGTATTAAACCCTAAATATTCAACAAGTTGCTTCATATATTCTGCTAAAGATTGATTAAATCGAAGTAACTTTTCGTTCGGATTTCCTGTTAACCATACATATACAAGTTGGGCTATAGCTATAACAAACAGTACTAAAGAGATAAACCGTTCTATAATAAGGTAAAGAATAATATATA
>JALSHU010000030.1 GCA_026982075.1 Sulfurovum sp. | reverse complement strand
ATGAGATAGCGGGTGAAGCGGAGCTTACACCTGAGACCAATCTGACTATTAAAGGTAGAGCCCAACTACGGTTTAAAGACTGGGGTAAAGTAAAAATAGAAGAAGAGAGTGGTATATTACTAACAACCGGGGCTATAAGACACCGACAAAAAGTAAAAAAGTTTGTTAAAGAAACAGAAGATAATATAATTACTGTTGATTATTCAAATGAACAGCTTATAGAACGTAAGAGAGCTGCTTCAAAAAAACCCAAAGATGATATGAAGGATTTTATGTATAAAGGAAAATTAGATATAGCTGGCATTGAGTGTAATTTATGGGAAGGTAGGGGGATGCGTAAATGTATGTATAAAGGAATCATTTTACTGTTAGAATCTCATGTCTATAATGCGCATTATAGTAAAAAAGCAATCACAGTGTTATTGGATATTAATCATAGCAAAGAGGAGTTTACTTTACCAGATTATCCTATACATAAGATAGGACTCTTTAAAGATAATAAAAAAACAAAAAATACTACAAAAACAGAAAGTTTTAGGAAACTCATCAAAAATAAAGTAGCTATCTCAGGGGATAAAGTGAGTTTTGCACAAGAAAGAGAAAATAGAAAAAGACAAAAGTTTCTTAACAATCTTGGTAAAGATATCTTTATACAGCAAAAGAAACTCCTACCGGCTTTATTATTGTCTATGCAAAAAACCCGAGCATGTTTACAAACAGTAGAAAACCCCTTTCAAGCAAATGAATGTATTGAAGAATTTTCCCGTATGAAAGAAAAACTGAGTAGGCAGGAAGATGATTATATCTTATTATGGGATAAAAAGCGTAAAGAGATACTTTTAGACAAAATAGAAGAGGAACTCACAGGACTTCAGTCAAAAAAACCTTGTATCGAGCGTGCCAAAAATATTACTGATCTTTCAGCCTGTCTGAAAAATGAATGAAGTTTTATCGTATTTATATAGAGCTCACTAATGTCTGTGGACTCACATGTAGCTTCTGCCCTACGAAAGAGCTACCAAATAAAGAAATGGATTTAGTTTTTTTTGAATCTGTCATCAAACAGGCTCAGAAATTTACAAAAGAGATAGCCTGTCATGTAGTGGGTGATCCTTTAACACAGTCAAATCTTCATGAATATCTTGATATTATTCATAAATATGGATTAAAGGCTATGCTTACCACAAGTGGATATTTTTTAAAGAAACACACTTATGATACACTTTTTCATCCTTGTGTGAAGCAGATAAATATTTCATTAAATAGTTTTAATAAAAATGATACATCTCTAACATTTGAACAATACCTTAACCCTATCCTTTCTCTATGTGATGCAAAGTTAAAACAAGAAAAAGAACTTTTTATAAATTTACGTGTATGGAATTTAGATGAGATGATGAGTGAATATAGTTTTAATGAGATACTTTTTGATAGGCTATCTTCATCTTTTGATGTTTCTTTGTCTTTGGACACAATATATACAGACCGTCCAAAGAGTATACGCCTGGCTTCTAAGATTTTAGTACATTTTGACAGTTACTTTGAATGGCCCTCATTAAATAATAAAAGTTATGGGCATGGCACTTGTCAAGGTTTGCAGTCACATGTGGCTATACTTGCATCTGGTAAAGTAGTACCATGTTGTTTGGATTGTGACGGGGTAATTGAACTTGGTGACTTACATGAAATGAGATTGGATGATATATTAAATACTACACGTACATTAAATATGTTAGAGGGGTTTAAAGAAGGCAAAGCAGTAGAAGAACTTTGCCAAAAATGTTCGTATAAAGAGAGGTTTAATTAAGGGGCAATACGCTGAAACTTCGTACCTGCGATACTCACGCCTGCCATTAAACCTTTTTCTCCATAAATAAATCCGACAATGGGTTTTTCAAAACTAAGAGAAGAGATATCTTTACTTGCACCCCACTCAGCTACAGCAATAGATCCATCAACCCCAGCTTCCCAACCATTACTTTTTATAAAGTTGTTTAGTGATGTTTCAGAAATAAAGGCAATAAGCATTGAGTGTTCTTGTGCACCCGCTTGAAATCCGATGGAAGCAGCCGTCATACTGTAATAATACTTAGTGGTTCCATTGACACGTAATGCCCCTTCACCATATTTCCCCCCTACGATAAATCCGCCTTTTATGACGGATGGAAATACAAGATAACCTTTTACTTTTGAAAGAAATTTTGCACCACCTTGAATATCTTTTTCAAATTTCTGTATAGCAAGGTCAACTTCTTTTTCGATATCAGCAGCAGATTTTGCAACAAGATTCTGAGTAAAAAAGAATGAAAGTAAAAGAGATAATATCAAGTGGTTTAACTTTTGAATATACATTTATAATGTCCTTTAGGTGAATTATCATATTATATCTGAAATAAACTCTAAATAATCATATATTTTTAAAGATTATAAGTCAAATATTATGGAATATTCATGAAAAAACTAACAGTCAAATCGTATGCCCTAAAACACAAATTAAGTGTATTTAATGTATTGAAAATGGTAAAATCAGGTAAATTAGATACAGAAACTGTAGAAGAAAATGGTAAAGAAGTAACCTATATTCTACTAGATACTAATATAGAAACAGACAATAAAGAAATTTTGCCAATTGTGGGAAAGAGTAGAATGACATTAGAAGAGGAAATAAACAAACTCAATAGAGAAGTTGAATTTTTGAGAAAAGAGATAGACTTATTAAAGAAAGGATATAGTTAAAACTATACAAGTTTCTGATAGATACAGATAATTTTTATTTAAAACATACTAAAAGAGATGCTCATTTAGCATCTCTTTTTAGATTAAAATTTATAAGCCAACTGGAAAGAAACACTGTCTTCTCTGTGAGATGTAGTGATTGTTCCTTGTGGGTCAGCAGATAAACCTTGTAGGCTAAATGTTTCTGTATTTCTTTGCTGATACACATATGCTAAGTCAAGTGAGAACTGATCTGAGAATGCATAACTTCCACCAAGTGTATAGTGCTTTTCAGCTGTTGCAGGAAAACCAAGTAGGTTGAAGAAGTTCAGTCTTGGGTCGGCAACTTCTACAACTGCAGAAGCACCATAGTTATAACCAACCCTTACAGCCCAGTTGTCCTGTGCATATTGGTAACCAAAGGCATAGACATCTGAGTCTTCCCAACCAAAATCACTATATCCTTTAGCTTCTGACCATTTAATCTTTTTATAATCAAAAGCAAATGTATGTTGACCTGTTACATAAGCAATACCTACACCAAATTCAGCAGGTTGTTCTAAAGTATCTCCAGCGGGGAGTGTTAAACCAAATGGTGCTGTTGCTGTTGTAAGTTGACCATCATATGTCATCTCAATCGCTGATTTATATATCGCACCCAATGTAAGCCCAGCGACACCATTTGCTGTAAAATCATATGCTAAACCTACGTTATATCCAAAACCAAAATCTTGTGCTAAGCCTGCACCAGATGAAAATGGTGTATTTGTATTTAAATCAACACCATCATAATTGATATCTAGGTTACCGTATTGCATAACTGGGGCAACTGATAAACTTAGACCACCCGTTTTATACGCGATTGGTACAGCAAATTGAAGTAGTTGAAGGTTTGTGACCATATTCATATTACCTAGGTTTCCTACAGCTAAATTTTGATTTCCTCTGTAGTCTGTACCCATCCCAGCAGTTCCCCACATTCCAACACCTATATACCAGTTTTCATTGATTTTATGTGCTATGGATACAGATGGTATCATGTTTGTATCTGCATCAGATGTTAGGTTTCCTTGTGGTGGCAATGGGGCATTTGGGAAAGCAAGAGTAGTCTTAATCTCTGGCATAAAGAGTGTTCCCCCAAATGTAATTTCTGTACCCTCTACTGTTGTAATCATTGCAGCATTTGCAATACCAGATTCAGCACCATGTGAAACAGCCATACTCGTTCCACCCATACCACGGGCCTTTGTTCCTATGGCTATAAGGTTATCTCCATTTGTAGCATGTAGTGTGACTGCTGTAATACTCGAAAGTAAAATAATCTTTGTCATTTGTGTTGTTTTCATTGTATAGTCTCCATATTTTTATTTACATATAGTATCAAAATTATTTATTATTATCAAATAAATTAATTTGTATAATTACATATATCTTATTTATGTACTTCTTATTAGATGATTTAAAGAAACAAAAAAAGGAAAACCATGTCAAAAATACTTTATTGTATCGCACAATTTACACCCAAAAAAGGAAAACTAGAGGCACTCTTTGAGAGACTTAAATCACTTGAAGCAGACACTTTAAGAGAAGAAGGATGTTTACGATATCGTGTTACCAAACAGATAGAAAATCCTTTTGCAGAGGGAGAAAGTATGCCTATAGTTTTTAATGAAGCATGGGCAACAGTTGAAGATTTTGAAAGACACTGTCAACGTAAATGGATAGTAGAGTTTTTTGAAAAAGAGTGTGTCTCTAAAGATGGTTTAGTTAAAGACTATAATGTGACAGCTTATATGGATGAATAGGGTACGTTTTTAACGCACCTTAGGTATAGGTTATATTTTACTCTTGATAAAAGTTTCCATATCTTCTACAACTTCTTCAAGCGTTCTAGCCCCATCAATCACTTTTAATAAACTTTTATCTGTGTAAAATGTTTGAATCTCAGCTAAGGGGTCAGTATAGATTTTCATTCTGTCAAAAAATACTTCTATAGAGTCATCAGAACGTTCTTCTCCCGGTTTAGCATCTGCTGCACGACCCAATATACGCTCTTTGGCTACTTCTTCAGATACACGTACTTCTATGACAGAGGCTAACTCAATATTATCTTCTTTAAACATTAGGTCATCAAAAGCAGTCATTTGTTCTACAGATCTTGGATAACCATCTATGAGTACATTATCAACAGGTGCATTGTTAATGGCAGAGACTATGGTGTCTACAATGATTTTTAGGGGAACAAGAGCACCTCTTTTAATAAAGCTATCAATAGTTTTACCCAAATGACTTCCACTTGCTACTTCCTCACGTAACATATCTCCTGTAGAGTAGTGTACGATGTTGTCATTTTTCTCTGCGATGATACTGGCATCAGTTGTTTTTCCAGAGCCTGGTGCTCCGATGATTAAAAATAGTTTTTTCATGATTATTTCCTTTTATTGTACTGGTGTTTGTTGTCTAATACGTAGACTGAGTTCTTTGAGTTGTTCATTATCAACAGGGCTAGGAGCTTTCGTAAGTAGACATTGTGCTTTCTGTGTCTTAGGGAAGGCTATCACTTCTCGTATACTGCTAGCTCCCGTCATAAGCATAATGAGTCTGTCAAGTCCTAAGGCAAATCCACCATGTGGTGGTGCACCAAATTTCAATGCATCGAGTAAGAAACCAAATTTTTCTTGTGCTTCTTCTTCTGAAATACCTAAAAGTTTGAAGATTTCTGCTTGCATATCTTCTTTATGGATACGGATAGACCCACCTCCAAGTTCCGTACCGTTAAGTACAATATCATAAGCTATAGATTCTATCTCTTCAATGTCATCATAGTCTAATGATTTAGGCTGAGTGAATGGATGGTGCAATGCTTTTACGCGTCCATCTTCTACTTCAAACATAGGGAAATCCATGACCCATAAAAATTCGAAAGTATTTTCAGGAATAATGTCCATGATTTCAGCAAGGTAGATACGGAAACGACCCATATAGTCCCATACTAGCTTTTTCTCACCTGCACCAAAGAAGACAGCGTCACCGACTTCAAGTTCACATCTATTGATGATAGCTTGCAGGTCATCTTCTGTAAAGAATTTAGTAAGAGGACCTTTTAGACCATCTTCTTTCATTTGAAAGTAGCCAAGCCCTGAAGCACCAAATTTACGTACATAGTCCTCAAAACCTTTCATTTGACGTTTAGAGAAAATTTCATCGCCTTTGGGTACTTTAAGTGCTTTTATACGGTTTTTTTTAGGAGCAGAGGCGATTTTTGAGAAGATTTCATTGTCACATTTTTCAAAAATATCTATGACATCTACCATTTTTAAATCATAACGCATATCAGGTTTGTCTGAACCATAGTTCTCCATTGCTTCAGAGTAAGGCATACGTTTAAAGGTACTGGGAATATTAAATCCACAAGTATCAAATATATTTTTGATAAGGTTTTCTGCAACTTTAATGACATCTTCTTGGTCACAAAAAGACATTTCAACATCTATTTGGGTAAATTCTGGTTGCCTGTCTGCTCTGAGGTCTTCATCACGGAAACATTTTGCTATTTGGAAGTAACGGTCAAAACCACCTACCATCAAAAGTTGTTTAAAAAGTTGTGGAGATTGTGGTAATGCATAAAACTCTCCACCATGGACACGGCTAGGTACGAGGTAATCCCTTGCACCTTCAGGTGTAGATTTGGTCATAATAGGTGTTTCTACTTCAAGAAAGTCAAGGCTATCTAATGCATTACGTGCAGCTATCGTTGCTTTGGAACGAAGTTTGAAAATATCGTATGATTTTTGTGTTCTTAGTTCGAGGTATCGGTAGTTGAGTTTTATCTCTTCATTTACTTTCTCATCATTTAATTCAAAGGGCATAGGTTTAGAACGGTTTTCAATGACAAGTGTGTCCACTACCATTTCTACTTTACCTGTTTTGAGTTTAGGATTTTCCAGTCCTTCACCTCTAGCTCTCATTTTCCCAGTGGCAACAAGTACAAACTGGTCTCTTACATCTTCTGCTATTTTGTGAGCATCTGCATTGTCGGCTGGGTCACAAACTAACTGTATCACTTCATCTTTGTCTCTCAGATCGATGAAAATAAGACCACCGTGGTCCCTACGACTAGAAACCCAACCCGCAACAGTGACAATCTCACCTATGTTTTCTTCATTTACTTCTGCACAATAATGTGTTCTCATACTACGTGTTCCTCTATTTAATATGGTCGCGATTATAGCTAAATGTTGTTTAAGGGTTGAATGTAATATAAATAATATAAAGTTCTAAAGTCTTAGCATACTTTTCCCATACAAAGCAAAAGTATGTTACTCTAACACTTATAAATTTGCCACAACATATTAGGAAAACAATGGGTAATCAAAAATTGGATCAAATTAATGTTGCAGGGTTTGTACTTAAACCTGATACTCCTGAGATCAAAGAACTGTACCAACAGATAAAGACATTGTTTGAAGCAAAAGGTATTTCAGTCCTTTTAGCTGAACATTCAGCCACAATGATAGGGCTTAAAGGTGTTGTGTTTAAGACATTGTGTGAAAAATCAGACTTTTTAGTCTCTCTGGGCGGAGATGGAACGCTACTTTCTCTTGTACGAAAGAGTTATGGATATCATAAACCTGTTGTGGGTATAAATGCTGGTAATTTGGGTTTTCTTGCCGATATTACCATAGATGAAGCAGATAGATTTTTAGATCAGCTTTTAAATGGAGAATACCGTATCGATAATCGTATGATGATTGCAGGATATATTAAAAAACTTTCAGGGCAGAAGATAGATTTTTTTGCGTTAAATGATGTCGTTATCACTTCCCCAACACCCTCTAAGATGGTAAAAGTAAATGCCTCTATCGGGGGTGAACGATTTAACTCTTACAGTGGAGACGGACTTATTATCTCGACACCTACAGGCTCTACAGCATATAATCTTTCAGCAGGTGGACCAGTGGTCTATCCACTTACAAAAGCACTTATCATCACACCTGTTATGGCACACTCTTTAACCAACCAACGTCCTTTGGTGGTTCCCGCAGATTTTTCAATAGAGTTGGATGCAGAAAAATATGATGCAATAGCAAGTATAGATGGACAAGAACTTTATGAGCTAGAAGAGGGTGATGTCATACACGTAGGAGGTGCCTTAGAGGGGGCACAACTATTACATAAAAAAAATCGTAACTATTTTTCAGTACTACGTGAAAAACTTTCTTGGGGTGATAAACCGTGTTAAAGCGTCTCTATCTACGTGAACTTGTTACTTTTACTGAAGTAGAATTAGATTTTTCCAGAGGTTTAGTTGTTTTTACTGGACCTTCGGGAGCAGGTAAATCGGTACTTATGTCAGCCATACTCTCGAGTTTTGGGTACAGTACTCAAGGTGTGGCAAAAGTTTGTGAACTCACTTTGAACAAGCCATTAAAATTAAAGAGTGACATCTATGACCTTGAAGATGAGATAACACTTAAGACACTTAAAAAAGAGAAATTACGTTATTTTATAGAAGGACAGAATATCTCTAAAAAAGTCTTAGGTGAAATGTTTAGGCCATATGTACAATATCTTTCAGTAAGAGATAGAAGTGGTTTTGACTCTGAAACGCTTCTAGGAATTTTAGATGATTCCCTTATGATAAAAGATAAAAACTTTAAGAAGTTATTGAAAGAATATAAAAAACGTTATGAAAACTATAAATATAAAACAGCACAACTTTCCAAAATAAAAGAAGATGAAGTAAAACTGTCAGAACGTATAGAGTTTGCTACCTATGAAGTGGATAAAATAGAAAAAATCAATCCTCAAATAGGCGAAGATGAAGAGCTGATTCAAATTAAAAAACAGCTTTCACGGCTAGATAAAATAAAAGCTGCTTTACAGACTGCACTCAATATATTTAGCGCAGAAAGTGCCGTTGAAGAAGTATATAAACTTTTAGATAAAGATGTTTCTGTATTTACAGATGCGATGAATCAGGTACGTACAGATTTTGAGGAAACTGAAAATCTGGCAGCTGAACTTGAAGAAATAGATGTTGAGAAGATACTTGACAGACTTTCAGATATTACTGGATTACAACAGCGTTATGGTTCTATAGAAGAAGCTATAAACTATAAAGAGATGAAAAAAAAAGAACTTGCAGGATATCTGAATATAGAACATGATAAAAGTATGCTCGAGGGGTTTTTATCTATGGAATATAATGAGCTACTTATTTTGGCTCAAAAAATCTCTCAACTACGTAAGCAAGAAGCAAATGTTTTAGAATCTCTCTTAGAAGAGTATATGATTACTTTAAAATTACCAAAATTGAGTTTTACTTTTGAAACACAACTATTAGATACTTTAGGAACCGATAAACTAGATGTTATTTTAGGAACATCTGGTACAAGTACTTTAAGCGGAGGAGAGTTTAATCGTGTACGTCTTGCATTGATGACTGCTTCCATCAAAGAAGGTGAATCACAAGGGGTCCTTATTCTTGATGAGATAGATGCAAATGTGAGTGGGGACGAGTCCATTGCTATTGCAGAGATGATACATAAGCTATCATCTGTATATCAAGTGTTTGCTATATCCCACCAGCCTCATCTTTCATCTAAAGCAGCACAACATATTGTTGTCACTAAAACAGAGCAAATGAGTTATGTGCAAGTTTTAAATGATGAAACACGTATTTTGGAGATTGCTAGAATCATCGCAGGAGAAAATCCTACAAGTGAAGCATTAGAATTTGCTAAGAAATTAAGGGCTTAGGCATATTGCTCTTTGAGTTCATTTGTATAATGTTGTAGATGGTTCAAATACGCTTGTGCAATAGCTATATTTGTACCCTTTTTAAGATAGGTATTATACTCTACGAGTAAGTCAGAGACACCACCTGTGCCAATGTTGGTTGCTGAACCTTTAATATTATGAGTAAGTCGCTCCATTTGATGAAAGTCTGGAAGTAACATTGCTTCTTTAATGAGTGGTATTTGTGTTTCAATTTGCGGAATGAGTTCAGAAACAAATTCTTTTGCCTCAATATCAGAAAGCCCCATTTCTACTAAACGAGAGTGGTTAAATTTTGGATGATTTGCCTGGGGTAAGGGAACATTTTCTTTTACTATTACAGGCGTATGCTCTTTAGTAGATACCTGGATACTGACTTTTTCTTGGGGAATTTTTTTTGAAGTGGTTTGTTTACCTGTACGTTTCAGATTCTTTTGACGCCGATCTTCTTGGTACTTTTTTTCATTACGATATTCAATAAAAATAACAAGTAATATTAAAGATACTAAAATGGATAATACTAGACTGACCATAGATTTCCTCTCTGTCTATGTGATGATAAACTATAACTTATTTCTTATTAGAAATAGACATTTCGATAATAAATATAGATATAATCTGCTATAATTTGACAGAAATAAACACTAGGAATACTATGATTATTGATACACACTGTCATTTGGATGATACACGCTACGATGATGATTTGGATGAGGTTTTGAAGCGTGCAAAGGAGCAGGGGGTAGGTAAATTTATTATACCAGGTGCTGATCCTAGAACCTTAAAAAGAGCAGTTGAAATATCCGAGAAATATGAGGATGTATATTTTTCTGTAGGTGTGCATCCTTATGATGCCGAGCATTATGATAAAGCGTATTTGGAAAAATTTGTACAACATCCAAAATGTATTGCTATTGGTGAATGTGGGTTGGATTATTTCCGTTTACCAGAAAGTGATGAGGCAATAACTGCAGAGAAAAGTTTACAAAAAGATATATTTATTGACCAGATTTTATGGGCAAAAAAATTAAAGAAACCATTAATTGTACATGTACGTGAGTCTAGTGAGGACTGTTTGAAATTACTTGAGTGTTATGCTGGTGAAGAAGGAGGAGTATTACATTGTTATAACGCAGATGAATCTTTACTCAAACTTTCAGATAAAAATTTTTATTATGGCATAGGAGGTGTCTTGACATTTAAAAATGCGCGTAAACTTATTAATGTCTATGAAAAAATTCCAAAAAATAAACTTCTTATAGAAACAGATTCACCCTACCTTACCCCGCACCCATACAGAGGTAAACGAAATGAGCCTGCTTATACTGTATTGGTCGCAGAAAAAATGGCAGAACTCTCATCTTGTGGTCTGGATGAGATAGCGGAAATAAGTTCACAAAATGCGCATAAACTTTTTAGTTTTTAGTTTTTTAAAATGTTAAAATATTTCAAGATTTTATTTTTTATAATAGTTTTGTTTGGATATGCTTATGCTTTGGAACTTAGTGAAAAATATCCTTCTTATACCTACGTTTTTAATGAATTTGATATAGACGAAGAGTATATTTATGATACAGACTTTCAGCAATTTGTTTTGAAAAATGAAAAAAGATTAAAAAGTTTTTATAAACGTTCTTTGCTAAGAGGAAAAGATGTATTACCAACGATTCAGGGTTTGTTGATGGGAGAAGGTGTCAGTGATCTTTTTATTTACCTCTCGATGGTGGAGTCGGGACTTTCTTCTACAGCGGTATCTCCGAAAAAGGCTGTGGGATTATGGCAATTTATGCCTAAAACAGCCAAAAAATACAATTTGATTGTGTGTAACACTTATGATGAACGATGTGATACAGCCAGTGCTACTTCAGCTGCAATCAATTATCTTAACAAACTGTATAGGCAATTTGGAAAATGGTATTTAGCAGCTATGGCATATAATTGTGGAGAAGGGTGTATGACACGTGCTATAAAAAAAGCAGGTACAGATGATTTACGTAGTTTGATTGATAACAAAGCCAAATATTTACCCCGTGAAACACGCGAATACATCAAAAAAATATTACTTGTTGCGATGATTGGTGAAAATATGACACTGGGATTAAGTATTTCAGGAGATGATACCCTGGAAAACGGGTTGATAGAAGTAGAGATTTCATCTAAAACCAGTTTAAAAGATGTTGCTAAACTTTTAAAATTAAAAGTGAAAACTTTAAATACATTAAATGCTCATATTAAAAATGACACGCTTCCACAAGGAATCAGCCATTATAAGATTATGATTCCTATAGAAAAAGTATTTGCATTTTATTTACGCTATGAACTTGAAGAGGATTTGAAAACATTTAAACCACATCTTGTTTCACACTATGTATCTTTGGGAGAGACACTGGAAAGTATTGCTCAGAAATATGGTGCTAAAAGTACAGAGATAAAGGTTGCAAATAATTTAAACAATGAAAATTTGGCACTTGGAAAGTTATTACTTATACCTGTAACAAAAAAAGTTTTTGAAAGTACATTACTTGAGAGAGAATAATACGTCAAAATATATTGGACACGTAGCCATAAAAATAAAAAGCAGGGATAAAGAGAAATAAAGAGATAATATTGTCTAATATTTAAATGATAGAGGTTTTATGAAAAGACTTTCCCTTCTACTATTACCAGCAATGATTTTTATGTTTTCTACCACAGGATGTTCTCAAAAAAAGTATAAAGCAGGCAGTACAAAATATACGAGTGCTGCGAGACATAAAGCAACCATGCGTTCTTATAAAGTTCTAGGAAAAAGATATCATCCGACATACGTTTCAGTTGGGCAAGTACAACAGGGTATTTCTTCATGGTATGGACCCAACTTTCATGGAAAACATACCAGCAACGGAGAAGTATATAATATGCATGCAAGAACAGCAGCGCATAAGACATGGCCTATGGATACTATGGTAAAGGTCAAAAATTTGCAAAATGGCAGAAGTACCATTGTGCGTATTAACGATAGAGGACCTTTTGTCAGAGGTCGTATTATAGACTGTTCTTATACGGCGGGTAAAGAGATAGGACTAGATAGAATGGGAATCGCCAAAGTTTCTATAGAAGTGGTAGGTTTTGCTGGAAAAGTGCAGTCCAAAGAAAGAATCCGTAGAGATAAAGCTGCACATAAAGTGACACGTGTAAGATTGTCTAATTTTGGTGTACAAATAGGTGCATTTAAACGGTATGCAGGTGCAAAACTCACACAAAAAGAACATAAATTACGATATCCTCAATACCAAACTGTCATTAAAGAATTCGCAGATATTGATGGCGATGGAGAGCCGCTGTATCGTGTATGGCTTATGGGCTTTGGCTCAGAACAAGAAGCAAGAGACTTTAAGAATAACAATGATTTAGTCGGTGCATTTATAGTTAGAAACTAGGAGTAGAGAAAATAAAATGATTGAAGTAAAAAGAGAAACGAAAGAGACACAGATTGCAGTAAAGTTAAACCTTTATGGTAGTGGACTAGCGAAGATAAATACTGGTGTAGGTTTTTATGACCATATGTTGGAAGCATTTACAAAACATGCACATATTGATTTGGAAGTATCTTGTATCGGAGATACGCATATAGATGATCACCATACGGTTGAAGATGTGGCTATTGTGATAGGACAAGCATTAAAAAAAGCGATTTATCCTGTCAAAAGTATAGAAAGGTTTGGTAATGCCACTGTGGTGATGGATGAAGCATCTATTACTTGTGATATTGATCTTTCAAATCGTGGGTTTTTAGTATTTGAACTGCCTATTGGTGGGAAAGTAGGCAATTTCGATGTTGAATTGGTGGAAGAATTTTTCAAAGCTCTGGCTTTCAACTTACCTCTTACCCTACATCTGATTTACAATCGTGGCAAAAATAAACATCATATTATAGAAGGAGCATTTAAAGCATTGGCTGTGGCACTTCGTCGTGCTGTAAGTGTAAATGAAAATGCAGGAATCCCAAGTACTAAAGGTGTACTGTGAGTATAGAACTAATTGTATTGGATGTGGATGGAACTATGACAGATTCTCGTATCACTTATAGTGAAAAGGGTGATGAGATTAAATCTTTTAATGTCAAAGATGGTTTAGCTATTGCTTCCTGGAGGAAGCTTGGCAAGCAAGTTGCTATCATCACAGGTAGAAGTTCTTCTATTGTCGCACGACGTGCCAAAGAGTTGCGTATAGAGCATTTTTATCAGGGAATTGACAATAAAAAAGAAGTACTTGAAGCCTTACTTACAAAACTAGATTTAACCATGGAAAGTGTTGCAGCTATAGGAGATGACCTTAATGATCTAAGTATGTTAAAGTCAGCCGAGATATCTTTCGTACCTAGAGATGCCAGTGCATATGTAGATAAAATTGCAGATGTGATACTGAGTAAAAAAGGTGGAGATGGTGCCGTAAGAGAGATGATAGAGTATCTTATTGTAAATGAGGGGCTTGAAGAACAGTATTTGGAACTATGGGAATAAGATTAGAACCAGTTTTAATTATTGCAATCATTGTTACAGTTGGTATGAATACTATGATGAAGTTAAGTAATAGTTCGGCATCTAAGAATATGTTTAATAAAGAGATGGAGTTTACTGATACAACATTTATAGAAGTAGATAGAGAAAAAATGCAATCTAAGTCTTTTGCAAAAAAAGGCGTAAGAGAAAATATGGCCTTGATGGTTGAAAATTTAAGATATAGTACAGATAGTATAGAATTACTGGTTTCAAATAAAGGTACATATCATGAAGATATCTTATATTTAGACGGGAATGTTAAGCTCAAAGAAAAAGAAGGATATATCTATAGTGCAGAACATGCAAAGTACAATCAGAAAACAGAAATACTGACTGTAACTTCTCCTTTTATCGCATATATGGATAAAAATATTATTCGTGGTACTTCTTTACACTATAATGCATTAACAAAAGAGCTTAATGCTACGAAAGTGGATGCAGTGATTTATACAACAGAAAAGTAAAGTAATGCTATAATCATATTACTATCACTATAAAGGTTATTTGTTGAAGATTGTAATGTTGTTTAGCTCTATATTTTTTTATGCACTTCTGTTTACAGGAATACTTTTTGCTGAAAAAGTAGAAATCACTTCTGATTCTATGCAGGCAGAGGATATAAAAAAAGAGGTGCATTTTATAGGGAATGTGAAGGTAAAACAGCTAGAAAACTGGTTGCATGGAGATATAGTGATTGTCTATTTTGATGAAAATAATGAAACAAAAAAATATGAAGCCATTGGTACGGTGACATTTGAATTTAAAAATGAAAAACAATTTTATCAGGGAAGTGCAGATAAAGTAACGTATTTTCCTATAAAGTCAACCTATGTACTAACAGGTAAAGCGGTTATAGATGATTTAATGAATAAACGCCATGTAAATGGGGATGAGATTGTATTAGATACTATCACAGGTAATGCGAATGTACAGGGGAGTAGAAAAAAACCTGTAAAGTTTATTTTTGATATGGAGGATTCTAAATGAGTTCACCACGTATTGTAGAAGCAAGTTTTATTAAATCAGCTCAAAGTATAGCGGATTCATTACCTGAAGATATGAGTGAGGTGGTTTTTCTTGGACGCTCCAATGTAGGTAAAAGTTCAACACTAAACTCTTTGACACAACGTAAAAATTTGGCAAAATCATCCGCTACTCCGGGGAAAACACAATTAATAAACTTTTTTGAAACAAGATATCTTTACAATGAAGAGAATTATCCTGTACGTTTTGTTGATTTACCAGGATTTGGGTATGCAAAGGTCTCTAAAACACTTAAAGAAGTATGGCAAAAAAACTTAGTCGAATTCATACAACATCGGGTTTCTATTCGACTTTTTATACATCTAAGAGATGCCCGTCATCCACATGCAAAGATAGATGATGATGTTAAAGCATATATCTCTGAATTTATAAGACCCGACCAGAGATATCTAACAGTATTTACAAAAATAGACAAACTTAATCAAAAAGAACGTAATAAACTTAAACGTGATTTTCCCGGATCAATTACTGTATCCAATCTTAAAAAAAATGGGCATGACAGAGTACATTATGAAATTCTTGATACTATTTTTGCCATTGAACAGACAGCACAAGATTTACCTGGGGAAAAGAAGTGATAGAACTTGTAAAAGCAAAATTAAATGATATCCCAGAGATGCAAACGATGGTGCTGCAAGAAGTAAAAGATGGTGTGATATTAAATCGTACAGATGATGAAGTTGCTACCAATATACGCTCTTATGTACTTGCCAAGAAAGAGAATAAAATTGTAGGATACACAGCCTTACATATACACTCACAAAGATTAGCCGAAATAAGAAGCTTAATAGTACATACAGAATACCGTGGGGAGAAAATAGGACAGTCCATGGTTGAATTTGCATTGAATGAGGCAAAAATATTAGGAGTAGAAGAAGATGTATTGGTTCTTACCTATTTACCCACATTTTTTGAAAAACTTGGGTTCTCTGAAATTAGTAAAGAATTGATACCAGAACATAAAATTTGGGCGGACTGTATCAAATGTATTCATTTTCCCATTTGTAATGAAGTGGCTTTAGTATTTAAAGTTGTATAAAAAAGTATTTTAAATATGGATAATTTGTTACACCTAATGCATCGACCACTTATATGGATTTTGATAGGTCTTTTTATACTTTTTTATCCTATGTTAATTTCTATCTATGTTTTTTTACCTCTGTTAATTGGTGTTATGGGATATATTTTTATACGTGGTGTTGAAGAAGGTAAATTACATTATATATTGATTTCAATGGTTTACTTTTTAAATCTTGAAGTCAATTTATCATTACCATTTTTTCTTATAAGTATTTCATCTTTACTTGTATATGTAATGTTCTATCATAAGTTAATACATTTTAGAAGATGCAAAATATGTAGACCTATTATCAGTGTATTATTATTAGATGCCATGTATTTGGTATGTCTTCTTGGGTATGATTTTATATTTCAGACTACAAGTATTGTGCTGGGTAATATTTTATTCTATTCTCTTGTTGTAGATCTTTTGGTTGTGGTGATACTGTGAGATATAGATTTGTTATATTTATTTTTATACTTTTTTGGGCTGGAATGATTGCCAGACTGTATCATGTGAGTATTAAATCAAACTTTTATTATGAAGGTCTTGCAAAAGAGAATATAGAACGAAAACAATTCATCAAACCTGTTAGAGGTGAAATTTTTGATTTGAATGGTAACCTGTTAGCAATGAACCAAATAGGTTTTTCAGTCTCTATTAAACCACATTTAAAATATAATAGTGAAGAACTAATAGAAGTGGTTGACAGATTGGTCACTACATTTACCGATTTAAATAAGACAGTTATGTTGAAGGTATATAAAAAACATAATTCACCCTATAATCATAATTATATTAAGGTAGTAGATTTTATACATTACTCAGATATGATGGGAGCATATCCAAAGTTAAGCCTCAGTCCTTCGATTAAAATAGAAGCTGAGACAAAAAGGTATTATCCATATGGTAAATATGTAGCACATATTGTAGGGTATACTGGACGTTCAAATGCAAAAGAGAATGCAAAAGACCCTGTTGTCAATGAAGTAGGGAATGTAGGTAAAACGGGTCTCGAAAGATATTATAATGATATATTAGAAGGTGAATTGGGTTATGAGATTTCTAAAGTAACAGCAACCAACAAAGCTATAGAAGTTTTAGAAAAGAAATTACCCAAAGATAACAAAAATCTTCAACTCAATATAGATATCAATCTTCAAGAAATGATTTATGAACGTTTTAAAGAATCAAATGAGACTGGGGTAGTAGTAGTAATGCGCACAAGTGGTGAGATACTTTCTGCTGTTAGTTATCCTTCTTATGATCCTAATTTATTTGTAGGAGGCATTAGTTTAAAAGATTGGAAAGCACTGCAAAACAATATAGACAAGCCATTTACCAACAAATTCATACATGGAACTTATCCACCCGGATCTACGATAAAAATGGGTGTGGCTTTGGCATTTTCTAAAGCACAAGAGGGAATTTTGGATACCCCGGAATTTTGTAATGGACATATTACTTTAGGTAAGAGTAAACATAAATTTAGATGTTGGTCACGATGGGGTCATGGTACGGTACGATTAAGAAAATCTATACGTGAAAGTTGTGATGTATATTATTACAACAAAAGTTTAAAAGTTGGTATTAATGCGATGGCAAGAGGCTTAAGAACATTTGGTTTAGGAGTGAAAACAGGTGTAGATTTACCAAGAGAATATAATGGTGTGATGCCAGATAAAGCCTGGAAAATGAAAAGATTTAAACAGTCATGGTATATGGGTGAAACTGTTATCTCAGCTATTGGACAGGGCTATAGTCTGGTTACGCCTCTACAAGTAGCTAGATACACAACAATGTTAGCTACTTCAAAGTTGGTTACACCTCGTATAGTGAGAGTAATAGATAAAAATGAAACAAAAAATATGACAAAAATAATTCATCTCAACAAGAAACATTTAAATATGATTCAGCAGGGTATGTATGATGTATGTAATATAAGAGGGGGGACAGGCTATAAGACAATGAGTAAACTCCCAATTGTTGTTGCAGGGAAAACAGGAACGTCTCAGGTAACATCTATACCTCAATCTACTGTAAAACGACTTAAAGAGCATGAATTGGCATATTATCATCGTTCACATGCTTGGATAACGACTTATGCACCTTATGATGATCCTAAGTATGTTGTGACTGTACTTGTTGAACATGGTGGACATGGTGGAAGTACAGCAGGACCCATAGCTGCAGATATTTATAAATGGCTTTATCGAAATAAATATTTTGATGATACAAAAAACAGTAAAATATCTGATATAAATACTTCTAAATAGAAATATTTATATATTTTGCAGTGTATTATTTAAGAAAAGTCCTAAAATAATGATGAGACTCACACCTGCAGATTTATTGTAAAGTTTATTAGCTGTAATAAAGACCAATATGAGTGTAGCTACAATCATGGTAGCTATATCAAACAGATACGAAGAGGCATCTAAGGTGAGAGGATTTACAAGTGCAGCAGCACCTAAAACTACTGTGGTATTTGCCATGTTTGACCCAATGATATTTCCTATAGCCATGTCTACTTTGCCTTTTAGTGCAGCAGATATACTCACAGTTAGCTCTGGTAAGGACGTACCAAGTGAAATCATAATAATCCCAATTACCCACTCTGAGATACCAAAACTTTTTGCTATGCTAGATGCACTTTCAACGGTATAGTGTGCGCCAACAACTACTAAAATAAAACCACCTAGAATCATCGGTATGGTTTTCACCCATGAAAAAGTCTCATTCTTTGGGATTTCTAAATCCTCTTGGGGAATACCTTTTGCATCTTGAAGTAAAAACATGAGGTATGCACCCATAAGTAAAAGGAGTAATATGGCATCAAAACGTGAAATGACACCATCTATTATCATTAAAATAAAAATCAGCACAGGAACAAGTGCCCATGTACTGTCTTTTGCGAAGAAGTCCCTGTTTGGGTTAAGGTTTTTTGCGATGAGAAATACACTGGCAAGTACCAATGTGATATTGAGAATATTACTTCCTATGACATTGGCTACAGCTATTTCTGCACGGTCATTATAACTCGCAGCAATACTTGCAGCCATTTCAGGGAGTGAAGTACCCAGTGCAATAAGGGTAGCACCAATAATAAACTCAGGTATATTGAATTCCAATGCAATACGCTCACTTTGTTCAATAATGAGATCTGCACCCCAAATAAGTACACCCATGGCAACAATAAATATGATAAAATCCAAATTAAGACTCCTTTGTTCTGATGATTAGACTTTTGGGTAAATTAAACATTTCTATCAGTTCTTTTTCTTTGAGACGCATTTCACCTTCATCTCGTTCATGGTCAAAGCCTAGAAGATGTAGTAATCCATGAATAAAAAGCAATGAAAGTTCATCTTGGATACTGTGACCAAGTTCATCAGCTTTTTGTCTGATAAAAGGTGCAGAAACTACAATAGAACCCAAAGGTATATCAAAGAGAATTTGCTCTGTAAAAACTGTTTCTAAAGGGAAAGAGAGTACATCTGTAGAACACGCTTTTCCTCTATGCTCACTATTGAGAGATTTCATCGTTTCATCATCTGTGATAATGAGTTCAATATCTCTACTGGTAAGGGTTGAGGCTATTTTTTCTAATGCTTCTAAATCACATTTAAGTGTTGTTTGATTATCCAAATCTATCATGCACGAAGTTTACCCAAATCTTGGTAAAATGGCAGTAAAAGAAATGTAGGATACATATGAAAAAAATAGCTGTTTGTATTATTTCAGGAGGTATGGATAGTGCTTTAAGTGCTAAGATTGCACAACGTGAGGGTTATGAGATTATTGCAGTACATTTTAATTATGGACAAAGAACACAAGCCAAAGAACTAGCGTGTTCTCGTTTGGTGGCACATGCTATGAATGCGAGTCAAATGTATGAACTGGATTTACCTTTTTTTGGTGATATAGGAGCATCTGCACTAACAGACAATACCATAGATATACCCACAGGAGGTATAGAAGAGGGTGTACCCGTGACCTATGTACCTTTTAGAAATGGTATTTTTCTTTCTATTGCATCTGCAATTGCAGAAAAACATGGGGCTTTGGCATTGTTTATCGGTGTGGTTGAAGAAGACAGTTCTGGTTATCCAGACTGCAGAAAAAGTTATATTACTCAGATGCAAACTGCTATAAACCTCGGGACAAAAAAGGAAACACAGTTAGAAATTAAGATGCCATTGGTCGATTTGAAAAAAAGTCAGATAGTACAAAAGTCAATAGAATTGGGCGTACCACTTGAACACACATGGTCATGCTACAAAGAAGAAGACAAAGCGTGTGGTGTCTGTGATTCATGTAGGTTAAGACTTAAAGGATTTGAAGAGGCGGGAAAGAAGGACCCGCTTCCTTATACAAAGTAGATATTAAAATCTTTGGAAACCATTTGCCACATAGGTAAATTCATATTTGCGTGTTGGGTACTTGGTCAAACCTTCTTCAATAAATTGATTTCTTGTAATCTGTCTGTCCCAAAGTCTATACATAAGGTCTTTAAACCATACCTTTTTTTCTGGAGTATCCAAAGCCATTTTAGTGTATTTGCTATCATCTTGGGTACTGAGTGCTACTTTAACCATCGTTTTATGAAACTTAGCTGCTTTGGCTGCAGTAGGTTTTTCATAAGTATGTGGTTTTATTTTTGGCGTTTGAACAGTATTGACAGTATTTGTACAACCTGTAAAAGAGATGAGAATTATAGCAAGTATCAGTAACTTAAATTTCATTTTTTTCCTTTGACTAAAATGTATTATTTTTCGGCAAATATCATTGTAACAGAATCATATAAATATTGCTCGGGTATGTTATAATTTTACAAATTTTAGAAGGTATATTGAACATGAGAGTTTATGCAGAAGCAAAAGAAGCAAAAGAAGCCTACCAATTGGTGAAAAAGTTACAAACATATTTTGTAGATAGACTCAATGAAGTGAGTACAAAACTTGGGGGAAAAAAAGAGTGTACGGCTATAGAATGGGAGCGGGATAAAGGAAGACATGGGGGTGGGGTAAGATATGAAACACGAGATGATACCTTGTTCAATAGGGGTTCGGTTAATATTTCGCAAGTACATTATGATGATGATATAGATAAAAAACTCTCTTCAGCGACTGCCATTTCAACCATTATTCATCCTAGTAACCCACATGCACCTTCTATGCACATGCATATCTCATGGACTCAAATGCGTGATGGTAAGGGATACTGGCGTATTATGGCTGACTTGAACCCCTCTTTAAAGAATGATACGTTTAAAAGAAAATTTAAAGAGGCTTTAAAAGTATCAACAGATACATATTATAAAGAGGGACAAGAACAAGGAGATAAATATTTTTATATTCCTGCTCTGGCACGAACACGTGGAGTAAGTCACTTTTATCTTGAAAATTTTAACACAGGTTATTTTGAAGTAGACAAAACATTTGCATACCAAATTGGTATCAGTGTGATAGATACCTATATAAATATTATCATGCAAGCTATAAAAGACCATCCCACCAGTACGTCTCAAGAAAAATCTTTGCAACTTGATTATCACACACTGTATTTGTTTCAGGTACTCACTCTTGACAGAGGTACTACTTCAGGACTACTTGTTCATGATCAAAATGATGTGGGTATCATGGGATCTATACCTTCTCATGTAAATAGAGAGTTATTGGCTTCTTGGATAAGCAAAGTTTCTAAGCCTCAAGATGCACTGCTTTTGGCACTTTTAGAAGCCTTACCAGATGAGTTACCAACACCTGTGGAAGATGAGACGAAGAAAAAACTTGCCCATGCTGTGAGAGTACATTATAAGAAATATCCAAAAGCATTGGATATGCAAGCTTCGGGTCAAACAATCCCCACAACAGTAGATAACCATAATTAGAGAGTAAATTTACCTTTTTTACGGTCTTTTTTTATTTTATGATATGCATCAATGATGCCATTCATAGCGATATAAACACCATCTTTTTTTAACGCTTGCATATAACCATATGCAGAAGCAAAATTTGCTGTGGCTTCTACAGGGTCTATGGCATAAGGCACCATGGCACCGGTAAAAAGTATTTGTTTTTCAAGTCCTGCTTCATCTATGTAAGCTGCACTGATATCCATAGTGTCAGTCCCATGGATGACTATAAAACTGTGATAGGAAGACTGACTAATAGTACCTAGTAGTTCTAGTCTATCTTGGTTTGTCATTTCAAGACTGTCTTTTCCTATAATATGAAGTATTTCAAAATCACAAAGCCACTTTGAGGCTATCGTATCTAAAGCATTTGAATGGCTTTTGATTTCAAGTGTACCATTAAGAGGGTTATAGGTTTTATTGAAGGTACCACCCGTGTTTATAATCAGTATCTTTTTCATATCATTCTTCCATATTTTAAATTAACCCTATATTTTACCTCAATGATGATAAAATGATGTAATTTAATTTTTAGGATTTTTGATGATAATGAAGGGTAAAAAAGGTGTCATTTTAGGCATCGCAAATAAGAAGTCTATCGCTTACGGCATAGCAAAAGCGTGTCAAGAGCAAGGTGCAGAAATAGCTATCACATTTTTAAATGAGCGTTTTGAAAAAAAATTGACACCTGTAGCAGAAGAGTTAAACTGTGGTGCTAAGTTTTACCCTTGTGATGTGAGTAAACCCGAAGAGATTAGGGCACTGAAAGAGTCTTTGGAAAAAGATATGGGAGAGATAGACTTTGTTGTACATTCTATAGCTTTTGCACCTAAAGAAGGTTTAAGTGGTCGTTTTTATGACATAAGTAAAGAGGCTTTTGATATAGCGATGGATATCTCAGTTTATTCTCTTATAGAAGTGGTTAGGGAACTAAAACCTATTCTTTCTACATCTTCATCAGTTTTGACACTCTCATATTATGGTGGGGTAAAATATATACCTAACTACAATCTTATGGGCATAGCGAAGGCTGCTTTGGAGATGACCACTAAATATTTGGCAGAAGATTTAGGAAAAGATGGTATTAGAGTAAATGCTATTTCTGCTGGTCCCATTAAGACATTGGCAGCTGCAGGAATAGATGACTTTTCATTTATGCTTAAGTGGAACAAAGCCCACGCACCATTGAAAGAAAATGTTACTATAAATCAAGTTGGTAACTCTGGTATGTATTTGCTTTCAGACCTCAGTTCTGGTGTGACGGGAGAGATACACTATGTGGATGCAGGATATAACCTTATGGGGATGCCAGCTGTAGAGTTTGATGAAAATGGAAAGCCGCACATTGCATGGGATGGTCATTCTTGATAGACTCCAATGCATACTTAGAAAAAAAAGCTTTTTATGACAAAGTACTGACCATATATGGACGAAATACCGTAATCGAAGCCTTAGAAGATGAAACAATCTTAATATATAAACTTCATCTATCAAAGTCAAATAAAGATGCAGGTATATTAGAAAATATGAAATCTATAGCTCTAAAAAGAGGTATAGAAATCAAATACCATGATAAGCAAACACTTTCACGTATATCCAAAAATGCCAAGCAAGATCAAGGTGTAGCACTTGACATTGTATTAAAATATTTTTCTGATGCGAGGGACTTCATGCTAAAAAATATTAATTACCGAATCATTGCCCTTGATGGTGTGACTAATCCACAGAACCTAGGTATGATTATACGCTCCTGTGCTGCTGGAAAAGTAGATGCTGTATTACTTCCTACAAAAGGAGCAGCACAAATAAGTCCTTTAGTTATTAAAGCATCTGCAGGGACACTTTTTAAAATGCCTATTATTAAAACTTCAGATCTCAAAGAAACACTTATAGACTTTAAAAAAAATGGTGCAGATATCTATACGCTTTCCTCTCATGCACCATCTGATTTTAAAGAACAGAATTACAATAATAAAACAATTTTTGTATTGGGAAATGAAAGTGAAGGTGTGAGTAAAGGAGTAGAATCATTATGCAACAAAAGTATCGCCATACCTATGGAAAGAGGGGTAGAATCACTCAATGTAGCTGTCACAGCCGCACTTTTGGCATTTTTATAATCTAATATAGTTGTATAATCATAAAATAGAAAGGAAATCATATGGCAGAAGAAAATAAAGACTTATTTGAAAAAATTGGTGTGGAAATCGGTAATGGAAAACTTAATATTGACATTAATAAAACAAAAGAGTTTTTTAATGCACTCAAAGATACTTTTGAAAATGGTGCAAAAAATATACAAAAAGATATCGCAGAAGGTAAGTTGGATATGTCTGAAAATATAGGCATAAAAGTAGATAAAAAAAATATTAATATTGATTTAGAAAAAACAAAAGTTTTTATAGAAAGTTTAGGTCACAAGATAGAGAATTTTTTAACTGAGATTGAAAAGTCGGTGGATGATATGAATAAAAAGTAGTCGTTAAGTACTAAAAATACTCATCGTAAATGTTTATGAATTTTTTGCTGAGTAAACTTTTAATGTAGTAAAGTGCATTAGTACTTCTTATTGGTACTAAGAAGTAAATCTTTTTCGTTCAGGTCTAGGAGTAGATGTCCTAAGTTTTTGAGAGAAAAGAGTTGCAGGGTAATACCTTTTTCTTTTTTGAGTTCAGTAGAGAAATTATTTTTTGAAAAGAGTACATAACTCTCAATGTCTAGCTCTGCTTGTTTACATGATTCTTTTAGTTTACTCAACTCACTTTTTTTGGCTTTGGCTTTTGAAAATTTACAAGCTCCAGCAAAAAATGTTCCAGATTTGGTTTTAGCCAAAAGGTCTATCTCTACTTTGGTATCCCAATAAGAGCCAATTTGGATAATAGTATCTTCACTCTGTGCATTGAAACTTTTTTTAATCAATTCTAAAAAGAGTTGTTGGTAAATAAGGTTAGTAAATTCACCTTTAATATCTGACCAACGATTTTTCACCTCATCATATTCATTTGCTTTAATACTTTTGTACATAGGTGAGACAAGTGCAAACCAAAAACGCATAAAAGGTTGAGTAAAGAGAAGTTTATTGGAGACTTTCTCATGGTCTTTTAAAGGTTTTTCAACTGATTTATCAAGTATCAAAAGTCCTTCATCTACAAGAAAATCTATTGAATCTTCACCATAATTCCTGTCTATTTGAGCTTTCTTAAAAGCGGAATGTTCCCGCCTGTCACCCATTGCCAATGCTGTTAAAATTTTATGATGAATCTCTTGGCTTTTTGTTATTTTGGTGATGTCTCCATGAATATAACGGTAGTTGTCTAAAATTTTTTCTTCTATAAGTTCTTCTAAGGGAATATCCATGTCAACATGCCAACCCATACCTCCAAATACAGCAAAGTATTCTAAGGCTACTTCTAGGTTAGTGGCATTGTTCTGATAACAAAAAGAGCGAAACTGTTGGAGCAAAGTAGGATGCTTAGACATGGGTGTAGACCTTGGATTAATTTATGTAATTATAGCTAAATTTCAGAACAAAGAAAATCCATAGAAGCTTTCACTTTTTCTTCTTTCCACTCCCACCATTTAAGTTTGAGGAGTTGAGATATTTTATTTTTTGAAAACCTATATTTGATTAACTCAGCGGGGTTGCCACCTACTACAGCATAAGGTTCGACATTTTTAGTAACAACAGCACGGGCTGCTATTACCGCACCTGTACCTATGGTGATTCCTGGCATAATCATGGCTTCTGAACCTATCCATACATCATGACATATGACAGTATTACCTACTTTTTGATAAGGATTTTTTGCTTCTTTAAATATATTGGCTTGGTAGTAGAAAGGAAAGGTACTTTTCCAGTCCAAACGATGGCCTTGGTTTCCTGCCATAACAAAAACTGCACCAGAACCTACAGAACAGTAGTTACCGATGATAAGTTTATCTACATTTTTACGTTTTCTGTCCAAATATCGCACACATCCCTCAAAAGAGTGTTTGTGGTAATAGCCAGAGTAATAGCTAAATGTACCTACTTTTATGTTGGGATGTCTAACAGTCTCACAAAGAAGTTCTGAGCTAAATTCATTTTTGAAGTAGTTTTCCAAGGTGATATCTTTTTGACTTTTTTCTATTTTAGCTAAATCAGCTAGAATATCCAAAAACTTTTGGATATTCTATGCAAACCCTCACCCAACTC
>JALSHU010000029.1 GCA_026982075.1 Sulfurovum sp. | reverse complement strand
TGGTGCGGATGAGAGGACTCGAACCTCCACGCCGTAAAGCACCAGATCCTAAGTCTGGCGTGTATACCAATTTCACCACATCCGCATGTGATTGTTTTACTAAACAATAATAAGGTGGTACACCCATTAGGATTCGAACCTAAGACCCTCGCCTTAGAAGGGCGATGCTCTATCCAGCTGAGCTATGAGTGCACAAAAATATAATAATAAATAAAAACTTGTTGTTAATGGTACGCCTGAGAGGACTCGAACCTCTAACCCTCAGATCCGAAGTCTGATGCTCTATCCAATTGAGCCACAAGCGCTTCTTCTTTGGGTGGTTACCCGATTAATTACTAAACTATGGGGTAGGCGACGGGACTCGAACCCGCGACAACCAGTACCACAAACTGGCGCTCTACCAACTGAACTACGCCTACCATAATGAAATGTTAAGTTTACTTATTATTAAAATGTTAAAAAACTAAATGGTCGGAGTGAAAGGACTCGAACCTTCGACCCCCTGGTCCCAAACCAGGTGCGCTACCAGACTGCGCTACACTCCGTTACTTTAAACCTGTATATCAAGTTAAAAAGGAACGCAATTATAGTCAAAAGGGTTACGTTTGTCAATAGTTTTTGTAAAAAAAATGAAAAAATTATTTTTAACCTCTAAATTAGAGGTACTTTAGGGGTTAATGAGTATAATCATTCATAAATATTTAGGAAAACTATTATGAATGCTATCTTTGAACAAATTAACAGTATTTTAGGGTCGATTTTTTTCTTCGATATCTTTTTTGGTATGATAGAAGGTACAAGTATGCCTTTTATTGTTGCTTGGCTTATCTTGGGGGGTGTTTTTCTCACTTTTCGCTTTGGTTTTATTAATGTTCGTATGTTTGTACATTCATTTAAAATTATAACAGGTAAATATAAAACTGCTGATGATGTAGGAGAAATCACTCCTTTTCAGTCTTTGACAACTGCGCTTTCTGCAACAGTTGGCTTAGGTAATATTGCTGGTGTTGCGATTGCGATTGCCATAGGCGGACCAGGAGCTACCTTTTGGATGATATTGGCTGGTTTCTTTGGAATGACACTTAAATTCACGGAAGTGACACTTGCTCAAATATATCGTGAGACACGACCAGATGGGCGTATTATGGGTGGAGCGATGCAATATCTTTCTAAAGGTCTTGCCTCTAAAGGACATACTAAACTTGGCAAAATTTTGGCTATAGTCTTTTCAGTTCTTGCTATAGGAGGATCTTTAGGTGCGGGGAATGCTTTTCAAACTTCTCAGGCGATGGGTGTCCTTACAGAAAGGGTTCCTTTTTTTGAAACATATCCTATAGTCTTTGGGTTTATTATGGCAACAGTTGTGGGTTTTGTGATTATTGGGGGTATCAAACGTATAGCGCACACAGCGGAAAAGATTGTACCTGCTATGGTACTTATCTATCTTCTTGCTTCATTGTGGATTCTTATTGTAAATGCTTCTTTGGTGCCAGATGCCATCGGGACTATCGTGCATGAAGCTTTTGCACCAACAGCAGCAGTAGGTGGGCTTATAGGTGTACTGGTACAAGGTTTTAAACGTGCGGCATTCTCTTCTGAGGCAGGTATTGGTTCTGCCGCTATTGTTCACTCAACTGCTGCGGTAAAGTATCCCGTTCGTCAAGGTATGGTAGCACTCTATGAACCATTTATCGACACCATTGTCATTTGTACAATGACTGCACTGGTCATTGTAACCACTGGTGTGTATACTGCGGATGGAGAGTTTGCAAATCTGGTAGCATCAAAACAGGGTGCTGCACTTACAGCAGCAGCGTATGGCACAGTTATTTCTTGGTTTCCGATTATACTCTCATTTTCCATCGTATTGTTTGCTTTTTCTACAATGATTTCATGGTTTTATTACGGGGAGCGTTCCTGGACATACCTCTTTGGCGAAAGATATACCCTGATCTTCAAACTCATTTTTATTTCATTTACTGTAATGGCTTCGGTGACAAGTGCTTCTGCACTACTTGACTTCTCTGATTTGCTTATCCTTAGTATGGCACTACCTAACCTGATAGGGCTTTATATGCTGCAAGGGGATGTAAAAGAAAATCTTACAGAGTATTTAAAAAAATGGAAATCTGGGGAATTGGATAGAGAGTGTATAAAGAGTGGAGTTTGTGAAGAGTTGAAGTTACCATAAAAATATATGTTTTGGAGGCTAAAGTAGCCTCTATATCATTTCTACGCCACGTGCACCTTTTTCTAAGTTTCCTATAACATATCCATCAGTGTTTGCAAGTACAGCATCTACATCTTCAGGTTCTACTACCCAAACCATACCTACGCCCATATTAAAGGCTCGATACATTTCGTCTTCGGCAACATACCCAGACATAAATTCAAAGATGGGTAAGACCCTAATGCTGTCTTTGGTTACAAGCGCTCTTATACCTTCAGGAAGTACGCGTGGAAGGTTTTCTATGATACCTCCACCTGTGATATGTGCTAAAGCTTTAACATACTGTTTATTTGCTTTGTACTCTTTAACATAGATACGTGTAGGTTCTAGTAATGTTTCTACCAGAGGGTTTCCTTCAAAGTCTGTATCTAGGTCCATGCCCAAGGTATCAAAGAAAATTTTTCTCACAAGAGAGTATCCATTCGAGTGTATCCCCGAGCTTGGCATAGCTATAAGGACTTGTCCTTCTTTTACATTGGCAATGGTGTCCATTTCAGAACGTTCCGCGATACCTACAGCAAATCCTGCTAAGTCAAAATCATCACCTGAGTACATACCAGGCATTTCAGCAGTTTCTCCACCTACCAAGGCACACTCAGAGCGTCTACATCCTTCTGCGATACCTGCGACAACATCTTTGGCATTTTCAGGAAGTAGTTTACCTGTGGCATAGTAGTCTAGAAAGAACATTGGGGTACCATTATTACAGATGAGGTCATTTACACACATTGCTACAAGGTCGATACCTACTGTATCTAGTTTGCCACTTTCTATCGCGATACGGAGTTTTGTTCCTACCCCGTCAGTTGCCGATAGAATGACGGGTTCTTTATAGCCTGTTGGGAGAGCATAAGCACCGGCAAATGAACCTATCCCACCTATGACATTACTGTCAAAAGTTGATTTGACATCACTCTTAATAGCTTCTACAAATGCATTACCCGCATCGATGTCTACACCCGCATCTTTATATGAAATATCTGACATTAATTATCCTTGTCGTTGTGATTCATGTTTTCACATGGAGGGAATATTTTTTTAAGTATGATGAGTCCTGGGCACCAGCCAGTAAACCCTGCGATGACAAGCATTATCATCATGCCGAACTGTAATATAAATGCAGCAGCATACATACCAGAACCAGCCAACCCCATAACAAAACCCAAAATACTTGCCTGTATAAGACGTTGTATCTTTTCAGCACACATTTAATACCCCTAGTGAAAAATTAGGCGTATTATAGCTAAAATTAACTGTTGAGTTTACGACCAAGTTTTTCTTCTACGGAGTTTACTTTATTCCCAAGTCTACCTACGGGTCCCTCACGCCAATCTATTTTAATGGAACTGTAGACACGTCCACAATCTTTTTGTAAATCTTCATAGGCTTTATTGATAACGGCTAAAACTTCTGCTACCGTATCTCCTTCTATAATGGTACCCATGGGTGTTAACTGATAGGCTAAGCCACTTTTATCTACTATGTCCAAGACACGTGCGACAAAGGCGCTCTTACTTTGGGTTTGTTCTGTGGGAAACATCGAAAATTCTACTAATGCTGACATACTTTAATCCTTCTGGTTGTTTTGAGATATAATACCTTATGAATAATGAAAACTGGATAATTATCGGAGCAGGTGCAGCAGGTTTGTGTGCAGCTATTACATTAGGTAGGGCTGGGGAAAAGGTACTGTTGTTGGAACAAAACAGTAAAATAGGTAAAAAAATACTTGTCTCTGGCAATGGTAAGTGTAATATAGACAATAGATATATTAACTTAACCCGTTTTCATGGACAAAACTTTGAATTTATCAAAGGAGTACTTGAGGGTTATCCTTTTGAAGCAGTAGAAAAGTTTTTTACATCTATAGGGTTGGAACTTATGGAAGGTAAAGACGGGAAGATGTTTCCTATGTCCCTGCAGGCATCTTCAGTGGTAGAACTACTTGAATATGAAGCAAAGAAAGTAGGGGTAAATATAGTGTGTGACTGTACTGTCAATACTATTGACAAAGAGGGAAAATACTTTACAGTAGTGACAACGGAAGACAGTAAAGTCTGTGAGAAACTTCTTCTAGCCTGTGGTTCACCTGCTGCACCACAACTGGGAGGTTCTAACTCTGGGTATGCTTTCGCTACTAAGATGGGACATAGCCTTATACCTCGATACCCAAGCTTAGTACAACTTTGCTCAGAAGAAACATGGGTCAAGACATGTGCAGGCGTGAAAGTACCTGGAATTGCCACACTTTATGCTAATGGCGAATACATAAGCGAAAAAAAGGGTGACCTACTTTTTACTAACTACGGGATAAGTGGACTGGCCATACTTGACCTAAGTCGTGAAGTCAGCACAAGACTAGCTACCTTTGATTACTGTGAACTAAGTTTAGACCTCATGCCAGCACTTAGTAAAGAGAAGCTCACAAATTTGCTATTAGGCAGAGTACAAAAGGAAAGTGAAAAACCCATAGGCTTATGGTTACAAGGAGTTATAAACAAAAAGCTTATACCCATTATAATAGAACAGTCTAGATGTAAAGTGAGCGTAGAAGAACAACTAAACAGAAAAGAGATAAATAAACTTGTACACACCATCAAAAATTTAAAATTAAGTATTTCTGATACCAAAGGTTTTAAGGGTGCAGAGGTCGCAACGGGAGGCATAGATACTACTGAAGTAAACCCTGATACCTTAGAGTCAAAAATAGTGCCTAATCTTTTCTTAGCAGGAGAAATACTGGATGTCGATGGAGACAGGGGAGGTTTTAATTTTCATTTTGCTTGGGTTTGTGGATTAAGAATGAAAAGTTAGTTGTTTGATTGAAAGGAGTTTATAATTTGTAATTATGGAGTTTTATGGCTGAGAGGAAGGGATT
>JALSHU010000028.1 GCA_026982075.1 Sulfurovum sp. | reverse complement strand
CATCATGTATATGTTTGAACGAGGCTTTAAACATCTTAAACACATCTTTATTTTTCAATTCAAGTTCTGCAAGCCATGCTTTGGTACTTGCCCTTGCATGAGGCATCTTAACATCTTTCATCATGGCAGGGCAGGCTTCGTCTCCTATAATTTGTAGATTATTTTCTACCGCAAAGTCACGAAGCTGACGTTCTCGTACTTGTATCAACGGTCGAATGAGATGCACACCTCTACTGGTCTTGTAAATGGGTGCTAAGGCTCTCATACTTCCATTGTAAAACATATTCATAAAAAAGCTCTCTACTGTGTCATCGAAGTGATGTCCAAGGGCTATTTTGTTAAAGCCGTGTTCCTCTGCGTAAGAATATAACGCTCCCCTACGCATACGTGAAAAGTAACTACAAAAAGAAGAGTTTTCACGTATGGCATCTTGTGATACATCGAAGATGTTTGTATCATAAACGGTATGTTTTATCTCATATTCTTCACAATGTTTGGTAAGAAAGTCATAGTTTTCTCCATCCATACCGTACTTGATAGTACACGCTTCAAACTCAAAATGGAATGGGGCATGACGCTGGATATGTTTAAGTGCGTGTATGAGTGACAAAGAATCTTTTCCACCACTAAGCCCAACAAGCACTTTATCACCCTCACCTATGAGCCTAAACTCTCCATTGGTCTTGCCAATCACTCTGAGCAATTTCTTACTCATAGGAATAGTTTTGGTTTTACTTCGTCTTTCGTTATCGTTCAATGGTATCCACCATACTGAGTATAAAATCTGCAGATATTTTTGCTGAAGATTCCAAAAATGCATCAAAATCAAATCCTGCATCCATATCAGCACTATCTGAAATAGCACGTAAAATGAAAAATGGCACATTCAAAGCTGTACATACTACAGCTACTGAAGCACCTTCCATCTCTAAAGCATCTGCATTAAACGTAGTACCTATCCACTCTTTACGCTCAGGGTTTGCTACAAATTGATCACCCGTCGCGATAATACCCTCTTTAAGTGTCAAGCCTTTTTCTTCTGCCACTTTTTTTGCTATTTCTCTTAAACTCTCATCTGTTGCTATACATACTTCACCCTCAGGCACATATCCAAAAGGGTGACTAAAGGCTGTAATGTCCAGATCATGCTGACATAATCCACTTGCAATGATAAGATCACCGATTTGTAAATCATCAGAAATAGCCCCAGCTACTCCTGAAAAAAGAAGCTTCTCACAAGCAAATTTCTCTATAAGTATCGTAGCCGTAAGTGTTGCAAATACTTTACCTATCTTTGAATATGCGACAACCACTTCCTGACCCTTATAGAACCCCTCATAATATGTATTTGCAGCATACACAGTCTCTTTTAAGTTGTCTAGTTTAGCGACGATAGGCTCTACTTCTTCAGGCATCGCACCCATGATGGCTATTTTCAATTACAACTCTTTGATGGCAGTGATGGTTGCCTCAAGTGAAGCCATATCACTAACATTAAAATGTGGTTTCTTGGTTGCTTTTTTGTTAAGTCCTTTAAGTACATTCCCATGACCAAATTCTATATAACAATCCACCTCGTCATCAATCGCAGCCATAGAATGTTTATACAATACAGGTTTTACAAGTTGCTGAGGAAGTAAGTCTAAAGCTTCTGCTTTGGTATTATATGCTTTTGCAGTTACATTTGAAATTACAGGTGCAATGAACTCATCTTTAAGCATCTCTTTGAGTTTTACTTCCAGTGGTGCAGACGCACTCTCAAGCAGTGGACAGTGTGATGCCACTGACATATCGAGTAACATTGCTCTTTTTACCTTAGCTTCTTTAAGTACAGGTACAAGTGTCTCAAGGTCTTGTTTAATCCCTGCAATGACTATCTGCCCGTCAGAGTTATAATTCACTGGCCATACTTTTTTCCCCTCTGCTCGTTGTGCATCACATACTTCTTCTACTGCTTCATCGGAAAGCCCAAGACTTACGAGCATCCCTACCTCCTGCTTAGAACATGCTTCTGCCATAAGTTTACCACGAAGGTTTACAAGTTCTACAGCGTCTATGGCATCTATTGCATTTGACGCCACAAGTGCCGTAAACTCACCCAATGAATGCCCCATCGTCACCACAGGTTTGATATCTGTAGCATCTGAAAATAGCTTATGTGCAATAGCCCCTACAAGTAAAATAGCAGGTTGGGTAAACTCTGTTTGACCCAACTTATCATTCTCTTCAAAAAGAAGATTTTGAAAATCTATGTCTGTTCTAGCACTTGCATCTGCTATCATTTGTTTCGCTACATCCGAATTGTTAAAAAAGTCTTGTCCCATTCCTCTGGCTTGTGAGCCTTGACCTGGGAATAAAAATGCACATTTGATTGACATACGTGTCCTTTGAAGTCGTTATATTTATGTATTTTACCATTTTAATGTTATGCTCGGATAAGAATAACCCATAATAAAGGATTTTTAATGAGTCAAAAATATATTTGTATTGTTTGTGAATATATCTACGATCCAGAAATCGGTGACCCTGATGGTGGTATCGCGCCTGGCACTGCATTTGAAGACATTCCAGATGATTGGGAATGTCCAGACTGTGGAGTGAGTAAAGAAGATTTTGAAAAATATGATGGCTAATGATACTTTTCTATTAATTTAACCAGCGTCTTGCCATCTATGAGTGTCATTTTTTTACCTTTTGCAAAAGGATGACACTCTTTTGTGAAACGACTAGTTGTTACTATATACGCTTCATCCACTTGATATTCATGCATGAGCCCATACATTTCGCGTATAACTTTTATGGTTACAAAGGCATCTTCATACCGTTTACACTGGACAATAGCAGAAATATTTTTTTTGGTAAAAGAGTTTTTGTACATCCATATATCCACACCACCATCTGCACCTTTTTTTTCATTTCCTTGTACTTTCCATCCTATTTTTGAAAAAAGTTCCATCGTTAACAGTTCAAAATCATCCCAAGAAAGGTATTTAATCTTTTTAAGTGTTCTATTTTTTTTAAGTAAACTTTTGTTTTTGAAACTTTCCCATCCTTTTCTAAGTTTATACAAAAATACCAATAAAAATAGTATCAACAGTACAAAAGATTCTAGCTGGGGTACAGTATAATTTATCATAGTGCTATTATAGTTGGAATTTATGAGAAGTTGAAAAAATATGCTAAATTGTCACATTTTTACAAAATAAAATGTTATATGTCATTTTAATGAGTATTGGATACGTCAGAATAGCTTGAAAGCCTACTTAATAAGAATAAGCTTTCAAAGGGCGCATCAATCCTATTAAAAAGATGATGCTAAATCAGGAGAAACGATTAGTGACAACCACATCCTGTTCCACATGAACCGCCAGATGCAGGTTCTCCACCTACAACACCAGATGAAACTTCATCTGCAGTTGCTTCTCTAGCACTTAGTACTGTTACAGAAAACATTAAATCTTTACCAGCAAGTGGGTGGTTAAAGTCAACTTGTACTTCTTTATCATCAAATGATTTTACAATCACTTGCGTTTGTTGACCATTTTCACCTTGACCATACAATGTCATACCTTCAACAAGATCAACACCTTCAAACTGCTCTTTTGGAAGTGTTTGCATTGCTTCTGGGTTTACATCACCATATGCTTCTGCAGCTTTTACGATAATATCTCCACTTTCACCTTGAGTCATACCTACAAGTGCATTTTCTAGACCAGGGATGATTTGACCTTTACCGATAATAAACTCTAGTGGCTGTCCACCTTTATTACTATCTACAACATCTGTTGTACCTGCTTCTTTTACTTCATATTCTATACCTACTACACAATTTTCATTTGTAACTGTCATGTTTTGTTCCTATATTTAATTTTTCTTATTCTAGCTAATCAAACTTTACTGAGGCTTAGACCTTTATCTAACCTCTCCATTGCCATATATTTTGTATTTATATGTAGTAAGTTCACTGACACCCATCGGTCCTCTTGCATGAAGTTTGTTTGTACTAATACCCACTTCAGCACCAAAACCAAACTCTCCACCATCTGTAAATTGGGTAGAAGCATTGAGGTACACACAAGCTGCATCTACTGCGTTTAAAAAGTATTCTGCAGTTGTATAATTCTCTGTGATAATAGCTTCTGAATGTTGAGAACCATATTGCTCTATATGCGCGATAGCACCTTCCACGCCTTCGACTACCTTAATCGTTAAAATATTATCTAAATACTCGGTAGCATAGTCTTCTACCGTTGCAACATTCGCTTCTATGATTTCTATTGTTCGCTCACATCCACGTATCAGTGTACCTTGTTCATCATAGGCTTCCTTAATTTTTGGTAGTATTTCCGCTACAATCGCTTCATCTATGAGTAAAGTCTCTAAAGATCCACAAATCCCAGTCCTGCGACACTTTGCGTTTATAACAATAGCAAGTGCTTTATCAAAATCTGCATCTTCATCTATATAGGTATGACAAAGTCCTTTATCATGTTTGACCACAGGTACGGTAGCATTTGAGGAAACATATTTAATGAGTGCTTCTCCACCACGTGGAACTATAAGGTCCACGTATGCATCCTGTTTGATAAGTTTTGCAACCCCTTCACGTGAAGAATCTGGTAAAAGTGCAATAGCAGCTTCTGGCAGGTTATGGGCTTTGAGTACTCCTTGTAGGACTGATGCGATGGCTTTATTTGAGTATTCTGCCTCCTTGCCACCTTTGAGTATGGCTACATTCCCACTCTTAAAACAAAGTGCTCCCACATCAGCAGTAACATTAGGACGTGATTCATAAATGACCCCAATCACTCCAATAGGTACAGAGACTTTTTCTATCTTAAAGCCTGCATCAGCGTACCAGCCATCCAACACTCGTCCAACTGGCTCTTTTAATGCGGCTATCTCTTCTATAGCTTTTGCCATACCTTCTACTCTACCCTCATCTAAAAGCAAGCGATCTTTCAATGCATCGCTAAGGTTATTTACCTCCGCTGCTGCCATATCCAATGTATTGGCTTCAAGTATTTCTGGCATATTGTCACGCAAGCCTTGTGCCATAGCCTTCAATATACTATTTTTATCTGCACCACTTAAGGTTGAAAGTACCCTGCTTGAAGCTTTTGCTTCTTGTAAAAATGTTTCCATTGTATGTATCCCTAGTCTATAATGGTAACTATTTTAACAAAT
>JALSHU010000027.1 GCA_026982075.1 Sulfurovum sp. | reverse complement strand
AAAAGAATTTTTTTGTTTGTATCTATGATTTTATTTTTTTTATCGTGAATATCTTTATCAAACTTTTTTACATAAAATTCACGATCTCCAGAGACTGTAATGGAATTTAGATATGTGTTATTATCTATAATACTTTTTTGTATACTTTTCTTACTTCTTTCACTTTTTTTATACATCTCTTCTGTATATGGTAATAAATAGGCATAAGCAAGATAAGCAATAATACCTGCAACTCCTAGTATCAATAGCCATTTTTCACTCTCTTTTTTAGGTGCAAAATATGCATCAAGTTCTTCTAATTTATCTTCTATGAATTTCATCTTAAATCAACCTTCAACAGACCTTTGTAATAGCCATTTTCTCTATCTTTCTCAATCAGTTCAATATCTATATGATTTATTTCATCAAAGTGTATTTCTGAAATATACATGATTAACTCAGTAATTTTTCTATCACTAGAACTTACCAATGAAACCCATAAAGTGTCATTCACACTGTAGAGCATATCTACATTAAGATCAAACTTAGTTAACTCTTCTGCTATTTGGTGAAACGTTTTTGATTTCAAACGATAATTTACTTTTTTATCATATATTGAAGTTAATGTTTTTGTCTTTGCCTGGTATTTAATAGATAATTTATCGATTTTTTGATCTAAAATTTCAATCTCTTTTTTCTTTTGACCCAATATCTTTTTATATTTTTTTGACTCGGATTCTAATTTATCATTTTGCAAAGTAAGTGCATATATTTTTGCATCATTGACATAAGAGCCTACCAAATATACCAATGGATATGCCAACCCTACCGAAATAGCAGCAAATGTTGCGATAATAAACTGTCCACTCGCACGATTTACAAAAGAGGGTGCTCGAGGGAACATAGTTAAATTGACTATAGACTCTTCATCTTCCATATAGTCAAAAGAAGAAAGAAGCATTAAGTATTGTAACTGATCTGTATACCATTCATCATTATTGATGTTATAGTTAAAGTTTAAATCTGCAGATTGTAAACCTAAATAATTTTGACTATATTCATCCAGACCTATGATAGGACCTTGTACAGAACCAATAAACATTTGATTAATGTTATCAAGGTGAAATGCTCTTTTTGCATATATGATGATATCATTAATTGTGATAAATATTTCACCAAATATTTTTATAAGATGTTGTTGATATTCGTGATTGGTAGTTTTAAGTCCTTCCGACTCCAATACGGAAAAAAATTCACTTTCATCAATTTTTTCACCCACTATTTCACAAAACTTATCATAAATTTGTTCCAAAGAAAATTCTATGGATTTAGAATATAGAAATTCACCATTTTTATATAAAGTAACAAATGCATCTTGTTTCGTAAAATAGATGAAACAATGTGTGCCGTTATCATCTAATATTTCTTTTCTGTAAAGTGCTTTATAAAGTAAAGGAGCGGGTACCACTAAGTCTAAATATTTTGTTTGATGTTTGATTGGAAGATACAATTCATTAAGGATATCTGGTTCAGCAACAAAAATATGGAACTCTCGCTCTTCTCCGGCACTGACTACTTCTATAGATGAAATAATATAATCACTAGCCTGATCCAATCCCAATTCTTCATAAGCTTTTATATCTAAGATATCTGCAATATCTTCTTCAGGAATACTTCTGCTAATATATACCGTAGTATTAATCATATCTTTATTACTTAAATATGATACGATGAAGTTTGAAGTATTATATGTTAATTTATTGAGGGATTCAAATGCATCATTTTTATAAAGATAATATTTATCTGCATAAGCATTCACTGTCATGATATTTTTCACAGATGATTGCGACTTTTCTGATGACTTCTTTTTCAAAAACATGCTAAACTTCCTTGTTTGTTTGACAATTATATATGTTATAATATTAAAACTATCTTACAAAAACTAAAACTTGCAGTTTAATATAGTTTTTTTAATCATATAGCTTCCTAGTTATCGTGCATAGCCATAGTTTAAAGTCATATAAAGAAAATTTATACGATGAAAAATACCTAAATTAAACGATATAACCAAACTCTTCTAAGCCATCTTTATTTTTACTCCATCCCTTTTTTACTGAAACATGCAGGTCTAAAAATATTTTTTTACCAGAGAAAACCTCCATCTGTTGTCTTGCAAATTTTCCCACACGTTTAATACCTTCACCCTTCTGTCCCACAATCATACCTTTTTGAGTCTCTTTTTCAACCACAACTGTTGCGTATACAGTATCTAATGTGTCAGTTTCATCTATTTTTTCGATTGTTACATCACTCTCATACGGTATCTCATCACTAAGGTTTTCAAAAATAGATTCACGTATAAGTTCTTTATAGATATCACGTATATTGTCTGTTGTTAAAATTTCAGTATCAAATAAAAAGGGGGATACAGGCAAATATTTTGAGATTTCACTTAGGAGTTGTGTCTTACCTACTTTTTTATTGACAGAAAAGGGGATAATCGCTTCAAATCTGTCTTGATATTTTTGATATTCACCCAGTTTTTTAAGTATATCTCCTTGTTTCACATGATCCATTTTAGTTAAAAGTACAATATGTTTTGTGCTCTTAAATTCCATCATTTTCAAAAACTTTTCATATTCTGTCAATTTATCAGTAATAGGTGCAAGAAATACAATGAGATCTGCATCGCCCATTGCTTTTAGAGCCTCATCCATCATAAATTTATTTAAAAGTCGTTCTTTTTCATGTATACCTGGGGTATCTACAAAAATAATTTGTGTATCTTCATGCATCACTATAATATTCATACGTTTTCGTGTAGCTTGTGCTTTTTTAGAAACCATAGCAAGCTTTTCGCCAACGACATAATTAAGCAATGTACTCTTACCTGCATTAGGACGTCCTACTACTGCAACAAAGCCTGCTTTAGTATCTATCTTGTCTTCTTTATCTTCAAACATTGTATTCCTTACAATATATAACGTGTCGTATCTTCATCTTCAATCACAGAACCAATTTTATCTTTTACTAGTACTTCATCTACAACTATTTGTTCTCCCTTGTGTTCATCAGCAGAAAAACTAATCTCTTCAAGTATTCTTTCCATTACCGTATGTAAACGTCTAGCACCAATATCTTCCATTTTTTCGTTTGCTTGTAGAGAAAAGGATGCTATTGCTCTTAAAGCTTTCTCATTAAAAACCAATTCCACCCCTTCTACTTTCAGAAGTGCTTCATATTGCTTTATCAGTGAATTATTTGGTTCTGTTAAAATGCGATACAGTGTCTCTTCATCCAAGGAATCAAGTTCCACGCGTAAAGGAAAACGCCCCTGAAGTTCAGGCATTAAATCACTGGGTTTAGAAACATGAAATGCTCCTGCTGCAATAAATAAAATATGATCAGTCTTTACCATGCCTAGCTTTGTATGTACTGTTGAACCTTCTACAATTGGTAACAAATCCCTCTGTACCCCTTCTTTACTTGGGTCTTGTCTACCTTGTGAGTTACTTGGTACTGCTACCTTATCTATCTCATCTAAAAAAACAATTCCACCTTTTTCTACTTTTTCAAGTGCCAAAAGTTTCAGAGCTTCTTCATCTAAAAGTTCTTCACTTGCTTCTGATTCAAGTATCTTTTTAGCATCTTTTACCGAGACTTCTTTTTCTGGTCCTTTTTTACCCATACCTCCAAGTACTTTTACAATACTCTCTTGCACCTGTATCATCTGTGGAGGCAAACCATCCTCAGGAAGTTGAGGGTTGTTAGGGACTTCTATCTTTATTTTCAAGTGGTCAAGTTCACCTTTTGCAAATTTCTCTTGCATACGTGTGAAAGAGGCATCATATTCTGCCTGTTTTTGTTCACTGGCTCCTGCAGGAAGTGGAGGAAGAAGTTTTTCTATAATTTTATTTTCAATATAATTTTCTATTTTCTCTTTGTTCTTCTCATTTTCACTTTCACGAACAATACTCATAGAAGTAGCTGCCAAGTCACGTATCATCGACTCAACATCACGTCCCACAAACCCTACTTCAGTATATTTACTTGCTTCAACTTTAATAAACGGCAAATTCATCATCTTAGCCAATCGTCTAGCAATCTCTGTTTTACCAACTCCTGTACTCCCAATCATAAGTATATTTTTAGGTGTCACATCTTGTTGCATATCGTCTGAGAGTTGCATACGTCTATAACGATTACGCAGTGCAACTGCTATCGTTTTTTTTGCATCATTTTGTCCTATAACGTACTTATCTAAGTAAGTCACTATCTCTTTAGGTGTTAAATTATCCAATACTATTTCCTATAATTCCAATATCTTAATATTTTGATTTGTGTAAATACACAAATCCCCAGCCACCATAAGTGACTCTTCAACCAATGTTTTAGGTTCAAGTTTTGCATGCTTATCCAATGCACGTGCTGCGGAGATAGCATAATTTCCACCTGAACCAATAGCAGCAATCCTACCATCTTGAGGTTCTACAACATCTCCATTACCTGAGAGTATAAAGATATGTTCTTTATTAAGGACTATCATCATTGCTTCAAGTTGGCGTAAATGTTTGTCTTTCCTCCATAGTTTAGAAAAACCAATCACTGATTTAAACAAGTCACCTTTTTTCTCTGCCAAAATTGTCTCAAACATATCAAAAAGATTGAATGCGTCTGCTGTACTTCCAGCAAAACCTGCTAAAACCTTACCTTCATGAAGTGTACGTATTTTGGTTGCATTTCCTTTTAGGACTGTGTCTCCAAAACTTACTTGACCATCACCACCAATGACTGCTTTTCCATCTGCTTTATATCCTAGTATCGTCGTTGCATGAAACATTAAACACCTACTACTTCAACCTTAAGTGTAGCATGAATGCCATGTCCAAGTTTCGCATCTACTTCATGCACCCCTGTCGTTTTAAGTGCTTTTTTCAAGTTGATATGTTTTTTATCCAATTCAATGTTTAACTGTTCTGCTATAGCTGATGAAATATCAGCATTGCCTACTGATCCTTGTATACCTACAGGTGCTATAGGTTTTTCTATCTTAATAATACTGGCTTCTAAAGTAATCTTCTCTGCTTCAAGACGCGTAGTTTCATCTTTAAGTTCTTGTGCCATACGCTCTTGTTCAGCTTTCCAGTTTTCAACCACATCTGGTGTTGCAAGTTTAGCTAAGCCTTTACCTATAAGAAAATTTTGTCCATATCCATCTTTGACTTCTTTGATTTCACCTGCTTTTCCAAGCGTCTTTACATCTTTAGTTAATAAAACTTTCATTTTTGTCCTTATAGTAGTAACTTTATGTATGATTTTAACAAAATTTTACTAGACATTTGTTAAATCATAAACAATGTTACACATAAAATTCACAAGAAAATAGTATAATTTCTTATATCTATTATTGGGAAGGGGATAAGAATGAAAAATATACTATTTATAATTATGTTTTTTATTTTGCAAGGTTGTACTACAAAACACACCTACCCAGCTTCTGAAAAAATAAAAAAAGTTTCTATTAACACTCAAGACTCGAATCATGCACTCAAAAAAGATACTATAGAAAACAATCTAGAAACATCAGAATTTGAAGATGAATTTGAAGATGAAACTAAGGAAACTTCAGATCCTTTAAGTACATACAACAGAATGATAACTTCTTTCAATGACACCATTATAACGTATGCCCTAAATCCTGTTTCAAAAGCTTATGCCTATATAGTACCCAGACCTATTCGTACAGGGGTAGGTAATGCTATCCATAATATACAATTCCCTATTCGTTTTGTGAATAATCTTTTACAAGGGAAATTTCAAAATGTATCTGATGAAACAGAAAGGTTTATTGTCAACTCCACCGTTGGTCTTGCTGGCTTTTTAGATCCAGCTAAAGAGTACATGCAAATACCTGCACATAATGAAGACTTTGGACAAACCTTGGGCTATTATGGTGTGAATCCTGGCTTCCATATAGTCTTACCATTCTTTGGCCCGTCCAATATAAGAGATTTAGCAGGTCTCACAATTGATGGATATCTTTCTCCTCTTGTCAATGTAAGAAGTCTGGAAAAGTATAAACTATCTAAAAACCTTACACAAACAACTGCTATTATCGCAGGATACTTCATTAATAAAAACTCTTTACATTTGGGAGAATATGAAAACCTTAAAAAAGATGCTTTGGATTTATATCCATTTTTAAGAGATATATATGAACAAAAAAGAGTTGCTGACATCGAAAAATAAAATTAAAAAGAGGGAATATGTTTAAAAGAATACTTATATTACTACTTTTTTCAGTGGTTTTACTCAATGCCATAGAAGAATCAAAGATCGAGAAAGTGATGAGTGTAAAAGTAAAAAAAGTTCTACAAATTTTAAAGAACAAGTCATATTCACAAAGGCAAAAAAACAAAAAAGCCATTAAGATTATGGACAGTGTATTTGATTATCAAACTATGGCTAAAATAAGTCTGGGTAAATACTGGAAAAAACTTACAAAGACAGAAAAAAAACAATTTTCAAAAGCTTTTGAAAAAAAGATTAAACACTCATATGTAGATAAATTAAAACTCTATAACAATCAAGCAGTCATTATAAAAGGTATTAAAAAAATAAAATCGAATCGAATTACCCTTACAAATAAAATCATTGGAAACCATGAAACCTATAAAGTAGTGTATCTATTTTACAAAAAGAAAAAAAACAATCAATGGTATATTTATGATGTACACTTAGCCGGTGTAAGTATTATCCAGACCTACAGGAAACAATTTTCCGAATTTTTAAAGACAAAGTCATTTAAACAACTATTAAAATCGCTTTAAACTATTGGAATAAGGAATCATAAGGATGCTCACCAAACTGTATCAAAAATTCATTTTACAGTATCCTTTATCTATATTATTGGTCACACTATTTAGTATCTTCATTTTTGGCATTAATATTTCAAAACTTGAGATAGATGCCAGTGCAGAAACACTCCTTTTAGAAGATGACAAAGATTTAGCTTTTTTAAGAGAGATAGAAAAAAGATTCAAAAGCAATGAAGTACTTATTATGGCATACAAACCTAACAATGGCTTACTGTCTACACAAAGTTTACAAACACTCAAAGATCTTAGTCATGATTTAGAAACACTCCCAATGGTTGAATCTGTTGATTCACTTCTTTCTGTACCTTTACTCTATTCACCTCTAAGAGATATAGATTCACTGTTAAGTGAAACACGAAACCTCCAAAATTCTGACATTAATCTCACACTTGCAAAACATGAGTTTTTAAGCAGCCCACTCTATAAAGATTCGCTTGTCAATAAAGATTTTACTATCTCTGCTATCCTTATTAACCTCTATAAGGATAATAAATATATAGAGCTCTTGGTACAACGAAACCATCTACTTTCCAAACAAAAAAACACTACACTCACAAAAGATGAACAAAAAAAACTCAATAAAATAACTGTTGATTTTAAGCAACATCGAGATATTCAACGCCAACGTGTCACGGAAAACATTCAAAATATACGTACCATTATGTCTAAACATACCCAACATGCCTCTCTTTTCCTGGGTGGTGTGCAAATGATATCTAACGACATCGTAAGCTTTGTAAAAAGTGATCTTATCATTTATGGTTCTATTCTTATACTTCTTCTCATTGTTATACTCACAGTTGTTTTCCAAAAGCCAAGATGGGTAGTATTACCTATACTTATTTGTGCTCTCTGTGTCATTGCTGTTACATCTGCACTCGGGTACTGGGGCTGGGAAATTACTGTAATCTCTTCTAATTTCATAGCCCTACAACTGATTATTACTATCTCTATTGTTTTACATCTCATTGTCAGGCATAAAGAACTTGAGAGGAACTATCCCAAAGCATCCTTGAAACGTACTATACTCCTTACAATGCTCTCTAAAGCAACACCCACTTTTTTTGCTATTCTTACTACTATAGCTGGTTTTTCTTCTTTGTTACTTTCACACATTCATCCCATCATAAATTTGGGATGGATGATGTCTGTGGGTATTACTCTCTCCTTCATTATCTCCTTTATTGTCTTTCCTACAGTATTAATGTTACTACAACCTTCACGTCCAAAAGAAAAACCATCTAATTCTTTTTCTTTACCTAAGCTCAGTGCACGCATTGTAAAAAAAGATAAAAAAATGATTTTTTTCATTACTTTACTTACTATCATTTTTAGTATTTCTGGTGCCTCTAAGCTCATCGTAGAAAACGCTTTTATCAACTATTTTAAAAAAGATACAAGTATCTATAAAGGTATGAAAATCATAGATCAAGAATTAGGTGGAACAACACCTTTAGATGTAATACTCACCTTTGTCCAAGATGAAAAAACCACAATCCTTGAAGAAAATAATGACGAAGAAGACTTTTTTGAAGATGAATTTTCTAGCACAGAAGATGAAGAACAGTATTGGTTTACAGATGAAAAGATAGCCATCATTAAAAAAGTACATGAGTACCTGTATAGACTGAAGGATACTGGGGATGTACGCTCATTTTATACCATTCTTCAAACAGGTAAAATACTTAATAAAGGCAAAGATTTAGATGCTGTTGAAATAGCCCTACTGCATAAAAAACTTCCGCAAAACTATAAGGATCTCATTCTTGATCCATATGTAAACATTACACACAATCAAGTACGTTTCACTACGCGTATTAAAGATTCAAATGAAGGTTTACGAAGAAATGAACTTTTAAAAAAAATCAAACAAGATTTAACACAAATGTTAAACCCCAGTGTTGTTACCTTTAGGCTCTCAAATCTCATGGTTATGTATAACAACATGCTTCAGTCACTTTTTACTTCTCAGATTATGACACTGAGTCTTGTTTTGGCAATTTTATTTGTTATGTTCCTTATACTTTTTCGCTCAACTTTACTCACGTTCATAGCATTAACTGTCAACATAATACCTATAGGTATTATCTTTGGTTTTATGGGTTGGTTACAGATCCCTCTAGATATCATGACCATCACTATTGCAGCCATTGCCATGGGTATAGGTGTGGACAATACTATACACTATATCCACCGTTTTAAAGAAGAGTTTACAAAAGACCAAGACTATCCTCAAGTCATGCATCGCACCAATCAAAGTATAGGGTATGCCATGGTTTATACCTCTATCACAGTAATTATTGGTTTTTCTATTTTAACCTTATCAAACCTTGTACCTACCATTTATTTTGGTTTGCTTACTATGCTTGTGATGGCTGCTGCACTTATCTCAAATCTCATACTCTTACCAAAACTCCTTTTATTAATAAAACCGTTAGGAAATAATGCTACAATCAAAAAAAATTAACACATGGATATCACTATATGTTTCAAAACTTTCACATAGACAATTTAAACAACTTTCCAAAAGAACTTGACACACTTTTAAATGCACAACGTAAAGTCATCAATGAAATTACAATATCAAAAGAGTCTAGTTATCAAGAAATTCTAAAACCACTCCAAGACCTTGATGAAGAATTAGGACTTTTTTTTACACCACTGTCTCATCTCAACTCCGTTATGAACTCAGATGAAACACAAAAAGCATACGAGGAGTCTCTCCCCTTACTCTCAAAATTTAGCTCTGAGATCGCACAAAATGAAGAATTATTTAAGAAAATAGAACATATTCAAGCAGATACTGAAGAAGCCAAAACAGTTGTTCAATATGACATACGAGACTTTGTACTCTCAGGGGTTAAACTACCAGAAGCTAAAAAGAAACGTATGGAAGAAATAAGCCTAAAACTTTCTGAACTTTCCAATAGTTTCTCGCAAAACCTGCTTGATGCCACTAAGGCATATGAACTGATTATAAAAAATGCCAATGATGTAGCAGGTATGCCTCAGTCTGACATAGATGCCGCACAAGAAGAAGTAGAAGGTGAAACTGTATATAAATTTACGCTACAAACCCCAAGCTATTTGGCCTACATGACCTACGGACCCAATCGTGAATATAGGAAAGAACTCTCAAAAGCATATTCAACCCGTGCACCTCAAAATGCAGAGGTGATAGACCAAATATTAACCCTCAAAAATGAGAAAGCTACACTTCTTGGTTTTACTTCATATGCACATTATGCACTTGAGACAAGAGATGCGAGTAAAGAAGAAGATGTCATCACTTTTTTAAATGATTTAGCTGATGCTGCCCTGCCCCAAGCCAAAAATGAGCTCAATGAGCTCAAAGAATTTGCACAAAAAGTAGATGGTATCAAAGATTTATCAGGGCATGATGTCGCATATTATTCAGAAAAACTTAAAAAAGAAAAATTTGATTTTGATGATACTATGACTAAACCCTATTTTGAACAGAGTAAAGTACTCAATGGTTTATTAGATATCGTTTCAGAACTTTTTGATGTTACATTTGAACCTGCTGATGTTCCCACTTGGCATGACTGTGTCCAACCATTTGATATATTTGATAATGGCATACTCTCAGGACGTATTTATTTTGATCTTGAAGCACGAAAAGAAAAACGTGGAGGTGCATGGATGAATGACTGGGAAACACATTATATAGATAAAGAAGGTAGAACACACCTTCCCTCAGCCTTTATTGTATGTAACTTCTCTCCTACAACAGATACAACACCATCCCTTCTTAGACATGATGATGTAGTCACTCTCTTCCATGAAATGGGACATGCTATACATCATTTATTTGGAAAGTGTAAAGAACGTTCAGTCTCTGGTATCAATGGTGTAGCATGGGATGTGGTAGAATTTCCTTCACAGTTTTTAGAAAACTTTGCCTACGAAGCTGCTATACTTAAACGTTTTGGTTTTCACTACCAAACAAAAGAACCTATCACTGAGACACTCATACGTAAAATAAAAGAGACAAAAAACTATCAAGCGGCACTTGGTATTTTACGTCAAGTCGAATTTTCTCTCTTTGACTTTACATTACATCAGGGACTTTATCAAGGTGAAGAGATACAGATACTACTTGATAACATTAGAGAAAAAACTTCATTACTCAAACCGCCTAGCTATAATAAATTTCAACATGGTTTTGCACATATTTTTGCTGGAGGCTATGCAGCAGGCTACTACAGCTACAAGTGGGCAGAAGTATTAAGTGCTGACGCTTTTTTTGAATGTATTGATGAAGAGAATGGTTTTAATCACGAAAAAGCCAAAGGCTATAAAGAATATATTCTAGCCAATGGTGGTGCTAAGACTATGTCAGAACTTTATACACAGTGGCTTGGACGTAAAGCAGAAGTAAATAGCCTAATAAAATTATATGAGATACATTAAAGGAAATACGTTATGCAAGAGTATCGTTCTCTCGCCCTGATTATTTTATCTATTTTTGTTGTCACACTTTTGGGTGCCTATTTTAGTCCTTCATTTGAGGAACAAAAAACATACCTAGAACTTTTTGTACTTTTTGGATCTTTACTTTTTATATTTGCCGTTGTTGTGATCTTTGCGACTTTAGGTTTTCATACCTTTGCCCTATATATGGCTCTCTTTCTAGCTATAGTTATAGCAATGTTCGGTGTGTTTGGGGCAGTGGTCGTTGTGCTACTCACCTATATTTCATGGGGTTCTATATTTGCTATGGAAGTCTTACTCTATGATGCTGGAGCCAAGAGTGCAAAAGAATGGTTTATCAGTCGTTACAAGTTTAAAAATTTTAAAGCAGAATTTTATGCATTTTATCCAATGATAGGCTTTACTTATGTACTTCTAGAGATATTTCCAAGTATATTGAGTAGAGAATCTGCGATTGATTTTTCTCCTTCAAGAGTGTTGAAGGAGATGGAAGAGCTACTCGAATAGCTTATTTTTCAGAACTTTTGATTAAAGACTTTATACGTTCAGGTTGTTTTTTACCCTCAATAATAAAACGAAGTGCATTAAGACGAATAAACCCTTCTGCATCTTTTTGATCATAGACATCATCTGCTTCAAATGTAGAGTGTTCTTCTGAATAAAGTGTCACATCAGACTTTCTACCTACAACAGAAACTGAACCTTTATAAAGTTTAAGTCTTACCTCACCTTGCACATGATCTTGTGTTGCATCAATAGCAGCTTGTAGCATACGACGCTCTGGAGACCACCATAAACCATTGTAAATAAGCTTTGCATACTTAGGCATGAGCTCATCTTTCATGTGTGCTTCTTCACGATCAAGCGTGATAGACTCTATGGCACGATGCGCCTTAAGCATGATAGTTCCACCTGGTGTCTCGTAACATCCACGTGCTTTCATCCCTACCATACGGTTTTCAACGATGTCTATACGACCAATCCCATGTTTATTTCCATACTCATTTAATGTTGTCAGCATAGTCGCAGGAGTCATCTCTTCACCATTAATGGCTACGGGGTCACCTTTTTTATAGCTAACTGTAATGTATTCGGGTTCATCTGGTGCATCTTCTGGCTTTACTGACCATAACCACATGTCATCTTCTGGCTCGTTAAACGGGTTTTCTAACCACTCACCTTCATAAGAAATATGTAATAAATTTGCATCCATAGAGTAAGGTTTTGCTTGTCCTTTACCATCAATATCAATGCCATGTTCTTCTGCATATGCCAATAACTTAGTACGAGAGTTCAAGTCCCACTCTCTCCATGGTGCGATAACTGCGATGTCTGGGTCAAGTGCAAGGTAGCCAAGCTCAAAACGTACTTGATCGTTCCCTTTCCCTGTCGCACCATGACTTACTGCGTCAGCACCAGTTTGATGTGCTATTTCTATCTGCTTTTTAGAAATGAGTGGACGTGCGATAGATGTACCCAGTAAGTACTCACCCTCATAAATAGCATTGGCCCTAAACATAGGAAATACAAAATCTTTTACAAACTCTTCTTTAAGGTCTAATATAAAGATATTTTCTTCTTTTATCCCCATTGCAAGTGCTTTTACACGTGCAGGTTCTACTTCCTCACCCTGACCAAGGTCAGCAGTAAATGTCACCACTTCACACGCATACTCATCTTGAAGCCACTTGAGGATAATGCTTGTATCTAATCCACCAGAGTAAGCCAGTACTGCTTTTTTGATTGTTCTTTTTGCCATCTCTAAAACCTTTGCAATAATATTGACGCGATTTTAGCGTAATATTTGTTAAGACTAAACAAACCCCCACTTCTTCAAGATAATATCCAACACTGCCTTCTTATATGCTCCCGTATGACGAAAAACCTCTTCTCCATGCTCATTAAAAAAGATTTGTGAAGGCATCACATTGAGTTTATATATATCTCGGCTTGCAAGTCGATCATTTTGGGAATCAATGGAGTAGATTTGATACTCTGGATGTTCCTTTAATACTTCGGCAAAGACCTTGGACATAGCTAAACAGCTATAACAATGGCTCATCCCAAATGCCAATATAGTTGGTTTTCCATTTCCAATGTTGTGTTTAATATGTTTATATTCATTGATGGGTAAAGCTTTTTGTTCTGGCATAAAGTTCCTGCTACTTATCATTCTTAACCATTACTATGAGAATGACGTATATTTTATGTTTTAAACGATTATACAAATCCTATCTTAAATATTTTTGCTATAATGAATACTAACAATCAATCTAAGGGAGTTTCGTTAATGTTATTGGGCGTAAATATAGACCACATCGCTGTGCTAAGAGAAGCTAGAAAAGTAGCTGATCCAGATCCACTAGATGCCCTGAGTATCTGTAAACGTGCTGGGGCTGACCAAATCACTATACATTTACGTGAAGACCGACGTCATATGCAAGACCATGATGCAAAAAATATCATAGAATTCTCTACTCTCCCTGTGAACCTAGAGTGTGCTATAGAACCCAGTATGATTGATATCGCCTGTACACTTAAACCACACCGTGTCACACTTGTACCTGAAAAACGTGAAGAAGTAACGACTGAGGGAGGACTTGCCATCATGGGAGAGCAAGCCAAACTCAAAGAGGCTATCAAACGACTCCAAAAAAATGAAATAGAAGTTTCACTTTTCATTGATCCAACGCTAGAAGCAGTCAAAACGTCTTTAGACCTCCATGTAGAGTGGATAGAATTTCATACAGGTAAATATGCCAATATCTATGCCATGCTTTATACAAATTTAAGTAAGACACCCCATTCTATCCCTGAACTAGAACTCTCACGTAAAATACTCAAACAGATGTTAGGAGATGAACTCTGTAATCTTCGTCTACTCTCTTGTGAAGCCATGGAACGTGGCTTACGTGTAGCTGCTGGACATGGACTCAATATGCAAAATGTAGCTGAGATTGTAGAGATAGAAACTATTGAAGAGCTAAATATAGGACAAAGTATTGTCGCACGTTCCGTCTATGTTGGACTAGAGCAAGCAATACTCGATATGAAAGCAAAATTAATCCGTTGATTATGCAAAGTCGTAAAAAAGTAGCCATTAGCATTGGTGACTTAAATGGTATTGGTATACAACTCGCTTTAGAGAATCACAATCAAATCTCAAATATCGTTGAACCCATCTATTGTATCGATAAAAAAATGCTTGAACAAGCTGCACAAAAACTGAACATAGCAATACCAAATGATTTTAAGACCATAAAGCACATTGCTCCTGCTTTTACCATAAAGTCAGGTACTGTTTCTGAAGAAAGTGGTTCATACGCCTATGCTTCTTTTACAAAAGCCGTAGAGCTTGCACGTAGCTGTGAAGTAGATGCTTTATGTACCTTGCCTATCCATAAAAAAGCATGGGAACTTGCAGGCGTGAAGTATAAAGGACATACAGATGCTTTACGTGACTATTTTGATGCAAAAGCTATCATGATGCTTGGTTGTGAGAAGATGTATGTAGCACTTTTTACAGAGCATATTCCATTAAAAGAAGTTGCATCTTCCATCACTGAAGAAAACTTAACACAATTTTTACTTGATTTTTACAAAACAGTTCAACCCAAAAGTATGGTAGGTGTCTTGGGTCTTAACCCTCATGCTGGGGATAATGGAGTACTTGGTGATGAAGAAGATATCATATTTAAAGCCATTGAAAAAACCAATACACTTATAAACCTACAACATAAACACGGGGATAAACAACAGACCTATAGTACACCTCTTGTACCTGATGTTGCATTTACACCAAGAGTAAGAGAAAACTACAGATACTACATTGCCATGTATCATGACCAAGGGTTAGCACCGCTTAAAGCACTCTACTTTGATGAGGGGATTAATATCTCTTTAAATTTGCCTATTCTTAGAACTTCAGTTGACCATGGTACAGCTTTTGATATCGCCTATACAGGCGTAGAATTAAATAACCTTAGTTATATCAATGCCATAAGATATATCAAAAACCATTAAAACTTCATATAGCTGTTAACAAAATAAGCCTGTATCTTCTTCTCTTACCACTTCACACTCATCATTCATTTGAGAACAAAGTTTCTGCTGACAACAATCACACAAATAACGGTAATTTTGCATATCATAGTGAATAGTATCACCCGTTTCAATATCTGAATAACACTCACCACACACATTCGTCACACGAAGAAGAATCTCTTCAGTCGCCTCTTGGGTTACAAAACAGGCATTAGACATTTTCATTTTCCAGTTTTACTACCATTTCTTTTGCCTCTTTCAAAGATTCATCCAATGCATACGCCTTTTTATAGCCTTCTAGTGCCTCTTTTTTACGTCCTAAGTCATATAAAGTATTGGCATAGTTAAAATGATGTGGTGCATACTCAGGGTCAAGTTTGATGGCTTTTTCATGGTGTTTTTCTGCTTTTTCCTCTTCACCCAATTTATGTAAAGTATTCGCAAGTAACACATGAGCCATATCATCATTATCATCCAATGCCAAAAGTTTTTCATAGCTCTCTTTTGCCTCTGTATACTCTTCTGTTTGCATACATACATACCCCATTTTTTGTAAGGCATCCATATTATTTTCATCTATAATCAATGCAGAACCCAAAGCTTTTTTAGCTTCGTCAAAATCTTCTCTCTCTACTGCTTCATCAGCCATAGTCAAAAGTTCTTCTATCCGTGTAGGTTCTACTGTTGGTGTAGAAAAAGTTTTATCTGGTCGGTTAATGCCACCTATCTGTTCATCTGCAACTTTCGCTTCAAAGTCCACACCACGCTTAGGATGATTACCTGAAAAAAGTTGTTTGAAAAAGAGGTAAAACACCCCTGCTGCAATAATAAGAAGGAAAAGTTGAAACGTAGTCATTATATCTCCGTTATGTATATTACGAATAATAGGATAATCTAACTTAAAAGCAAAGAAATTTTGTTATAACAAATCAAATATAAAAGTATTATGACGGTTAGAGACTATGTATGTAATTGTGCCGCAATGCGTCCTGCCGCAGTATCCATCTCTTCGCGTGTGTCAAATATAAAAGAGTACTTTTTTTCTTTACCCAAGTGAATAAAAAGTCCATACCCTACAACTTCCACCTTCCCTTTAGCCTCTACATCAATCCACTCTAAACTTACCTGTGTTGTTTCATCTTTATGTCCTGTTTTGACTACAGCTGCTGGGTAAAGTTGAGTAATTTCCTTTGTGTCAAATTGTTGATCTTTAATTGTAATTATCATAATGTGATTATAGTATAATTGTCTAAATATACCTAAGGAAAAAATATGAGTCTAAAAGAACAAATAAAGTCTGATGTAAAAGATGCAATGAGAGCAAAAGAAGTCGTCAAAAGAGATACTCTACGTAATATACAAGCTGCCATTAAACAGATAGAAGTTGATGAACGAAGAGATGTTACAGATACTGATGTAGAAAATATCTTGATGAAGTATCTTAAACAAAGAGAAGATGCAAAAACACAATTTGCACAAGCTGGTCGTGAGGATCTTGTCAAAAAAGAAGACACTGAAATCAACATAGTCAAAGTTTACCTACCTGAACCTATGACTGATACAGAACTTGAAACGGTACTCAAAGAAATCATCACTTCAACAGGTGCCCAAAGTATGAAAGATATGGGGAAAGTCATGGGTAGTGCTAAAGCTAGTGTAGGGAGTCGTGCAGATGGTGGACGTATCAATGCCATGGTTAAAACACTACTCTCTTAAACCTTCACGTATCTCTTCTACCTTGTCTGTTGTGATAGACGAGGTACCCCACTCTTTTAATTTTCTAGCCTCATCTATTCTGTCAATAGTCCAAGCATGAAAAGTGTACTCTTTTTCTTTAATAGCAAAAATAAAATGCTCATCTACATAGGTATTTATGTTGGTACTGATACCATCTGCATGACAGCCATTTAGAATGTATAGTAAGTTATCAATATTTGGTACCTCTTCGTTTGAAAAGGAATATAACCAATATGCTTTAAGAGAAGGATATAATACTTTTGCCTGATAGATGACTGCAGCATCAAATGATATAATGACTATTTGAGCATAGGTGAGTGAAGAGTCATGTATCACGGAAGTTAAAACTTCAAATATCTCTGTACCACATTTTATTTCAATATAAATGATTTTATCAGATGGCACAACTTGCAACACATCTTCAAGTGTTGCAAGTGTTGGGTCAATCGTTTGTAACACATCCAATGTAGTCATATAAATACAAGCATTGTGAACTTTTGCATCATGGTGGCACACAATTTTTTTATCTTTTGTTAAGTGAAAATCACCTTCAATAGCATCAGCATTTAAAGCAAATGCACGTTTAAATGACTCTATAGTATTTTCTACAATTGTATCTGTATGTGCTCCCCTATGGGCAACAATAATAGGTGAGTTAAACTTGTTTTCCATATTTCACAGCTTTAATCGCAGCCGTAATATCATCTTGTCGCATAAAATGTTCACCTACTAAAAAGGCATCTGCACCTATGTTATTAAGCTCTACTACCGTTTCATGGTCATTAATGCCAGACTCTGCTACAATTATTTTACCATTTGGAATAAGGGGAATCAACTTTGCACTCAAAGCCATATCCATTTCAAAAGTTTCTAAGTTACGATGATTGATACCAATGATATCGGCGCCTGCAAAGATAGCTTTTACAAGGTCTGTTTTATTATGTACTTCTACAAGAACATCTAGTCCTAAATGTAAGGCATAATCATGTAACTCTTTAAGCTCTTTACGGGAAAGTGCCATAGCAATAAGCAGAATATAATCTGCCCCAAAAGCCAAGGCTTCAAGTACTTGGTATTTGTCTACAATAAAATCTTTTCTAAGAAGAGGGATACTCACATAACGGCGAATCATCCCTAAATACTCTTTGTTTCCTTGAAAAAAATGTGGTTCTGTCAACACAGAAAGTGAATCTGCACCCCCTTTTTCATAGGCTTGTGCAATCTCCATAGGATCAAAATCTTCTCTAATAATCCCTTTACTTGGGCTTGCTTTTTTCACTTCTGCAATAATACGGTAGGGATTTTCATCCGTAGAACGTAACGCACTTTTTACATCTTTAGGTGTAAATGGATTGAATGCCAAAGAACGTCCTAACCACTCCATAGGATATTCTACTTTTCGCTTCTCCAAATCCGCTTTTGTTTTTTTAATGATTTCATCAAGAATCTGAGCCATATTTGTCTGCCTTAGGCTAATTTTCTTGTATTATACACACTTTTACTTACACTGTTTAATCGCATTCCAATGCTCTATAATCTCAGGTTCATCAAGTCCCTCTTCATCCACCACACGCTTCATAAATGCATAGGCTTTAGCACACTTACCTTGCTTATAATATCCCCATGCAAGAGAATCTAAATAGTAAGTATTATTTGGCTGTTGTACCAAAGCATCTTTTAATATTTGTATCCCTTTTTCAACATCCACCTCTTTATCAATGAGCGTATATCCATAATAATTAAGATAAAGACTGTCATCATTTCCTAAGGTAAATGCCTTTTCAAAATGAGAAAGCGCTTCTTTGATCATTTTTTTATCATTTTTATCTTCAGCATTCTCAAAAGTCAATATACCTTTTTCAGCAAGCCATTTTGCATTCTTATCTTGTTCATACAATGTATCTACAAGTACCAATGCTTTAGAAAAATACTTTTTTGCTTTATAAAGTTCATAAAGTAATACTGTTTTACTTTTATACTTTTCTAAAAAAGATATCGCACCGTCTATATCTCTCTTATAGACATATGCATCAACAACTTTACCAAGATAATGTTCACTTTTTTCTTGTTCATAAAGTGCTTTGTATGTCTCTAACACACCATCAATATCTTTTTCTTTTTGATATAGAATTAAAAGTTTGATATACACATCTTTACTCGAGATATTCATACGTCGATGTGTTTCAAGCAATTGTATGGCTTTTTTACGTTCACCTGTAAATTCATCCATCACTTCTGTCATTTTTAATAAAACATCTTCGTTAGGCACTGTCTCATATATTTTATTTAAAAGATTCAAAGCCCTTTTAAATTCTCCTGCATACAGAAATGAATTTGATGCTAAATCAAGGTCTATGAGTTCAGAAGACTGTTCTAATAGATACTCTGCCTCTTTTTTTGCATGTTTCACTTGTCTTGAAGTCAAATACAGAGGTATCAGTAATCTTCTAACTTCTAACCTATTTGGATGTATCTTATCCCATGCTTTTAAACGTGATATACTTTCTATAATGTATTCTCGACTAAGCAATGAGGAAGTAGCTTCTTTAAAGAGAAATATCTCTTCACCTGTTAAGTCAAAAAGTTTTTTATAGACTCTATAGCTATTTTTATATGCCTTATATTCATCAAAAAGAAGTCCTCTAACGATAAGTTCATCTTCACCAATACCCATAAGCTTTTTTGCATGTACAACACTTGTACTCACAAAAAGAAGCACAAATAGCGTAACTATTAAACGATACCAGGACACTCTTTTCTCACCTCATCTTCATCATTTTTAAACTGCTCCCAAAAAGGAAAAGTACGACACTGCCGTGGACGTACTGGGTAGATAGAACAACGTTTCTTGCTTTCATCAAAAAATATACAGGCGTAATTGTCCTCAGAGAGCTTCTTTTCTGTAAGAGAATAACGATGTTTTACCTTTTTCAAATACATTGTAGCAAATTCTTCTACCGAAAGGTTAACAAATTCTGCCATCTTTTCTATCTCAGCATATTTCGCCCAAATATAACCACTCTCACCTGTACAGCAGTGCCCACCACAGGCTTCACAGGCAGAAGGATCAAATTTATATGTATACCCCTCTTGCATCATGAGATTATCCATGAATTTCAATATCATTCCTTCTATCAAATTGTTGGATGTAGTGTATCAAAAAAAACCAAGAACTAAAAATCACCCTTAATACTATGTGTGTTTGCTCTACGAAATACATCTCCCACCTCTTTTCTGTAAATATCTTTTTCATCAAAGACTACAAAAGGGGGGAGTATTTGGGTCATTGATTTCGAGTTATTGCGTGCTGCTATCATCACAAGCTTTGATTCTCTATCTATTTTAGAATGTACAAACTGTATCTTTTCAGGATTTATTTTATGTATTTTAAGATAATGTAAAAGCTTATCAACATGCCGTGCATCATAACAAAAAATAAACCATCCCTTAGGCTTTAAAAATGTTTTTACCCGTTTCATAAAATGCTCTATGGGTAAATGATGTGCATATCGTGCAATGTTTAGATGTGTATCCTCACTTTGTGTGGTGTTGGAGTCATAAAAGGGAGGGTTTGAGATGATAAAATCAAACCTATCCTCTGTCTGTAACTCTATAAAGTCTCCCAAATAACTTTTTACTTCCAGTCCATTGAGTGTATAATTATGTGTTGCATACTTTAACATCTGTTCTTGTTTGTCTATAATGCTTGTTTTAATATTGAAATCTCGACTTAAAAGTAAAGAAATGACACCTACCCCACAGCCAACATCCAAAAGTTTCCCTTTAGGCTTAAATGTAGAGATAAAATTATATAAAAAGATAGAGTCACTATTGTAACAATACCCTGATGTTGGTTGGTAGAGAAACACAAAAAACCTTATAATATTTTGATTATTTTACTACAACTTGGGTATAATCGCGATAATGAACGAAGAACTAGATTTACTAAACCCGCCATCAACAGATTTTTCGATGCTAGACTATGACTGTGCCTACATCCCTGGGAACAAAGTCCGTATGCATTATAAGTACGTTTCAAATGCATCTAAAAAATTTGCTACTGCTGTCATAACTAGAGGATGGAGACGTTTTGGTAAATATTTTTTTCATCCTATATGTAATGGTTGCAGCGAATGCAAAAGTATTCGTATCAATGCAAAAGAGTATCGCTTTACCAAATCACAAAAAAAAGCTATCAGACGAAATAAAAATACAAAAATAATAGTACAAGAACCATCACTTACTTCAGCCCATATCACCTTATATAACAAATACCATGCCCATAAAAGCCGTACTGACAACTGGCAACATCGTAATATAAGCCAACGTGAATACCATGAAAATTTTGTAGATGGTGCACATGATTTTGGTAAAGAAGTACTTTATATTGTTGATGACAAACTGGTTGGAGTTGACCTTATAGATGTGCTTGATGATGGTATTAGCTCAATCTATTTTTACTATGATCCTGACTACGCCCGTTTGTCTCTAGGTACCTACTCTTTACTTTACCAAATTAAACTAGCAGGTATTTTAGATCTTCCATGGATTTATTTAGGCTACTGGGTAGATGGCTGTAAAGCATTTGCCTATAAACCGAAATTTCAACCCCAAGAGATACTTGAAGATTTTCCACATATTTCTGAACTACCCCAGTGGCAAGCATGGGAAAATACCACTGACTCTTAACAAATGCATATTTTCACCTTATTTTTGCTATAATAATGATTATGCATGATCAAAAAAATTTAGAACTTCTTAGCCCACAATCAACAGATTTTAGTATGGATGACAATCTCTGCTCGTATGTCCCAAACAAAAGAATGAGGATGAACTACAAGCAAATTGATGTTGTCTCCAAAACTTTTGTTACCGCTGTGACACAAAGAGGGTGGCGACGCTATGGAAAAAATTTTGTTTATCCTGCCTGCTATGCCTGTACTGAGTGTAAAAGTATGCGTATCAAAGTCAAGGACTACAAGTACTCCAAGTCTCAAAGAAAATCTATCAACAGAAATGAAGAGACAAAAATCTCTATACACTCCCCAAGAGTGACCCAAGAGTACATCGACCTTTATAACAAGTATCATAGATACAAAGCCAAGAAAGATGGCTGGAAACATCAAGATATCACAAGACAAGAGTATTTTGATAACTACGTAGATGGGGCACATGACTTTGGAAAAGAGCTGCTCTACCATATAGACGGAAAACTGGTATGTGTAGATCTTATCGATATCGTAGATGACGGTATCTCATCTGTTTACTGCTACTACGACCCCGACTATCCTAGACTCTCTTTAGGTAAATACTCATTACTTTATGAGATAAAATTGGCAGAAAACCTGGGACTTGACTGGGTGTATTTAGGTTATTGGGTAGAGGGATACAAACCGTTTGAATACAAAGAAGACTTTAGAACTATAGAGATGCTGGAAGGTTTTCCACGTATCTTTGAAAAACCAGGATGGAGTCCGTGGAAGAAAAAATAAATTAGAGTTTACGACACCACTTAAAAAATAATCTATCTGGATTGGTTCTTTTATCCAATGCTTTTTCTTCTACTATATACTCTGCAAGTATTTTAGCCATTTTAGGAGCAAAAACAAATCCACGCCCACCTAACCCATTTAGTACATACAAATGATCTATATATTTTAAATCTGGCTTTGCTCCTCGCACAATAGCAGGATAGTTTTCCATCATATAGCCGACATCTATAACTTTTCCCACCAAGGGAAAATAATCTTTAGACCCTGCACGCATCCCACAAAACACTTCTTGAAGCTCTAAATCTGAAATATCTATAAGTCTAGAAGATTTTTCTTTAAGTGCCAAAGCTTGTGCCTTACTACATGGTTCAGGAGTTTTGACTGTCTTTTCATGTGTAGCACCTAACTTTATAATGCCTTCACGATTAGCCCCAACAGACATAGACTGGTGCATACTCACATTCAAATCAAGTTTTGTACTAAAATCTCCACGTGTTCCCCATGTCCCTCGTATACCCATATATCGTATATCTACTAAATTTTTCTCAAAACCTGTAGCCAAAACGATATTTTTAGCTCTATATGCACCTACTGCCCAAAGCCCATCTTCTTTTATCAATGCACTTACTTCATACTGTACGACTTCTACTTCTTGTAGTAAAAAGTGACACACACCCACCGCGTCACAATCTCCCGCATCAGGGAAATAAAAACTATCGAATGCTGACTTTATACCTAGAGACTGTAATTTCTCTTGACTATAGTTTTCATACTTAGTGTTATTATACTTTTCATACTCTGAAAACTTTTGAGCATCTGCCTCATCTTTAGGTATACGTATCACCCCTGTTTGGTGAAAATACCCGTGACAAGTAGAAAGGTAAAAGTCTTTAGCAAAAGAAAATGCTTCATTCGTAAGTGTCTGAAGAGAAGAACCTTTACCTATCTTTGGAGAAACAAAAGCTCCCGCAGCCCCTGAACCACCAGAGGCAATACCATTTTTGTCTAGTACCAGTACTTTTTGATTTTTTTTTATAAGGGTGTAGGCAATGGTAGCCCCTGCTATGCCTGCTCCGATGATGATGGTATCGTAGGTTTTAGGCATGATACCTAAACCGTAATTTCTTTAATATCTGCAATCGCTTTAAACGTTTTATACACAGACCCAATCATATTGAGTCTATTTTTTTTCAATGCCTCATCCTCAGCATTTACCATCACATCATCAAAATAAACATCAAGTTCACGTTTAAGACCAAAGAGTGCTTCAAGTTGTGCTTTGTAGTCTGCGTAGTCTTGATTGATAACTTTTTCATACGTATTGTAAAGTGTTACTTCTGCATCTTCTTTGAAGAGAGAAGTTTCTATATTTAGCCCACCTTCTAAGTCTATATCTTTAGAAATATTTGCGACACGCTTAAAGGTAGAGAACTGCTCTTTAAACGCCTCTGCACTTACAATGTCATTTAATGCTGAGACTTTTTTAGCTATCTCATTAATGTCTCTCTCCCCTGAAGCAAGTACCGCAGCGATAACCGAAGGGTTAGCATCAAGTGATTTATTAATACGCTCAATGATGAAGTCTATAAGAATTTTGATGTCAAAGTCATCATAGTCGCCTTTAAGAAGGGTAATGATGTCATCTATGTTAAATGCCAAGTCATACTCTATAACTATACGTACAATGCCGTTTACTGCGCGTCTCAGTGCAAATGGGTCTTTACTTCCTGTTGGTATACGACCCACAGAGAAAAGTCCTAAAAGTGTGTCAAGTTTAGCAGACATTGCGACTATAGACGAGAAAATAGATGTAGGTAACTCTGCACCCTCACCTACTGGCATATATTGCTCTTTAATAGCGTTATAGACAAGTACATCTTCACCCAATGCTTTAGCATAGTAGTAGCCCATAAGCCCTTGGAGTTCTGTAAATTCATACACCATTTCGCTCATAAGGTCTGCTTTCGCCAGATTGATAGCTCTATCCATAAGCTTTTCTAATTCTACATTATTTTTACCTGTTTGTGCTTCGACCTTTTCCATATATAGTCCCAGAAGTCTTACCGCAATGTTTTTCTCTCTAGCTATCTTGTCTGCAAGTGTGCCCAGACCATCTATGAACTGTACTTTTTCAAGTCCGTTAGTAGAAAGTCCATTTTTCAAGTCATTTTTGTAAAAAAAGAGTCCATCTGCCAGACGAGGCTTAAGTACACGTTCATTACCTGCTATAACTTTAGAGTAGTTATTTGTGTAGGCATTTGATACCACTACAAATTTGTTGGCTATTTTGCCACCCTCAAACACAGGAAAGTAACGCTGATGTTCTTTCATAGAAGTGATGATGACTTCAGGTGGCAGCTCTAAAAACAGCTCATCAAACGTACCTACCAATGCTTTGGGGTTTTCAGTGATAGCCACAACCTCAGCAAGTAAAGATTTGTCACGTTCTATGATGATATTATGCTCTGCTTCTAGTGCATCAAACTGTGCAAGTATCAGACCTTCTCTGTCTTTAGGCTGAAGCATCACTGCTCCTTCTGCAAGCATCATTTTGTACCCCGCCATATCTGGTACATTAATCGCATCATAACTCACCATACGATGCATATACGTTTTAGTCCCTGAAACTACTCCATAAAGCTCAACAGGTACGCAACTCTCATCCATTCGTACTTGAAGCCACCTGATAGGACGTATGAACTCATCGCTTCTTGACCCCCATCGCATCATCTTTCCAAAAGACATAGATGCTATCCATTTCTCTAACATCTCTTGTAACAGTGAAGCCGTTTCTACTCCTTTTTCTTCTTTTTTAAAGTAGAGTACTTCTTTACCGTTTTTCTCGCCACGCCCTAGTGCATCAAAACTTACACCACATTTACGTGCGAAGCCTTCTGCTGCTTTGGTAGGCTCACCATCTTTAACCGCGGCTACCAAAGGAGGTCCAAAAAACTCAACCGTAGCGTCCTCTTGGCTTGTAGGTATAGCTTCATGCAAGAGTACAAGTCTTCTAGGTGTATAGACAAATTCAAAGTCACAAGAAAGTTTATAGTTCTCAAGTAAGTTAGCCCAAGATTTTTCTATGTTTTTTACAATTTTAAGTAGTGGTATAGCTGGAAGTTCTTCCAGCCCTATTTCGATAAGTAATGCTTGTGTCATTGTAGGGTTTCCTAGTAAAATATATTGATAATATTTTATCTAAGAGTTGGTAAAGAGGGGGTTAGTGTTGCTGTCTTTGTTTTTCTCCCATGCCCATTAAAATGATTTAGACGAAAAAAGTATCTATATATACTATAAAACACTATGAATAGCTTTATAAGCATGAGTATTTCAACCCTCTTTTACAAAATACTCAACCTACAATAGTGAAAGTCAAATCAGAAAAAGGTTTGTATGCTACACTACCTACAATGAGTCAGATACTCGTAATTTGGTTAACTATAACCTTTTAAAAGGTTTTTACAAGGAATTAAAATGACATATAATGATTGGTACGAAGAGCATAAGAAAAAGCATGCAGCGATTATGAAAAAACTGGAAGGACTGGATGAATGGGATGTTGTCCAGTACTTTATATTTGAAAACATGGTAAAAAATGAGCCAGATTTTTGTGAGCTTTACGCTACCAACACCAAATGCCACGACATGTACGAGCTTAACTGCTATATGTGTGGATGTCCACACTTTAGATTTTACCAGTCACCTGTCATGCAAGATGATCTAGAGTTTCACTCTGTTTGTTCCATCAACTCAAAACGTGGAAAACGTTCCATAAGAGAAGAAGATCAAGTACACCAAGACTGTACTGGATGTACTGTACCTCATGGTGAAGATTATATATTTTCTAAGTTTAGTAGAGACTGGGGTGAGATGATGAGTAAGGTTCAAAATTAGACGATATGCTGTAGGATATAGGGCTTCATTCGTAGAATATAGATATTTCATCTAAGCTATTTTTCTATATCTCTTACTATTATCAGACCTTTAACCACTGACCAAGCAACACATTCACTACAGTCTCAGTGCGTAATATCCTTTCTCCTAAACTAACAGAGATACAGCCGTGTTTGCAAAGTAAATCAACCTCATAGTCTAGCCACCCGCCTTCTGCTCCAATACAGACTACTTTTGGCATAGTATCATTAGTGTTAGTCTTACACTTTGCATCCTCAAGATAGGTTTTCCAAGTCTGTGTTGCGTACGGATGAGCAATCACTGCATTACTTTGCTCCCCATGACCCTCTTTATCTACCAATAAAGCAGGAAATTCATCTTCAACAAATGGTTTAAAACGTTTTTTAAACTCAACCATGAGTGGCACGGTATCTATGGCTTGTTGCAAACCTTCAAAAACAAACTCATCTATACGTTCTAGTAGTGGGCTTTGCCAGTAACTTTTTTGACTACGATAACTATTGACAATAATTAGTTTATTAACCCCAAGCGATGTCATATCCATAATCAACCTACGCAGCACTTTTGGACGTGGTAAAGCAAGAATGACGGTTAAGTCAAGTTTGGCTGGTGGTTTTTTCTCGAGTACGATATCCGTAAGTTGTACTTCATCGTGATTGATTTGAGTAATAGTAGCCTTGCCTATGTTACCACCAATCTCTCCAATGCTTAGACTATCGCCTTCCTTAGATTTGAGTATCTCTTTAATATGTTTAATTTGTTGTAAATCACGAATGCTTTTGGCGTTTTTGGGTAATAAAATACAGTTCAAAATAAATACCTCAAAATTTATAGGTCAAAAGAGAGATTTGCAAATGCACCTTCTACGCTTATGGCACTCTTGTATCGCGAAGATAGTACTCTTACCTTTTTTGTCTGTAAGTCACAAATAGCAATGCGAAAACTCATACCCATTTGTGGTTCGACGATGCAGATGATTTTTCCTTCATATTCTCGTGTAGCATGGATGATACCCTGTAGTTTTGGGAAAAAGTATTTGGGGTAACTCAGCGGTGTAATCTCCACAATCTTAATCTGTTCACTCTCTTCAAGCGTATCTAGTATGCATTGAGCATCTTCTATGCTCTCAAACTGTACACACCAATCATCAAACACTTTATTGAAATTTTTTAGATCTTCATCTAAAAAACCTCCAACGATTGATTGTAAAGCAAAAATTTCCATGTGTGTGTTCCTGTACTTTAAAGTCTGAATATTAGCATAATTCTTTCTTTATACATAGAAATAATTTCAGAAAGAGTACACGTTTTTCGCTCTAACGTGAGATCATGAAGAGGGGTTAAATACTTCCTTCTGTTCTCCAAACTTTATAAACAAGTCTTTCAAGTGCATCTCGACTCACGAGTGACAGGAGTCTCTTTTCCTCATCGTTTAGGTTTAATTTTTTAACTATTTCAAATATTTCATCTTCTAATAAATCAAAACATATATTTTTTGTAGATGGAGAGTAAGGAAATTTTTCAACAGTTTCATTTAAAACTTCACCATTATCAAACTTAAACTCACACTGAAGATCGACAAAGTCATTATCTCCATGTCCTCCTTCAACATTACCAGTAATTACTACAGTTTTTATTTTCATTTTTTACCTTTTAAAACGTCACATACCTTCATTTAGTATTGTCGTTTTCTTTATGTACTCTAGGGTGATTATAGTTCAATAGTTAACTTTACTTCTTGACAAATATCAATACTACCGCACTAAGTAAATCTAATATATTGATGGGACAATGACAATTCATCTAGCTAGTTTCAAACCTTCTCTCCTATACAGAAAAATATTGACAGGCTAGATTAAATCAACCCTACCAAAGCCAAAAACATTCACTAATACCTACTGAGGTGCTTAGACTATCTCTCCAAGCCAAAAGTCACGCTCATTACATTTATAATTATTCGTTACTATAAGCAATGAATAAAAACAAACAAATGGTTTATACCTATCACAACGAAACAAAACACTCACAACGCCAATATGCTAAGTCTTTAGGGTATATGGATTGGGCGACACAGCCAAATCCGTATCGTAGTTATGCAAATGCTCAAAAAACGCAATTACCTCTTTCTTTTGAAAATAAGAGTTTGGAATACAGTCAGATATTTACACAAGTTAAACAAGAAGAAAGAGCTGTAGCCCCTTTATGTTTAGAGAGCATATCTCAATTCTTTCAGTTTTCACTCGGACTCGCAGCCATAAAAGAGTTTGGAGACCAATCTTGGGCTTTACGATGTAACGCTTCAAGTGGTAACTTACACCCAAGCGAAGCCTATATCATCGCTAAAGACATAGAAGGCATCGAAGATGGTTTGCATCACTATGCCCCACTAGAACATCAGCTTGAACTACTCTCTGCTACAAGTAGTGATTTAGCGTTACCTAGTCATAGCTTTTTAGTCTCTTTGTCTTCTATCGTTTGGAGAGAAGCTTGGAAGTATGGTGAACGCTCTTGGAGATATACGCAACTTGACTGTGGTCATGCACTCAAAGCCTTAGAAATATCTGCTTTCATGTTAGGCTGGAAAATAGAAGTCATCAGCACCAAAGATACTGAACTTCAAAGTCTCATAGGTTTTGACCAAGCACATAGATATGTGCCTGAAGAGAGAGAACTTGCCGATATGTTACTGCTCGTCACTTTAGATGATACGGTGCAAACTACAGACATAAACATCCGTACTTTGCGAAAT
>JALSHU010000026.1 GCA_026982075.1 Sulfurovum sp. | reverse complement strand
TTCAATCAAACAAAGGAAATTTATGAAACCCTATTTTTTATTATGCTTAATATTATTTTTCTCCTCTTGTGTGGAAACTCCTGAAGTTGCAACATCAAAGGAAATTATTGCAAAAGAAAAAATCAAAGAGAATCAAACGGAAACACGAATTGCCCAAGAAGAGTATTTAAAACTGCAGTCACGTAGAGACAGGGAATGAATGGTTTGATTAACCTTAGATTAATCTGCCTTTACTATACTTTTGCATTAAGTTATATTTAAAGGATTACAATGGCTTTATATGATAGAGATTATACAACAACAAAAGAAACTGCTTATGTACAAGAAGGTGCATCTGTCAGTTTTATGAAGCAAACATATCAACTTTTAGCAGCAAGCATGATTGCAGCTGCTGCTGGTGCATATGTAACAATGCCTTATGCTGAGACAGTAATGCAATACAAATGGTTTATCTTTGGTGCTGAACTCTTGGTACTTTTCTTTGGACTCAGTATGTCTAGAGGTAAACCGGGTCTGAACCTTGCAATGCTTTTTGTTTTTACTTTCTTAACTGGTGTTTCTTTGGTTCCACTTTTAGCATCCCTTATAGGTGCAGGTAATGGGGCTGTCATAGGTAATGCCTTTTTGATGACTTCTGTACTTTTTGGTGCATTAAGCCTGTTTGCTATCAATAGCAAAACTGATTACTCAAGTTGGGGAAAACCACTTTTTATAACATTAATCGTAATTATTATAGCTTCACTTATCAATATATTTCTATTGCAAAGTCCTATGATGCATGTTATAATTACCGCCGGTATCTTACTTTTGTTTTCATTTTTTACTATCTATGACACACAAAATATTGCTAATGGCGCTTATGACTCGCCTGTAGATGCAGCAGTCTCTCTTTACCTGGACTTCCTTAATATGTTCACAGCACTGTTACAACTGCTTGGAATTTTTGGTGGTGATGATTAACTTTTAAATCACTGCGTTCATAGTCAATGTTTAGTTACATGACTATGAGATACTACCCTGCATTAAGCTTTCAAATAACTTTCAACAAACAATACTTCAAACTCTAAATACTTCAGAGGATACGTATGCATTAACTGCTTTATTTGTTTGTAGGTAAGTTGTTTTTCTCCTCCACTCACACCACTTTTTTTAATATATCTGAACATATCCCTAACAGTTTCAAAATACAATTTATATGTTTTTACTTGAAATTTTGCATTATAATATTTCTCTATACTTTTTTTCAAGCTCTCTACACTATAAATAGGTGATTGTATATTTGCTATTTCATGCAATGTCTTAAATGTATTAGAAGTAAAAATAGCAAAATAAGCCTGATTTGATTTTTTTGAAAGGTTCTCAAAAATAAAGTCTAATTCTTTGCTCCATTGCAAAGCTGAAGAAGAAAGCAAAATACTGTTATCTGCTAAATTAAACGACTGATATGTATCTTTCAGATTAAAGTTGGCACAAATTTTTTTAACGTTATTATCTTCAGGGTGGAGCAAAAGCATTTCCTCTGATAAGTCTAATGCCATATAACAATCAAAATGAATCTTTCTCTTTAGTATATTTTTATATACTGCCCCACTTCCACAACCTATATCAACTATAGTGTGATACATTTTTTCAGTAATATGGCTAACCAAAGTATGTGCTACTTCTTCTTGAATAATATTATGTGCTTCATATGTTTTAGCAAAACGGGAAAACTCTTTTACTGCATCTAAATGTTTCTCTTTTATTTTCACTTTCTCTCCGGAACAAGGTTTATATTCACTAAAAACCTTTTCTATACTTGACTCTTAAAAAAGTTATTGCTCTATATTTCGCTTATCTAAAAGTGTTCCATACTTAGCTTCATCACTATTTCAAACTTATTTGGGTATAATCGCCAAAATTATACCCAAATTTCTATTGGGGTATTCAACAAACTAAAGAGGTATAGATGACATCGACACTTTTAATCACACAAATTGTACTTGCAATTGCAATAACAATTGCCGTACTCCTACAAAAAAGCTCAAGTATAGGACTTGGGGCATACAGTGGAAGTAATGAATCTGTATTTGGGGCAAAAGGTCCAACAGGCTTTCTTGCAAAACTTACATTTACTCTGGCATTTCTTTTTATTGTAAATACTTTAGCATTAGGATATTTCTACACGAGCGCAAACTCTGCTTCAGTAACTGACAGCATTGTTCCTGCGAACAATGCTGCTGTTCCTGCTGCACCAGCAAATACCAAAAGCGAAACACCTGCTGCTCCTACCCCTCCCACTACAAAATAATATTTAAAATCAAGAAGTGTTCCCTTCTTGATGCCTTTAGATAACTCTACATTCATATCAACTCAATACCAAACAAGGTAAAAAAGGGTAAAATTCACTCAAATATTTCCTAGGAGAACCCTTATGTTAAATGAAATTTTTGAACAAACATCAGAGAATATGGATAAAAGTATCCAAGCGTTAAAAAGAGACTTCTCAACACTCAGAACTGGAAAAGTTACAACAGGTATTGTAGATAATATTAAAGTAGACTACTATGGTACTATGACGGCCCTCACACAAGTGGGAAATGTGATTGCAACGGATGCCACTACTATTAGTATTACTCCATGGGAAAAAACTTTACTGCCAGTGATTGAAAAAGCTATTCAAGAAGCTAATATTGGGGTAAACCCAAACAATGATGGAGATTTTATTAAACTCTTTTTCCCTCCTATGACTTCTGAACAAAGACAAGAGATTGTCAAACAAGCAAAAGGCATGGTTGAGCATGCAAAAGTGTCGATTAGAAATGTTAGAAAAGATGGTAATGACAAAATTAAAAAACTTGAAAAAGATAAAGAGATTAGTGAGGATGAGTCTAAAAAAGCGCATGATCAAATACAAAAGCTAACAGATGAACATATCTCTAAAGTAGATGAAGCTTTTAAAACCAAAGAAGCTGATATTTTAAAGGTTTAACCATGAATATTGAACAGGTATATAAAGATGCTAACGCACTTCTTGAGGGACACTTTCTTTTGGCAAGTGGTAATCACTCAAGTAGATATCTTCAAAGTGCTAAAGTATTGGAATACCCAAAAAAAGCTGCTCTACTTACAAATGCTCTCGCTACAATGATTAAGCAAAGTGGTATAGATGTGGATACAGTATGTGCGCCTGCTCTTGGAGGAGTATTGGCTGGATATGAGCTTGCGCGTTCACTAGACGTACGTTCTATTTTTGTTGAAAAAAAAGAAGGTGGAATGGCGCTACGTCGTGGATTTGAAGTAGCACAAGGCGAAAAAATCGTTATTTGTGAAGATATCATTACTACTGGAGGTTCTGCATTAAAAGCTGCTGAAGCTATAGAAGCATTAGGTGGAAAAGTTGTCGCTTTTGCTTCGCTTGCAAATAGAGGATTTTGTAAACGTGTAGGGGGAAATGACGCAGCAAAAAAAGAATGTGCCTTACCTGGTGGTATACCACTGTTTGCACTTGATGATTTTACTTTTCAAATGTATGCACCTAAAGACTGTCCCCTTTGCAAAGAGGGCAAATCTAAAGCAGTGAAGCCAGGAAGTAAAAGTTAAGCACTTTTCTTTCTAACTTACTCTCCAGACCACTGCACATAGCTCCACATCTACATCTGTCTTGCGTGGTTTTATTACAAATGATTCTACCTCACAATTATCAACATTATATTTTTCATTGAGACTATCAATAGTATCTTCAAATTCATACCCTAATGCTTCAATATCTGCCTGTATCGTACTCATTCTCTCTTCTGCTCTTGACATGTCTCCACGCTCTTTTAGGATATTGCTTCCTTTTTTGATGGCTCGCCCTATACTCGTTGAACTCCGTCGTCCAAAAAGTGCTCCTAGCACAGCGATACCCGTTTCTATGATTGATGAAGTAGAATCTGAAGCTTCCTTTTCCACCCGCTCTTTAGCCCGGCTAAGTCTCTCTAGTAAAGTTTTTTCTTTTTTTTCATAGCGTACTTGCAGTTTCTCTATTTCACGCTCTTTTTTATCATTCAGGATATCTTGTATTCTTACTCGAAAATCTACCTCAGATTCACCCACTCTAGATTCAAGTTTAGGAGATATACAACGCAGTAACTCAATTTTTTCTTCTCTATAAAGAAACTCTTTGAGTTCACGTATAGATTTTTTTAACCCTCTATCTTCTAATACTATCTTTGGTAAGGCTTGAAACTTAGCTTTACTAGGTGCAGTGTGAGGGTACTTCTCAAAAGGTTCTTCTTCTCTTGCTTCTTCCCAATTTATACTCTGCTCATTAGTATCTAAGGATAAAGATAAATATCGTTCTCTCTCATCATCTATCCCTTTACGTTGATTGTAAAAATGTACTTTTGCTTTGGCTCCCAGTGTGGCTCTAAATTCATTGATACCACTAGTATCAGGCTCAAAGTATTGTGGAATCGAATCATCGATATGCTGAAAACTCTCTAGATTACTCTTTTGCTGCAGCATCACATCAACACTTTTTACCTCAATGCTTTGTCTATTCTTTTGATCTTTCATCAGCGTTGAAATCTCATTTCTTTTAAGAGGGCCCTTAAGATAAGAGAGTACCCAACGTGTTGAAAATAACCGAATATCTTCTAAATGTGCTGACTTCAGGAAAAATGTTCGTTTCTTAAGATTTGCCAACAATTTTTTTATTTCACTCTTGCTATAACTTGCACCGACCTTACCCCCTAGCCCATCTATCACACGGTCGATATCTTGACTGGTCTGTAGTCTACCTATAAACCATGTTCCAATGTTAGAAAGCCCTTTATAGTCCAAATCTACAGGATTCTGAGTGCTTAACACTACCCCGACTCCAAAGGCTCTTGCTTGTTTAAGTAAAAGTAGCATAGGTTCTTTACTAGGTGGATTTTTGGTAGGAGGGAAGAAACCATATATTTCATCCATATAAAGTAAGGTTTTTAATGCAGATGTTCCGCTTTGTCTACGCATCCATGCAATGTATTTATTTAATAAAAGCGTCACAAAAAACATACGTTCATCATCATTCAAGTGAGAAATAGAAAAAATTGCAATTTGTGCTTTCCCTTTTTCATCATAGAGCAATTTTTGAATATCCAAATTGTCTCCTTGCATCCAAAGAGAAAAAGATGGACTTGCCAGTAGTGCATTAAATTTTGTTGCCAATTTAAAACGTGCATCTTTTGGGTAAAAATCATCTAAAGGGAGTACCCCTATTTTTTTAAATGCGGGTGTGATAATTTGACCTATAAGACCTTCGATATTAATATCTTCATCATTCAACCATGCTTTTGTAACAATTTGTGCGAGTAATATATATTCTTTAGACTCCAAAGGATCGGCGACTATACCTACCAAAGAAAGCAATGAAACCGTCGTACTTTTTAAATAGGACGTAAATGTATCACTGTCTTCCATCACTTCCATAGGTGGGACTTCAAGAGAAGACATCACATTGATGCTCACACCAGCAGATGAACCAGGTGTATAAATCGTTTTTGAGACAGTTTGAAGCTTTTCAGCACGCTCACTATTTTGGCCCCATGACTCTATGCCTTCTTCCCACATATGAGAGATTTGTTTTGCATATTCTAAGGGGGTTTTTTCTTTAGCAATCGCTTCATCTTTCACCCAAGGTTCAAAAACTTTAGCCGAAAAACTGGCGTCAACCAAACATAGGTTTCCCATATCTCCTTTAGGATCTATCACGATAGAAGGGATATTATCAATAGCTGCTTCTTCAATAATACCAACACCTAATCCTGTTTTACCAGAGCCTGTCATCCCTATAATAGCTGCATGGGTTGTAAAATTTTTATTTTTTAACAATGTCAATGCTTCACTGGTATCCATAGTTGCTTTATCTACATCTTTACCTAGATAAAACAATCCTAGCTTTTCATATATTTCTTGCATCTTTTATCCTTTTATTTTACAAGGTTTGGAGGAGGTGTCCCCGGATTTGTTTTACCTGGATTCTTATTTTTGGGTTTAGTAGGTTTACTGGGTGCGGGTACACGTGTGCCATTAGGCAATATTTTTGAGCCATCTTTAAATACCTGTGTCCCATCCCGTAATATTTTTCTTCCATCACGCATGATTTTGGTACCATCTGCTAAAACTTCCAAAACAGGATTTCGCACCCCTTGTACCATAAAACTAATGGGCTCTTTACCTTTTTGCTGTAACAGTATAAGTACCTTGTCTTTTTGGTGATACACATCAAAAAGCTCTAAACCTTGCATCACAGAATCGACTTCTACTCTGTCTTCAGAACCTAAAGGAAGGGTATAGGCATTTCCTTCTACCCTCAGCAAGGTATTTTTATGTTTCAATACTACCCAGCACACTTTTGCCAAAGGAAGATTATAAAGAGAGTTTTTTGTCTCTTCTATACACAATCTTGTAAATTCATCTTTTTGTATATCCAAGTTACCATTGGAACTCAACACGTCTAAAAAAAGTACTTTGGTGGCTTTTGTAATTTGTTTTGATTTATCCAAAGATTCAAGTAGTTTTTTGTTGGAATCTCTCATTAAATCCACCACAGAGAACAGTGGCACAAGAATAATACCGAGTAAGGCTATAGAAATTAATACTTCTATTAGAGTAAATGCCTTACGGTTTTCCATCTTATTTATCTATCCGTCCATAAGCCCGACACGAATGGCTTCTTCATAAGATGTCAGCCCTGAGAGCATCATCTCTCTTAACTTATCTGCTATGGTCTTCATACCATTCTTTTTCATCGCTTCTCTTACTTGAAAATCATTAAATCCATCTTTCATCATCTCTTTCACATTATCATCTATGATAAAAAGCTCCCCTATAACCTGTCTTCCTTTATATCCTGTAAAATCACATGATTTACATCCAACAGCTTTATAATAGATATTGTCATGAGGGACTTCTATCTCTTGGGCTATTGCAGGAGCAAGTCTGGTTTCTTCTCTACACTTTGCACAAAGTTTTCTTGTGAGTCGTTGCGCCAATACCCCTAAGAGGGTGGAAGAGATAAGAAAATTTTCTATACCCATATCCATTAAACGGCTCAAAGAAGAGGTTGCATCATTTGTATGTAAAGTGGAGAGTAAGAGATGTCCCGTCAAAGCAGAACGCAAGGCGATATCTGCTGTTTCAGAATCACGTATCTCTCCTACCATGATAATATCTGGATCTTGTCTTAAAATAGAACGCAATCCCGCTGCAAAGGTAAGCCCTACTTTGGTATTTACCTGTATCTGGGAAATATTGTTGGCATTATATTCAACTGGGTCTTCAACGGTGATAATATTTTTATCTGGTGTGGCAATATGTTGTAAACATGCATGTAATGTGGTAGATTTACCTGAACCTGTGGGTCCGGTAACAAGTATCATGCCATGCGCATGATTGAGTAGCTTATAGAGATCACTCGTCACATCTTTTGCAAATCCAAGGGATTCTAGCGTTGGGATATCTTCACTTTGAGAGAGGATTCTCATGACCACTCTTTCTCCATGATATGTGGGCAATACAGACACCCTGATATCTATTGTTTTTCCTGAAATACTGATTTGTGTTCGTCCATCTTGTGGTACTCTTTTTTCAGAAATATCAAGATTTGAAATAACTTTAATACGGTTAATCACCAAAGTAATAATATTTTTTTCAAGATCTAAATGTTTCTTAAGTGCCCCATCCATACGTAAACGTACTTCCCCTTTACGCTCACCACTTTCTATGTGTATATCACTAGCCCCTTTTTGTAAAGCCTGAAAAAATAGTGAGTTTACAAGTTTGATGATAGGTGCAGACTCTTCACTCGAAAGAAGGTCTTGTGAATTACGTATAAACTCTAGCAAGTCTGACTCTACTTCTATCAGTTCATCCGAAGTGGTTGCCATTTCTTCAAAATCTGAACCTGTTTGAATCTCTAAGAATTTATTTTTAAGTCTTTCAAAACTTTCTGCATCCACGATACTTATAGGATAATCAAGTGAAAGTTTTGAAAAATAATTCAGCGCTTCACCCAGTGTTTTTTCTTCTACGATACATGTTTTAACCCCATCTATCTCAGAAAAAAGCAATGCATGCCTAATCGCCAACTTATGGTTTAAGTCTTCTTCCCATAATGGCTCAAGGTTCACATCTTGAAGACGAGGGAAATACATTAGTTAGCCTCTACTTCTAATAGGCTTAGGTTACTCTTTGGTTCCCTTCTGATACGTCTACTCGCTGCGGGGACATTACCGTTTTCATCTGTTGTAATACCTGCCTTTTTGTTTAAAGCATCTATTACCTGGTCACTATATTGTTTTTGTACCTCATCAAGTTCAGACAACATACTTTTAAGTTTTTGCAAATCTCCACTTTTTCGTACTATATATGGAGTCAAATATATCACAACATTCTGCTCTCGTTCCACATCTGAGTTCTGAGTAAACAAAAACTCGCCTAAAATAGGGATATCCCCAAAGAAAGGTACTTTAGACGTACTTTCACCTTCCACTCTTCTAATAAGTCCACCTAAAATAATGGTTTCGCCATTATTGACAATTACATCTGTTTTTACTGTTCTTTTTGTGGTAGTAGGTCTATCTACGATTTGTTCTGAAGAAGGGTCGATATCTTCTATGGTGGTTTCTACTTCAAGGCTTACTTGGTTGTTACTTGAGAGTCTTGGTTTTACCGTTAAAGTCAGTCCGATATCTTCTCGTGAATAGTTATTCACTATGTTGGAGGTAGCCTGAGTTGACTGCTGTCCCTGTGTTAAAATGGACATTGTTTGCCCTACATAAATAGACGCTTCTTTGTTGTTGGTACATAACACTGAAGGCTCACTTAAAAGTCTTGCTGCCCCATTACGTGATAATAAATCCAACTTTGCACCTAAAGCAAAAACTGTATCTGTTTGGTCAAATCTAAATGCTGGTTCTGTTGTAGTAATAGCATTTCCATTATTATCCAACTGAGTAGTGGTATTATTTTGATTCAAAAACCCTAACAGTGCTGGCGATATTTGTAAAGCATTTGCTCCCAAGTTACCTGCAAGTGTAAACAGTCCATTAGCTGTAATTGAGCCTCCATTAAGCCCATACTGTAAACCTATCTGTTCTGCCATATTAGTGTTTATTTCAACAATTTTAGTTTTCACATATACCTGTACTTTAGGGATATCTATTTTTCTTACCGTCTCACGTATATTTTTTATCTGTTCTCCTGTGGCTAAAAGAATGAGTGCATTTCTTTCTATGTCAGAGACCACCATCGCTTTACTTGGTGGTTTCCCTCCTTTTTTAGGATTTTTAATCGCTACAGAATTCATCTGAGAGATGAGTTTACTCATGATTTTTTCCATCTCTTCCACATTTGAATTTTTTAAACGAATCACATACATTTTTTGTGCCTGGTCTTCACCCTTAATGTCTAACTTCTTGATATATCTAATCATCTTACTGTTATTGCCTGCTTTACCGACCAAGATAATAGAATTTGTAGCCTCATCTTTAAAAACATCTACCTTTTCACTCTCAATGGTCTGAGGAAAAAGTTTTTTTGCCATGCTTTGTGCATTGGTAAAAATATCTTTGACACTAGAGTTCTTTAGTCGTACTACCGTTGAACGTTTTTCTCCTCTTTTCTCCACGGCATTAATCACTTTGGAGATAGACCGAAGAGTTCTAGGGTTGGCAGTAATGGCTAAGACGTTATTTTCTTTAAAAGAGATGACTTTGGCACTTTTATGTAAAAGTGGTTTGATTTTTGCACGAATGACTGCTGCATTAGAGTTTTTAAGAGGAAACATGACCGTTTTCATGGTATCACCATCAATAGTACTACTGACATCGAGTCCTTCACCCGCAGCATTGGCACTTTTGACCACCTTATAGTACTCACCTTGGTCAACAAGGGTAAGTCCTTTACCTGCGAGGATGGAGTTCGCCAATGGCATCAAAGAACTTTTTTTGATAGGGGTTGTTGACACAAAGTTTATTTTCCCTTTGAGTTCACTCTCTATCAATATATTCTTCTGGGTAATTTTGGAAACCATCTCTATAAAATCTTTAACAGAAAGGTTTCTAAAGTTGACATCTACTTTTTCATCTTCAGCATAAAGTCCCGCAGACCATAAAAGCAATACACTCATAATTATCTTAGTTAATTTCATATTCTAGCTCCATTTCTTCTTTACCTCTTTGAATAACCAAGGTAAGGTTTTCTATATTTTGTATGTTCTTATAGACACCAAAAGCTGCATTGTAGCTATTGATTTCTTGTCCGTTAATGGACTTGATTATATCATCTCTTCTTACCCCAAGCTTTGCAAAGGGAGAACCTCGACGCACAAAAGTGATTTTAAATCCTTTTAGGTTGTTACCATCTTTAATTTCACCAATACCAATATTTTTATAGATATCATCCATGTTTTTCGCATAATGGTCTATCAGTGAACGGTCTATCAGTTTATGATCACCTACATCCGTCACATCCCCTAGCACCTCTTTGGGTTTGGCTTCTTGAGGCGGAGTATTCTGTCTAGAAGGTGCAACGCCACTACTTTGGCTGTTGGTCTTGCTTTTTAGCAGCATTACTTTATATGTTTTCCTATTTTTACTAAAGGTTGCAAAGTTCCTTCCTGCACCTTCTACTACAAAACCATTGATAGCATCACCTCTTGAGAGCACCTTTGTTTTTGACTTATGCTTCACCGTAATGACCGTAGTATCTGTGGCATTGTATATCGCCAACAATGCAATGTCATTGATACTCCCTGCTTGTCTAGATGGTCTATTTGTGGGTGTTTGGGGCGCGGCAATCTCGTTGGGAGTTAGTTTAACCCTATAGTAAAGGGCTTTGCCAGCCTTTTGCTCCACATGGTCTATCCCCTGTGATGATAACCATACTAGAGAAATCACTAGCCATACAATTTTTACAAGTAAAAGAAGTATTAACAGTGCCACAATGGTTTTATAAACTTTTGGACTAAAAAGATGTTTCATAATACCACCCTTTTTCATCTTCTTTTAACTTTGGCTTGAGCATAGCAATATTTTGTGTTTCATTGAAATCAAAACGTAGTGTTCTGTCAATGAATGCAATATTGCCTTGCATGGCACCAAAAGAACCTTGTGCTTTGACATTTATTTGCAAAGGATTCCAAATTTGATGCGTCAAAGATACTTCTTCTATCTTAGTAGGGACAACACTTTTAAGCGACTCATCCAACACAAGATTTGTCACTTCCACATGGGTGTAAAAGAGAAGTGTAAAAAACTCCACTCTTTCCACATTTGCCAACTTTATATCTTTTACATATACAGATGATTCATGCAGTGTCAATGAAAACATCCCTGCTTCTATACTTTTTTCATTTATTTTTATCCCATTTTTTGCCAATTGGGTTTCAAGTGTATAGTACAATTCCTGTTTGGGCATAAAAAACAATATGGCTAACCATAAAACCAGTAATGCGAAGAAACTCTTTTTTACCATTTGCATTTGAACTCCACATTATAGTTTGAGCCAATTTTTTGTACGTCTAACAATGTAATAATAAGAGGCAGGTTAAGAATCTTTGTCATAAGCTTATTGAGCTCATTTGAAGTAAGACCTGTATAACTGGCTGTTACTTTTTTACTTTTTTTACTCCATTTTACCTTGCTTGCTGGTATAAGTGTGTGAAGTGTATCTATTTTCTTAGCTGTCTTTTTGTCCGCCCATACTTTTTTCAGTGCAATAACTTCTTTGAACTCTGCAATAGACTGCTGTACTGTTTTGGCATGTGTCACTTGCGATGTGACTTGATTATGCTTATAAAGATAAGCAAAAAGCATCACAGCAACTGCCCCCAAGGCAATCAGTTCATTTTGATACTGTTTCCAACTCATATACTTCCCTCGATACCAACAGTGTGATTGTCTTTTGTATTGGAAATATTATACTTGGCTTTTTTTGCCAGTGCCTTCACACGTTTTAGCACCTGTGCATTGGTACAGCTAAATTGGGCTTTAAATTTTTTCTCATCTATTCGCAAAGCAGTTAAGGTGACACCTTTAAAAATCATGCTTCCCAATGTTTTTACTATATCTCTTTTTTCTCTCTCTTTACTGTCTATCTCTCTATATTTGTTTACAATACCTTCTCTGGTATAAGAACTTTGTAATGCTGGATATGCCTCATAGAGTGTCTGCAGCTTCTGCGCACCTGCATCACCCTCCCCACCATATCGTGCACCTTCTACCATAAATACGATGGCAAAAAGAACAAAAATACTTGCCAACGTATATGCCTGTTTCTTACTAAGCACAGATCCTACTTCACCTTGAAGTGAGATACCACTTTTGGGTGTACAGTTTTGAGGAAATACAAAAGAGAGCTGTTCTTCCTCTCCCAAGGCGATACGCGGAACAACCACAACAATATCATCTAAGACAACCAATGCTTCTTTGTCTCCCAATGCAAGTGGTGTATGAAAGGAGTCTACACATTGCTGGGCAAAAAAAATCTTGGAAATCATAGAAGCTTCTATACCTTTTGAAGCAAGAAAGTGTGTAATGTTGTCCAAGTCATACGCAATAAAGACCCACATATCTTCTTCCTTGAAAACTATATAGTCATACGTCCCACCCTGCTCTAACAAACCCTCAAAAAGAGATGGTGCGATTTTCTTTGCCTGATACGCATACTTTACGGGTATAGATTCTTTCTTGAGTGTATAAAACTGTGGCGTTAGCATCACATTGACACTCTCTTGTAAAGTAACGCCCTGCATAGAAGGATAAGCAAGAAGCAGCTCTTTAGTTTTTCCTATAAAATTCAAAATGTTTTGCCTCTCCCTGGATATATTCAAATCTAAACCTATATTGCTTATTTGTACTTGTATACCTTACGGTACACTCACTCTCTTCTAAAAAATCTTTTCCTGCTATAATTTTTTTTCTAGCGGCATAATTTCCACCGATACCTTGTACAAAAGATGCTAAACTTCCTTTTTCTGGATCGTTCTTCCACTCTTGAACGGATTGCACATCGATATCAAATAGCAATGAAAGTAGTTCAGCAGAACTATACTCTGCATCTATTACCTTCGCGTTACTTGAAAAAGTAAAGTACTTTTTCCATGGTACACGACTTGCCTGAGGGTCATCTGCTTCAAGCTGGTATCTGTTGACTATCTGGACAAACTGTTGGTATGATATAATACCGTTTTTTTGCCTAAGTCTACTATATTCTTTACTCACAAATGGCTCTTTCCCTCCAATTTCTTCTACCAACATCTCTTGCAGTCGTGTGGCATCTTCAAGATTATAGTCTTGGGCAATCGTATCAAACACAGTTTGTGCAAAACCATAAGCCTCATTCATATCACTTGTATTCTCCAGTGCCAACCAGTTGATATTGACACCATTTGACAAGGGCTGACAACGTAAGAACATTGAAAACCGTCCATCTGGAGAACGCAAGGGCACAGGATATAAGTAAAGCCTTCTGAAAAGATCTTTTTTCTTTTTAAAGCGATCAAAAATCCCTGTGATATCTGCATAATACAGATCAGCCTGTATCAAAGCGGTGGTATCTGCGGCATCATTTTTCACTTCTTTAAAGTAGCTTAGCAAAATAACTGTTAACGATATGATAATTAATAAAACAGAAAAAGTCACCATCAAAGCAAATCCGCTTTTATGCTTAACAGTGACAAAGGGCATTTGGGTTTTATCCATCTAACAGCTCTATTAAAGTAAAATTTTAACAAATATTATACCAAAGCAAACTAAAGGATGCTCATGACACACAACACCTCACTACGCACTGGATTTTCTCTCATAGAACTACTGATTGTTATTGTGATACTCGGGGGGCTTATGGCTGTTGTTGCTCCAGGACTAATGGACTCACAACGAAAAGCAACCAGAAATACCATGTGCCTCTCCATGAATGACCTAAAAGGAAGATTTGAACAGTTTGAGCTTGACAATGGTACTTTGCCTGATACAGAAGAGGGTATGCAAGCATTGCTTTCTAACCCTGATGCAGATAAATATCCAAATTACCCTGTGGTTCCTTATCTTAAAAAAGTCAAAAAAGATGCCTGGAATACACCCTTTGTCTATGTGAAAAATGGTTCAGACATTGAGATTATCTCATTTGCCGCAGACAAAAGAGAAGGTGGAGAAGAATGGAACAAAGATATTTTACTTAGTGAGTGTAACAAATAACATCCTATGTCTCCCATAAGCCAACACCACACACACAAAGGTTTTTCTCTTATAGAACTACTGATTGTTGTGGTTATTATCTCTTTGGTCTATGCTTTGGGTTTTTCCAACTTCACAATACGTCAATCAAAACCCAAAGCCCTGACACCGATGAATCTCAAAGAAACGATTATTAAATCAGAGTTTTTTTCTGAACATACCACACTGATGTGTATCAACAAATGCCGCCAATGCTACCTCAGACAAAATGTCTCTTCTGCTTTTGAAGCCTATGAAAATAAAATTGACCTTCATAATATCCAAGCATATACCATAGACGGTAGTAACGCACTTAGGCGCATAGAATACGAACGCTATCAAGATGAAAAGATATGTCTAGTGATGGACTTTTTTCCTAACGGAAGCTCCACACAGATCATACTCAAAGATGACAAAGGTGCTTACTTTTTACCTGCATTTTTCGGGAAACCCAAAAGATTTGATTCTCCTGAAGATGCTAAAGATTATTGGTTAGCCCAAAGCCGTGCTGTCTCTAATTCAGGAGATTTTTACTAATGAAAAGTTTACGTCCTGCATTTACGCTGATTGAGATACTCATCGCTGTTGCCATCCTCTCTGTCTCTTTTATATTTGTACTTAAAATGCATAGTGATAATGCCAAACATATTATCTATCTTTCAGAACGAAACAAACATTCTTTGCAAGATTCTCTCTATTTGAGTCAAAATATTTTAAGACATCACAAAGACAATAAAACAGCGTATGCCATCCTCGAGCGTCATTTTAGGATAAAAGAATCTGAAAGTCGTGAAATTTTAAAGAAAAGTTCCAGAGATATATACATTCCTGAAGAGATTAGAATTATCCCTCCCCCAGAAACACCTGGACCCACTGCCATCGTCAATGAGATAAAACTAAAAGATAAACATTCTTCAATCTATTGGCATTTTAAGATTCAAAGTTTCTAATCGTTTTTGAAGATGTTTTGATAAATGCCACAAAAAGCCCAAGTCCTGTCAGCATAAGTATGACGTTCCCCACAATATCATGTGACCAGTAAAACTCCCCCTGACCCGATCCATGTTCCGTCACATACACCACCAGTAAAATGCGCATGACATTGGCCACAGAAAACACCATATATCCTATTAGCATCCAGAATATCTTATGTATAATACTTGAAGGATATGCCAATACAGAAGCAAACAAAAAGAGTATGGGTATGACACCATTACACGCTTTATTGATGATGATTTTGTAGTATGGGTTTATCCATATATCTATGCCTTTAAGTTGCTCTGGCTTTAAAAAGATGTCTAAAAGGTTAAGGGTGAGTTTGGTTTGTCCCTCATTGAGTACAGTTGACACCATCGAAGTGGGTGCATAAAAAAAGACAAATAAAAGTGCCAAAAAAAGAAAATAAAGAGCTATAAATCGTTTCATGCACTACTATAGCAAGATACAGCTAAAAAAGTTATAATACTATCAATTAACCATAAGGACTACGCTTAGATGCTCTTCAAGTATAAAGGTTTTGATAAATCTGGTAAAAAAGTAAAAGGTACGGTCAGTGCCAGTTCAGTCGAAGAAGCAGGACAAAAACTTAAAAACCAAGCTATCTACCATGAGGGCTTAAAACCAAC
>JALSHU010000025.1 GCA_026982075.1 Sulfurovum sp. | reverse complement strand
CGTGGTGTAAAACTCAAACGAAACTTTATGCAAACCCTTGCTCTTGGTGAAGAGTCCAGTGAAGTAGCAGAAGTGTTAAGCAATACATCCAATCTCTATGCCGAAGAGAATGATGACAAACTCAAAATACTACTTAGCTTACTCAACCCTTTCATGATGCTTATGATTGGTGGATTTGTTGGGATTATTATCGCAGCTATGATGTTACCTATTTTTACCATGACACAAGGACTCAACTAACATGACAAAATATATACTTTTCCCCTTACTCTCTTTACGCCTTCTCTATGCAGACTTTACAGGAGGAGAGCTTTCCTTAGGCATTTTTAATCATACCCCCAGCGGACAAGCGTCGTATACTCTCCCATTAACTAATGGCCCCACTACAGCAGACTTGGAAGAGACCTTGGGCTGGAGCAATGCACAAGATTTGGTTTTTAAAGGCTATATAGAACATCCTGCACCATTCCTCCCTAATGTAAAACTTGGATATACCCAACTTTCTCATGATGGGACACAAAATGTGACATTGTTTAACTGGGGTGATATCATCGATTTTACAGGAACCCTAGAAAGTGCTCTGAGCATCAATATGACAGATATTACACTCTATTATGAACTGTTAGATAACTGGGTAGAAATTGATGCTGGTTTGACCGCACGCTATCTTTCTGGTGACATTGACAACACTACTCGTCTACAAAAAGCGAAAGTAAACTTTTCTTTATGGGTGCCTATGTTTTATGCCAAAACCCGTTTTAATCTTCCAACCACGGATGATATTTCCCTGCAGGCCGAACTCAATGCTATAAGCTACAGTGATATCACCCTTTATGACTATGAAATCTCTGCACGCTATACCTTTATGATGGGGCTTGGTTTGGAAGCTGGATACAAAGTCATACATATTGATAGTGACGATTTAAATTCTGGTCTGAAATCAGATATGGATTTTAAAGGTTTTTATGGCGCTATTGTCTGGGATTTTTAATGGCAAAACAAAGATTTAGAGATATCAAACAAGGCAAGAAGATATCTAAGCCAACAACTATCAGTTCACAACACCCCTATGCAAAAGCCTCTAGCAAGATAAAAGCTTTTCTCACAGACTCTTTTATGCTTGTCATGCCCATTATGTACATCGTCTTTTACCTGATAATGGACGGCAGAGAAGGTTTTGCGCAAGCCAAGTTACAAGGATGGTTGTATATCTTAGTCCCTTTGGTCATTGTCCAAACATTATTTATGATAAAAACAGCACAGACACCTGGATACCGTGCGTATAATCTTCAAATCATTGATGACAAAACAGGAGAAAAACCCACCCCCATTATCATACTCTTGAGAAATAGCTGTGCTGTCTTCTCCTTTTTTTCATTTTTTGGATGGTTTATGATGTTTTTTAGGAAAGATGCCAAAACACTGCATGATCTTTTAACACGTACAGCAGTTATAGATAAACCATGACAAAAAAGCCTTCGATTATTTCTCCCTTTACCCTTCTTTTGGGAGCATACTATTTTTTCTATTTTGCACTTGTTGGTATTTATATTATATTCATGCCCAAAGTATTGCTTGAACTTGGGTACAGTCCCTTTGATGTAGGTATCATATATGCTGCAGCACCTTTTATGCGTTTTTTACTCCCTTTTGTCTTCCGTCATTGGATTGCCTTAACTCCTAGTGTATATATCATAGCACTCATATTTACCGTGCTTGGCAGTATTCTATTTCTTGGAACCATATCACAATTTTGGCTCTATTTATTGGCTAACCTTCTCTTTGGTGCTGCTATGGGTATCTCTTTGCCTTATGTAGAAACCATTGCATTAAGTGCCTTGTCCGGAAGTCAATACGGGAAAGTCAGGCTTTGGGGATCTTTGGGTTTTATGGGTATTGCCTTATGGCTAGGAAAGGTACTGACCACACCTCAAGAAGCACTCTACTACCTTTGTGGCACAGCAGTGTTAACACTTGTTTTTGGTGCTTCTCTGGTAAAACATGACCATGTTCCCCATGCCATTGCAGACGACGACATCACATTTTCTCTTCAAAAATACTGGGCATTTTGGATTTCTATATTTTTGATGCAAGTTGGTTTTGGCGGTTTTTACAACTTTTTTACCATTTATGAAACTTCTTACGGGATATCGCTTGAGATGATTTCATGGATGTGGAGTTTTGGCGTCATATGTGAAATTATAATGCTTTATTTCCAAGGTCCCTTACTACAAAGAAATTTACTCAATATTTTGCAATTTGCAACACTGGTCACTGCCTTCCGTTGGATCTTACTTTATCTGTATCCAGATTCTGTTGTCATAACTTTTGCCTCACAGTCCTTGCATGCAGTTAGCTTTGCACTGTACCATACCGCTGCGATTACCTATGTTTTTTCACTCTACACCCAAAAAAAACTTGCACAGCAGTTTTTTTTGGGTATTGCTTTTGGCTTAGGTGGCTCAGTGGGTGCCATCCTTGCAGGACAAATCTATGGAGAATTTCTTTTTTTAGTAGAATCCATCATCACATTTATGGCATTTATGGTACTTTTAATACACCAAAAACGTAAAAAAGAGATCGCATGAAATATACTATTCCCGCTGTTATTTTTGCCGGTGGAAGAAGTTCTCGTATGGGTACGGATAAAGCCCTACTTCCTTTTGCTGGGTACACGTCGCTCAGTGAATTTCAATACAATAAAGTATCCCAATGGTTTAAGACGGTGTATCTCTCATCAAAATCCAACAAGTTTAATTTTAACTGCCCTATCCTAAAAGACATCTATAAAGAAAGCTCCCCTCTAGTCGGCATAGCGTCTATTTTTCAAATACTTAAAACAGATGCTGTTTTCATCTTAAGCGTTGATGCACCTCTAGTCAACAGGTATGTCATCGACAAATTATGGGAAGCCTATACTCATGATACACATGCAAATACATCTGCCATCATTGCTCAAAGCCCTAATGGTTTACAACCTTTGTGTGGCATCTATAAACGTTCAATTTTACCTTTTGTACTGCAGAATATTTCGCTAAACAAGCACCGCCTCAGCAGTTTACTTCGGGATACCCCTAGCAAAACAGTCTTCTTTGAAGACGATACCCCTTTTACAAATCTAAATACACAAGAGGAGTATCAAAAACTGCTTACCTCTCACACTTTATTCACACATCAAAAAGACTCTTAGCCTATCATTTTACTCATAAGTTGTTTTGCAAAATAAACATATTTTTCAAACAAAGCACTGTGATATTTGTCTTTATGATATATCATTAAAAAGTCTCTCTTGCAATCAAAATTTTTCACATTTACTTGAAAAAGCTTTCCTTCTTCTAGCTCTCTTTCCACAGATATTTTTGAAATACATGTCAAACATTCTCTATTTTTTAAAATACCTTTGATAGACTCGGTATGCCCAAGTTCTAAAAAGATATTGAGATTATCTACTTTTTCTTTAATATAATCCAAAAAAACTTCTCTTGTCCCAGATCCTTCTTCTCTCAGAACCCAACGCATTTGTGCCAGTTCATCTATGAAAACTGGTTTTGAGCCTGCTATTTCCTTGTTTTCAGTAATGACAATCAGCTCATCGATACCTATTTGTTCTTTAATGATATCTGCACCTGATACAAAACCTTCCACAAAACCTATGTCGATCAGCCCTTCTTGCACCATGCTCGCAATCTCTTGGGTGTTTCCCTCTTTAAGTGTTATCTTGACATCAGGATATGCCGTCATGTAGGAACAGATAATCGCAGGCATCAGATAATCAACAATCGTTGTGCTGGCACCCACACGTATAATCCCTTTATTTTCAGAGTTTTGAAACTCATGTTCTATATCTGAAAGTTTTTTGTATATTGGCTTTATCTCCTTATGAAAGGCCCGTCCTACTTCATTAAGCACTAATTTTTTATTAATTCTATCAAAGACGGGTCGTCCAAGTATACTCTCTAGCTCTTTTATGGACATAGATATAGCAGATTGACTTAAGTTCATACTTTTTGCTACATTTGTAAGGTGCCCTTCACTGACTACATTCAGGAAAATTTCCATCTGTCTTAGTGTTAATCTCATCTTTACTCTTTTAATTCATTTTTAATGATTATTATAAACAATAAAATTTATTTGTTTATTGTATCAATATTATAGTATAGTTTTACAAAAATTATCAATATACTTGAAGATTATAGGGAATACATACATGACATTTTTAGAACAACCATACAAAGGTACACTCAATGGCATACTGCTGGTTGCTATCTTTGCTGCAGCTGCCACCTTTATTGCATCTCTCTCTCCCATCCAATCACTAGGACTTTCTCCACTTGTTATAGGTATTGTTATGGGTATATTTTATGCCAATACTTTACACAACCAAATGCCTAAAGCATGGCAAAGTGGTGTTACCTTTTCTGCCAAAAAAATCTTACGTTTTGCCATTGTCTTTTATGGGTTTAGAATCACCTTTCAACAAATAGCTGAAGTAGGGATGGATGGGTTTTTAGTGTCACTTATTATGCTTACAAGTACCCTGATATTAGGTTCATGGCTAGGATATAAAGTATTTGGCATGGAAAAAGATACCTCCATCCTTACTGCTTCTGGTGCAGCGGTATGTGGTGCAGCTGCTGTACTTGCAACAGAGCCTGTACTCAAAGCACAAGAACATAAAACCGCCATAGCCGTTTCAATGGTTGTTCTTTTTGGTACTATCTCTATGTTCCTATACCCTGTACTTTACACCAGTATATTTGAAAATGCAACTGGGTTCTTACATATGACCGCCAGAGAATTTGGTATCTATGTAGGAGGAACTATTCATGAAGTAGCCCAAGTCGTTGCTGTACCTGCATCCATCCCAAATGCAGCTGTAGAGATGGCAAATGATGCAGTAATTGTCAAAATGACACGTGTGATTATGATAGCACCCATGCTGATATTTTTAGGGCTGTACTTGTCCTATACTTCAAGAAAAGAAGACGAACAAAAAGATACAAAAATGCAACTTGTTATTCCATGGTTTGCAGTCTACTTCATCGCTGTTTCAGGGTTTAATTCCTTACAACTTCTCCCCCTGTATATTGTAGATCTCATTAACGAAATAGATACCTTTTTATTGACGATGGCAATGACTGCCTTAGGTATGGGCACAATATTCTCAAAATTTAAAGGCTTAGGTTTAGCTCCTCTCTACACGGCATCAGCTATTTTTGTATGGCTAGTCGTAGGTGGTTTTATAGTCACCAAACTCATATGTGCATAATGATCCGTTGGACCATTATGCCATACAAACTATTTGCGTCTTCTGTAACTTAGCGCCTCCAGCATATCTTTTTTTTCTATTTTCATATGTGCATTGATATCTGCAATGGTTCTAGCTATTTTTTTTACCGAAGCAATACTTCTGTGAGAAAGTCCAAACTTTCCTATCGCACTTTCAAGTATCTTCTTTGCATCATCTTCAAGCAGACAATACAGTTCTATCTCCTCTTCTAAGAGTTTCCCATTCAAATGTTTTTGTTTACGCTTTTTTTGCCTTTTAAATGCTTCTATCACTACCTGATGCATGGCTTCAGAACTTACATCACTTTTATCATCCTTGTTTACCTCTTGCATCACCACAAAAAGATCTATACGGTCTAAAAATGGGTCTGAAAGTTTATTTTGATACCGCTTTATTTCTACTTCAGAACAACGACAAGACTTTATTTTAGATAAAAGGTTTCCACAAGGACAGGGGTTTTGTGCAGCCACGAACATAATATCTGCTTCATATACAATCTTTGCATTTACTCTTGCGATATGTACCTTTTTATCTTGTAAGGGTTCTCGCATCGCCTCTAAAACTTGTTTAGAAAAATGGGGAATCTCATCAAAAAAAAGTATCCCCTTAGAAGCCAAAGCTACTTCTCCTATTTTCGCTTGTCCAGAACCACCACCAAATATAGAAGCTGAGGTTGCTGTATGATGTGGCGCACGCATAGGTCGAATAGCTTTAAAGTTTGGCTTTTGACCATCTAGGAATTGATGTTTGGCAATAGCCAGTAACTCTTCCTCTTCTACAGGGGGAAGGATATCTTTTATACGTTTGGCTATCATGCTTTTTCCGCATCCAGGATTTCCTTCCATAAATATATTGTGCATGCCCGCAGCTGCGATCAGGGCAGCACGTTTGGCTATCATCTGCCCTTTAACATCAGAAAAATTATTTTCATACTGTTTTTCATAGTAATACAATGTCTCATCTACTTTACATAATGTAGCATCATATTCAAATGTATTAACATTGGAGGCGAACTCCCCCTTTTGAAACAAATGTATCGCTTCATTCAATGTTTCCACTGCCATAAACTCTACCCCTGAAATATGGTTTAGGTAGGTAATAGCTTCTCGTGGAACAATCGCTCTTTTAATCTTTCCTTGCTCTTTAAGGGATAAAATTAGTGGGAAAATCATAGAAGAACTTTTCACTCTTCCATCCAGTCCTAATTCACCAAATACAAAAAGCCCCTCTTGTGAAAAACTTTTTTTATTTAAGGCAACCAAAAGAGCCAAAGACAAATCAAAATGTGTCCCATTTTTTTTAATATCACTTGGAGAAAGGTTGACGGTGATTTTAAGAGGAGGAAACACAAATTCATTGGTCAAAAGAGCAGACTTTACACGTTCTTTTGCTTCTTGTATATCATTTGAAGCCAAACCAACAACTGAAAACCCGGGCAAGCCTTTGGTAAAAGTCGCTTCAACTTCTATCACCTTTGCATCCACCCCCTCCAAGGTAGCACAAGTAAGCCTATTGACAATAGCCTCTTTTTTGGGTTTTTGTTTTATCTGAACTATACTGTCATGCTGTGGGGTGTTGGGTGGAGTACCACTATCTACTTTTGCATTCATACTAACAGTGTGACATATATTTAAAACAAAACTTTAAAATATGTCAAATTGTCATATTTTTAAAAAAGACAACCTTACAAATAACCACGTTTATTTTATGCGTTTTTTCCACTCTTTTTCAAATTTTTTACGCTTCATATAAGAAAGTTTTTCTATAAATACTTTTCCATCTAAGTGATCTATTTCATGCTGTATAGCAATAGCTAAAAATGCATCATTGTCTAGAGTATGCTTCTGCCCATCTCTATCAAAATAGTCTACTTTGACATGTTTAGCACGCTCTATATCTTCATAAACACCTGGTACAGAGAGGCATCCCTCTTGAAATTTTTCAGAACCATCTTGTTCTGTGATGACAGGGTTAATCATCTCCAAAGTATTTTCTTTGGGTTGATCATGCTCCCCATCTTCACCTTCCAAAGGAATGTTGATAATCAAAGCACGAAGGTCAACACCTACTTGAATCGCTGCTAACCCTACACCATTTTTGGCACGCATTGTATCATACATGTCATCTAGCAAATCATGCAATGCCCCATCAAACGATTTCACTTCTTTCGAGATAAGCTTAAGTCTCTTATCTGGGTAAACAACTATCTCTCTTACCATACGAATTCCTAAGTAAAACTTTTAGTCAATACTTTGTCAATCAAGCCATATTCAACAGCTTCTTGCGATGACATAAAGTTGTCTCGTTCTGTATCTTTTTCTATTTGCTTTGCTTTTTTACCCGTTTTTTCTGCAAGGATTTTATTAAGGGTATCTTTAAGTCTCTGAATCTCTTGTGCCTGTATCTGAATATCTGTTGATTGCCCCTGTGCCCCACCTGAAGGCTGGTGAATCATAATACGTGCATTTGGGAGTGCATACCGTTTACCTGGTGTTCCACAAGCCAATAAAAATGCTCCCATAGAAGCTGCTTGACCCATACAAATAGTCACAATGTCTGGCTTAATGTAGTTCATGGTATCAAACATAGAAAGTCCAGAAGTAATCACTCCACCTGGAGAATTGATATAAAAATAGATATCTTTATCTGGGTCTTGTGCTTCTAGAAATAAAAGTTGTGCCACGATAGTAGATGCCACTTGGTCATTCACCTCTCCACTCAACATGATAATACGGTCTTTTAGTAATCGTGAATAAATATCGTACGATCTTTCACCTCTGCCTGTTTGTTCTACAACATATGGAATATAGCTCATTTCTCACCTTTAATAATATATAGTTAAATAGATTTTATATCTGCTCAAATATACATTAGATTAGTTAACAAGTAGCTATCATGCTACTTGTCTATAAATTTATTTTTCTAAACCTAACATTTTACCAAAGAGTTTATCTTCAATCATCCCCATTTTAACAGCTGGGAGTAGGTTGTTGTCCTGATAATATGAAATCATTTTTTGTGGATCTTGCCCAGACATCATCGCTTCATAGTAAATAGCCTGAGATACTTCTTGATCTTCAACATTGACTTCTTCTTTTTTCGCTAAAGCATCCACAATAAATGTCGCCTTCACCGAAGCAATAGCTTCATCTTTTACAGAGTCTCGCAGTTTGTTGATTTCTTTTTCATTGTCTTTGACTTTTGCCAATTCGTCTTCGCTCATTGCTTGTGCTTTTGCATTCACTTTTGCATCAATTTCTTGTTCAACAATGTTGTTTGGAAGTGCAAAATCAAACTTCTTTACCAATGCTTCAATCAATTGTGGTTTTAACTCATCATTGTATATTTTAGACAATGCAGCCGTCTCTATTTGTGCTTCTACTTTTTCTGTAAGTGTGTCAAGTGTTGCTTTTTCGTCATTTAAAAGTTTTTGTGCCAATGCATCATCTATTTGCGCTTCTGCTTGCTCTTGAATCTCATGAAGTGTCACTTTGAACGTTGCTTCTTTACCTGCAAGGTCAGCTGATTGATACTCTTTAGGAAATGTAACTGTCACATCTTTCTCTTCTTCATACTTCATACCAATAATTTGATCTTCAAATCCAGGAATAAACTGCGCTGAACCTATCTTAAGATTAAACTTCTCTGCCTTACCACCATCAAAAGCTACGCCATCCACAAAACCTTCAAAATCTATGACAACCATATCGCCATCTTTAACCATACGTTTTCTTTTGATTTTTGTATATGGCGCTTGATTTTTTGCCATCTCTTCAAGTTTCTTGTTTACTTCTTTTTGGTCTACTGCTGGTTTCTCGTAAGAAGGAACTGCTTCCATATATCCATCTAAATCAAATGTAGGCCGTACAGAAATCTCTACCTCAACCTCTATACCTGAATCAGTTTTGTCATATTTTTTAAATGCGGGTTGCCCTATAATATCAGACGGATTAATTTTGGCTTCTTTGGTTCCAGCATCAATAAGCTCTCTCAATGCTTCACCTTCTGCATCTTGAATCAACTTATCACCATGTAGTTTTTTGACTACATGTGCAGGTACTTTACCTTTTCTAAAGCCATCTACTTTCATCTCTTTACCAGCTTGTTTTGCCAGTTTATCAACATTTTCTTCAATCACTTTGCTGTCAAGGGTACCACTTACAAGTACATTTGCATCATCTATTTTCTTTACAGTCACTTTCACTACGTTCCTTTACGTTTATAATATAATTGCGTGATTTTAGCGAAATTTTGATAAAAAGGTTATTTTATAGTAGTATAAGTATCTAAGTCATCTAAAAGGATACCTGCAAATGTTACAATTTTTAGACAATTTTTTAACCTCAGGACATCACTTTACTGAAAATGAAAACCTACAAAAATTCCGCTTTTCCTTGCTTAATTCTCTGCTACTTATTGCTGCTCTTTTTACCCTTTTAAACTATTTAGTTTCACGGTTTCATTTAATCACTTTTAGTCCTCTTTATGAAAATATTTTATTGGGATATGCAATTATGACACTCGGTGCTATCTATCTCTTACGTAAAAAAAACTTTTATATTTTTGTAGTCAATCTTACCCTTGTAAGTACACTTGCTCTCTTTTATTTTGCTCTTCTTACCGCAGTACAAGATGAATTAAGATTAATTTGGTTTTTTCTCGTTGTTTTTGCCAGCTTTATTTTTATTGGCAAAAAATATGGTCTTCTTTTAATGTTATTCATTTTATCTAGCATTTTTATTATCAATAACTATCATGATCTAGGCTACTCTAAACTAGCACTTTTTACATTTTTTAACGCATTTCTTATTTTTACTGCTTTTTCGTATTTCTTTTTAGAAAAAATTGAAAAAGATTCTGTAGAATTTCTTTCATTAAATGATAAACTCAGAAAAAATGTCTCAAATGAAGTACAACAACGCCAAAAACAAGAACGAATGCTCCTACAACAATGTCGTCTTGCCAGTATGGGAGAGATGATAGACTCTATCGCACACCAATGGAGACAACCCCTCATGAATATCAATGCCATTTTAATGAATATGGATAGAGCCATTGAACTGAAAACAAAACCTGACAGCTATTTAGAAGATAAAATAGATGAAGTCATTACCCTCACTACACATATGTCTCAAACCATTGAAGACTTTAGAGCATTACTTAAAACAGATAAACAAAAAACACATTTTTTTATTGATGCATCTATCAATAAAGCCCTTGAGATTTTTGAAGGTCCCCTAAAAGATATAAACGTCCAAATGAAAGAAAATAAAAAACTCACTTTCTATGGCTATAACAATGAACTTATTCAAGTCATTATTATCTTACTTAGTAATGCTATAGACGCACTCAAAACATATCAAAACCACGTAAAAAACATATGGATAGACATAGAAATCACTGAACATAATCTTAGTATCACAATTGAGGACAATGCAGGAGGCATTGAAAAAAAATATATAGATAAAATTTTTGACCCTTATTTTACAACCAAAGACGCCACAGGAGGCACAGGGATGGGATTATATATTTCCAAAATCATTATTGAACAAAATATGCATGGTTCTTTAAGCGTTATCAATACAAAAAAAGGTGCAAAATTTATTATACTTATACCTAAATAATAATTTTTCACAATTGGTTACACTTTTATGCCATACTCAAATATAATCTAGCAATATAAAGGATCAAGCATGCTAAGTATACTACAAAACCATTCTATACTTTACGTGGAAGATGAGCCAGAAATACAAGCCAATATTACAGAATACCTGGAAAGTTATTTCGACACTGTCTTCGTAGCATCCGATGGAAAAGAAGGTTTGATTCTATATGAAAAATACCATCCTGATGTACTGCTTTTAGACATAAACCTTCCTTTTCTTTCTGGACTCGAATTAGCCCAAAATGTCAGACAAAAAGACCAAGTCGTTAAAATAGTCATGCTGACTGCTCATACTGAAAAAGAAAAGCTTCTTGCAGCCACTGAGCTTAAACTCACCAAATACCTCATTAAACCCATAGCACCTAAGCTGTTTAAAGAAACGATGAAGCTTTTAGCAGAAGAACTCAAACTCAACCCCTCTCGCTTCGTCAACCTATCTGCTACTTGTGTATGGAACAAAGAACAAGAAGTACTTCGCATAAACGATATACATGTTACCCTCACAGAAAAAGAACTCCGTCTACTGAAATACCTAATCCAAAATAAGGGTACTTCCGTATCTTATGAAGATATTATGATTTCGGTATGGGAAGATGCTTTTGATAAAGAGATCTCCAAGGACTCCATCAAAAACCAAATCTCTCATCTAAGAAAAAAACTACCTGATGTTTGTATAGATGCTGTATATGGCAAAGGATATGTACTTAAATAAATCTCTTTTGATCGATGTCTCCATTTTTCACGATTCGTTACACTTTTTTGTCATACTTTTATCAAGAGGTGCCAAACGAAGGTTAAACTATTGATGAATGAAAAGGAAAATCTTATGAAGTTACCATATTCGGAGCCAGATCCCGCAGGATCTGAGCGTGCGCGTATTGCCAAAAATATAAGAGATTTAGCTACAGAGATATCACGATTACAGCCACAAGCATTGTCAAAAAGTAATCATGAAGAATCTGATCACCCAAACTTATATCCTGCGAACTTTACCAAGGGGTTATTGCACAATAAATGGGGTTTGTTACAACACCCTCAAGATTATCATAACCTTGTTGAGGCAATCAATTCTGCTGACCGTACCTTGTTTGAGAAGCATGTCGTTTCAGCTAAAATGCATGATGTACGCTATTACTGCACTAGAAAAAATCCTGTCAAAATGACTGATAAGTCTTGCCCAAATTGCGGTGACGGAAAAAATACAAAAGAGTTTAAATGGAGAGCATGGGAAAGTCCTCGTGCTGGACACGTGTATGAGCTAGAGGGTCCTGATGCTGGAGCGGTGGGGATGCCTCCTGCTCCTCGAGTAGGCTCTAGTGAGCTTAGTGCAGAGATGGCAGAAGTGTACAGCCTTGCCTTACTGCGTGATGTGCCATTTACAACTATTTGTGATGGAGGCAGTGAACAACTCTGCAAGGAACACTACAAAACAGGAAAATCTATTTTATCTTCTAGTCAAATTGTAGACTTGCTAAATAAAATGCCATTTTACTCAGGCAAGAATCGTAGTTCTTCCACGCCATGCAACAGTGATAGCATTTCTGGGTTGAACCGTTTTGAAGCTAACAGACGCTATGCTCGTACCCTGTCCCATGATGGGAGTCTTACGACAGAAAATGTATTTAGAGGCTCAACTGCTGGGGCACATGAGGGACCTTATCTCTCACAATTTATGCTTATCGGTGTAAACTCACGTACGGGAGCTGGTGGTGGTGCATCTAGTTTTCCTGGCATATCATCCACTTTTGATTTGCAAGATGGCTTCATCACTTATGGAACACTCTCCATAGATCAGCGTACCATCACACATAAAAACTGTTTAGACTATATGACAGACTGGTGTAGCTGGCTTGACGTACAAAATGGTGCCAATACCAAAGGCATTGACCTCTTTGAAGAAAAACGTCGCTTTATTACTACTCCTAGAGATTTGGCAACCTATGTTCACTATGATGAACTCTATGAAGCCTACCTTAATGCTTGTCTCATCTTACTTTCAACAGGAGCAAAACACTCAAAAGGATTCCCTGAACCTAGCGTTTCTGGCAACAGAGATGCTTTTGCAACTTTTGGAGGACCTCATATATTGTCTCTACTTACAGAAGTCTCTTCTAGATGTCTAAAAGCAGTCCGTCGTCAAAAGTTTAATTATCATAGACGTGCTAGACCTGAAGCAATGGGAGGAAGGTTTACACTCACGTGTCTAGGTGAAGGTCATCTACTTGATTGTGCCGAAGATGCATTTCAAAAATCTTTCGATGAAATTCCGAAAAAACTTAAAGATGCCATCATTCAACACAATAAAGAACAAAATGCAATGAGCGCAAAAGCTCTCGAATGTGAAGCAAGCAAATGTAAAACAGTAACGCCTAATACATTTGATAAATGTAACCTTTTACTTCCTATGGCATTCCCTGAAGGCTCACCTATGCACCCAGCATATGGAGCAGGACATGCAACAGTTGCAGGCGGGTGTATCACTATGCTAAAAGCATTTTTTGAAATGTTTGAAGATAACGATAGCAATATCGAAAGAAAACTATTAGATTCTAATTGTAAACCTATCTGTTTTGTACCTAATTCTGACGGTTCTAAGCTAGTCAAAGATAAAAAATTTAAAGGTGCCCTTACTATTCAAGGAGAGCTAGATAAACTTGCTGCAAATATTTCTATAGGACGAAACATGGCTGGGGTGCATTATTATTCTGATTATTATGACTCTCTTCGTATGGGAGAGCGTGTAGCTGTCGGTATTTTGATGCAACAAGCACCAACGTATGGTGACTATATGGAAACCACTTT
>JALSHU010000024.1 GCA_026982075.1 Sulfurovum sp. | reverse complement strand
CTATTTGGAGATCACTAAATGTTGAGCGACGAAACAGCCATCTTGGCTCAGCTGCGGAACAACATGTCCTCTATACCCAAATCTCAAACCGTCCCTTTGATATTGATGTCGTAAGCTATGACCCAAATAGCACATCACTTCCAGCAGATATAGAAAATATCACTGTAGATTTGGAACTCATTGATGCAGGAAAATATACAGAAAGTAACCAATCTATTTTTACCTGTAGAGAGCCAAACAGAGTAGGAAATGGACAGTTTGTCACATTTTCATCTCCCCCTAGTTCACGTGTCCATGTTGATAACTTTTTAACCCCAAGAGCTATACAAAATGCTGCTTTTAGATTATGGTATTTAGTTGATGCCAATGATAGTATACTTCCTCATACCTGTAGTAATCAAAACGATAATGCTTGTTTCCAAACTTTATACAACAATGAAATAAAAGATATAACAGATACTGCACCCTATATATGTCAAACAGCGTGTTCTTCTGGTGACTGCTATCAATGTCTTAGAGACTATTTTGCGAGACCTGTTTGTTCACGCGATAATTTTGCTATCAGACCTGCATCTTATAGCCTTGTGATTCAAGATGACAATCAGTCAGTTCTTCCCAATGCTCCTTTGGTAACCATAGGTGACAACGCTGGCAACACACCTCTAGATCTCGCAGCAGGTTATAACTACATCCTAGAAGGAAATGCAACCCAGTATGGTTCTGATAATAATGCTACTGGATATTATGCTTACTTTAAAGCTTCTTCTACCCCTGATTATATATCACAGTTTCAGTTTAACAGTACAAAGACTGGATGTGCAGATACCAACAACAGTAACTTAGATATGATGTTCCGCCGAGGGCAGTTAAGGTTTTCAGTAGAAGATAATAATACTAACGCACAACTTCAAGCATTTGACCAATACAGCAATGGTAATGTGGGTGAATATCGGTATCATATTGAAGACAACAATTGGACCATTGTAGACCAACGAAGATACCCATATAAAACTTTTCCCGATGTTGAAGATTGTATTACTATAAGTTCTTCTCTCTCACCTGATGGTGACAGTAAGTCTGGATGTGCCATTAGTTCTAATGTTATCACCGCTAGCAAAACATACCGAGATATCCCTTTACGCTTTCATCCATTTAGTTTTAACCTAACAGATATCACATTCAATGTTCCTACCAATGGTGATAATTTTATCTATGTTAATGAACTTAATACCACCTCAATCACTGATCTTTATATGTCAGCTACTTTTACAGGCAACATTGTGGCAGAAGCAAGTGGAGGTACACGAACCAGTAACTTCACAACGGGTTGTTATGCTTCCCCTGTTGTTTTTGATATCAATAGAAGTGTATACCGTGAGAACAACCTTATAGATGAAAATAATATTTCTGCTGAAAACTTGGATGACGGTACACAAGTCAAGATACATTTCCAAAGACAATATCTCAATAGCCTACTCCAATCAAATTACCAAATTCAAAACAATGACACCAACACAAGTACCTCATTTACTATCGCAGCAACAGAATTTGAAGATGACCAAAATGGTTCTGCCAGACTGAGACTCTATTATAATTTTAAAAAGCCTACTAAACATGTCATGAACCCAGTCGCAGTAAGATTCAATAGACATCAAGCATCTGCACCACAAGAAATATCAAACGTACAAATGAAGTCTGACTATACTGCAGAAGGCACTGCAGACATCAATAGAACGATTGACTTTTACTATGGTCGTGTTGTTTCTAGTCAAGATGTGTATATTATAGATTCTGAAGTAGACAATCAAGTTGTGCCCCTTTATGTTGAGGCATATTGTAATGATGCCATCATGGATTGTACTTTGCATGGACTAGCACTTTCTAGTGTAAGGACTGCACAAACATGGTGGATAAATACCCGACACAACTCTCCTCGTGCAGATGGGCTTATCGCCAATTTTAATGACCCAAAAGGGGCTACAAACCTTACTGTGTCACCTGGAGCACCTGTCAACCTTAACCGAGACATCAACAGAACAGATGTTACTTTCACCATAAACTCTACAACATCTAGACCATACCGTACAAAAATAGAAGTAAGACCTAATGTTCCATGGTTAAATTATAATCCAGCAGAGCTCAATAATTTACCCAGTTTCATACTTAATTATAATGGTGGTGGCGGATGGGCAGGAAAAGGTAATACAGGTATGAAAGTTGATACGAATGCCAGTTATGACAATATTAGAAAACGCCTAGAATGGTAGCACATTATGTTTCAGCATTTTAAACCAATAGTATTGCGTCCTGCCATTGCAATGATAGAATTAATTTTTGCCATAGTCATTATAGGTATTACTCTGCTAAGTGCGCCTATGATTATAGGTCAGTCAGTACAAAGTATCAATACCAATTTACAGCAAGAATCTATCGCTGCAGCAGCTTCCCATATCAATCTCATTCTCACACATCATTGGGATGAAAATGATACGAGTGATATTGCTGGTGATGGTATTCTGCGTGTCGTTGCAGGAAATCCCGCATTAAGTGTTGTCAATAGGGACATAAACTATACAAGACAATATAATGCCTTGGGGACAGGTTTTGAAGATGCTTCCAATATATTAGGCTCTGAAGGTGGAGACTTAGATGACATAGATGACTTTAATGCTCAAGCATATACACTTACACTTTATGGTGGTGAGAATGTCACTATCTCAGACAATGAAGGTGATTATATAGATAGTAACGTCACCATGGCGACGACAATTGCATATGGTATAGATGTTACCTCAGACTACACTGCACAACCTGTGGTGTTTAACAATCCATTTAGAATTTCCAATACCTCTACAGATATAAAACTCATCACTGTAAGACTCACATCAGCAAGTGGTGTTTCGGAGTACAGTAAAAATATTAGTCTGAGCGCTTTTTCATGTAATATCGGCGCTTCAAGGGTTATCCCATTAGTCAATATGCGTACGCTACCTTAAGGACAAAGATGAAACTTCATATATTTAGAAAAGCTTTTACATTCCTTGAATTGATATTTGCTATTGTCATACTCGGGGTGGTCTCTTCAATAGGCTCAAGCATCATTGTACAGGTATACGAAAACTATATCACACAAAAAGCGATGCACAATGTTTCCATTAAGACTGAACTTGCTATCAACCAAATAGTGAATAGACTAACCTACCGTATCACTTCATCGACCATCGCACGAGACCCTGACACAAGCGCAGTTGATTATTTCCTTCCCTTGCAAGATATCAATTACGGTTCGAGTAATAAAGACCGTTTTATCTTAGAGTGGATTGGCTATGATGAAGAGAGTTTTTCCGCACGAACACAACCAAGATGGAGTGGATATGCAGACATTGCTGCAACCACGCGTACACGAATTCGCACAACTGGTTCACGATTAAATACTGCAAGAACTATCATCCAAAATCTAGCTGGTAATACTAATGAACCTGCACTTGCACTTTTATTTTCCCTAGGAGGTCAAGCTTTTTCAAACACCCTTGCTAGTCCAGGGCCATCATGTTACGGGTATGATGATGCCAACATGACATGTATCCATCAAGTCACCATTAGAAATAATCGTAATTTTAATGCCAATATGCCTGCGGGAGTCAATATATCAGATCACTATAAACTGGCATGGAGTGCCTATGCCCTTGTCCCTGTCGACCGTGCAGGCAATGTACTGACTACCATTAGCGATGTAAGAAATTTTGATTTGGAATTAAGATACAATTATCAGCCATGGAGTGGGATACAATATGATGATTCAGCTACTTCAAAATCCATTTTACTCCGTAATGTCACAGCATTTAAGTTTTCAGAACAAGGTGGTACACTAAGATTGAAACTCTGTGCTACAGAGAAATTAGATGGTATCAAAACCAATATTTCTGTCTGTAAAGAAAAGGTGGTTATCCGATGAGAAAAGCATTTTCACTTATTACGGCCATATTTGTGATGTTTCTTATGGCAAGTGTCGCGGGACTGGTCTTTAATCTCACAGGCAAAAGTGTCAAAGAAACAAGTACGCAATACCGCAAAGAACAAGCCGCACTCCTTGCAAGGAGTTATACAGAATATGCTATTTTAGCCATACAAGGTCATGACATGGCTACTAATGGATGTCTACGAACTATCACTGCTGTCATAAATTACACAGATTTAAATGGTACGATACAAGCAGGAGGGGCTAATACTGGTGCAGGGTACCGCACTACTGTAAGAATGCGATATATTGGATTGCCTGTAGGAATAAACTGCCCAAATACTGGTCTACTAGAATCAAATGTCGCTAACCGTACTACATCTGTAGGCATCCCTTCAGTACTCATTGATGTCAATGTACGCTATAGAAACCCTGATGATCCCCGATCTTTCAGTGCATCTACTAGAGCTCAAGTGCCGTGGATAAACTACAACCGCCGTACCCTACAAAGACTCTAAACCATTTACCCTCCATTAAGTCTTTTAAGTTATAATTAAGTATAGATATAAGGTTTTATCTATACTTCATGTCTTGCTGTTTTAGGTGAGATATTTTAACAATATGCATTGCTTATTGTTAATGAAGACTTTACACACTAAAGGATATATAATGAAACGTAGTATTACAGGTAGACATTTTGAATTAACAGAAGCTATTAAAAATTATGCAGAAGCTGCAGTAGATGTGTTAGATAAATATAATCTTGACATTACCACAGCCAATACAGTTATTTCAAAAAGTGAAAAAAAAGGGTTTACAGTTGAGTTCATTGTGAACCTGAAAGATAAAAATACCATCGTAATAACACAAAATGATAAAGATGTGTATGCTGCTATAGACCTCGCCATAGAAAGAGTAAAAAAAGCACTTAGACGCCATGCCGATAAAATAAAAGGGCATCGTATTATGTCGTTTAAAGATATGGGTATAGAAGCTGAAGCCGTGACTGATTTGGACACAGAAGAAGTTGAGATTGTCCCTATGGATTTAGAACTTCACAAACCAATGGACTTTGATGAAGCAATTGATGCACTTAGAGAAGAGAAAAAAAGACAATTTATAGTATTTAATGACCATGAAGGTATTATGAGGGTCATGTATAAAAGAGCTGATGGTAAATTTGGTTTATATTAATAGAATGGGAGATGGGTAGACCCCATCTCCCCCCCTCACGCTAATTTTATTTCCCTACACTTCCCAACCTATTTTTTGCCCTCACAATCACTTCTTCATCTTCAGCCATATCCAACCACTTAAACTTCTGTCCACTTTGGATTGTACCATCGAGTATATCACCAGAATCTCGAAACTTGAGATCGAGTTTTGCAATATCAAACCCATTGCTTGTTTTGGTAAATTGTGTAAGACGTTCATTGGCGGGATAGTTACTATACAGATAACACCAACTTTTTAAGCCGTTACGCCCTACTCTTCCTCTCAGCTGATGTAAAGTGGCAAGACCCAAACGTTCTGCACCCACGATGACAATGAGTGTAAGTTTAGGCAAAGAGATACCCACTTCTACCACCGTCGTTGCCAAAAGAATATTTCCTTGCTCTCTAAACTCTAGTAATACTTCTTCTTTGTGCTTATCTTTTCCATGCGTAACATATACACCTTCAAATTTACCCTCCCAAAAAGCTCTACTCTCTTCTAGCGACATATAAGGTACTTCTGTACTACTTTCTACCAATGGATATATAATAAGTACTTGGTGTTTCTGTACAATCTCCTCTTTAATATGTGTAAGTAAATGAGAAAAGTCTGGTTTGGTAATCGTTTGCGTCAATACTTCTCTCTCAAAAGGCGTTGTGGTTATGAGACTTACATCTAGAAGCTCAGACTCCATCATTGCTTGGGTTCGAGGTATAGGTGTAGCAGAAAACTGTATAAAGTGAGGCTTTCGTTCTCCTGCACTCACGAGAGCTTCTAGGCTTGCTCTTTGCTTTGTCCCAAAACGATGCTGTTCATCTACCATTACTAGCGATGCTTCTGGCAAGTCTTCCTTGTAAAGCAAGGCATGTGTCCCTATGATAAAATCCGCTTCCACATAATTCTCTTCATCTTTTCCTTGCATTACCAATGCTATTTTTACTTCTTTTGGCAAATGTTTCTGTGCTTCTTCATACAGTTGGAGTGCTAACAGTGATGTAGGTGCCATAAGTATACTGATATGCGGTAGTGCCATCATCACAGAAGCAAGGATTACCATAGTTTTTCCTGAACCTACATCACCCACTACCATCCTTTTGGCTGCTTTATCTTCACGTGCTAGGTCTTCTTGTATAGCAGCAATCACCTTTTTTTGTTCCTCTGTCAACGTAAATGGTAATTTTTCTACAAAGGGCTTGATATCTCCTTTAAGTGCTTTTAATGCAGGAAAATCCACGCGTTTACCCCGTAATTTTTTCACATGGTTATATGCTTCAACAAACTTTAATACTTTTATAAAGTCTAATTTCCATTTACCATTTTCATGGACTTCTTCCATACTTTTTGGAAAATGTATATGCATAAATGTGGCTACTTCTTTGCTGTCTAGTCCTTCATTATACAAATTTTGTTCTGATACATAAACTTCTATTAGTGTGCGTATTTCTGACTCTTTTAGTACCGTTTTGTATTTAGGTGTTATTTTCCCTACTTCTTTGATAGATTTTGGTTGTGACATCTGAAGGTAGCCTTTGTACTCTTCAAGTTTACCCTGTATCACATGAGATGAACCTACTTCAAAAAGTTTATGATGATAAGGTGTCACCCTAAAGAATGTAGAGGAAAGTCGTCTTCCTGACTCTTTTAGATTAAACGTAACACGAAGTTTACCAGCATAAATACTGCTGTCAACAACTTTTGCCTCAAGTGTATTGATTTGTCCAAGTGCTAATGTAACTGAGAGTGTTGTATCATTATAAGATGTAGGTATGATGAGCGCGAGATCTAGAAGTGTGTGAATTTTCAGTTTTTTGAATAGTTGTTTTGCCTCTTCCATCTCTTACCTTTGTTTTAATGATTATACAAAAGATTTAGAGTGCATCATTATAATATGTCATATTGACATATTATTTTGTTTTATTGTCTTCTTGCTTTGTCACAATACTAAAGGTGATATCTGAAAGTTCTGTATGTGATTTAATAAATGTATTCACTTCATCCAGGGTTACTGCCTCTAATTTTTCTAACTGTTTTTTTGCAAAATCCAATGGTCTTTCATAATAAAAATCATTATATGCTCTAGCTAGTCTTTGTGATAACGTCTCTGTCCGTAAGGGTTCAGAACCCAATAAAAACTTTTTCGTATCATCCAGTTCTTTTTGTGTAATACCTTCTTTTACAAAATCATCCACTACCTTTTGTACCAATGCTTTTGCTTCCTCTTGTGTACTGAGTTTTGTTTGCAAGTACCCACTTAAATAAGAAACTGATTTTGTCCGTCTAAGAGAAGCATAAGCACCATAGGTTAATCCTCTTTTAACACGTATCTCTTCCATTAATCGACTCCCAAAACCTGCGCCTCCTAAGAGATATTCAGCAATTTTAGCCAGATATTGGTCATTTTCTTTATACGCGTAGTTAAATGGTGCACCAAAATAAATATAGGCCTGTTGCGTCTCTTCATGCATAAGAATAACTTCTTTTTTATTCGAGGCATTTACTTTTTCAACTTCTTTTGTTTCTACTTTTGGAAAAATTTCTAAAATTTTCTTAAGAGATTTTTGAGCCTCATCAAAAGAAATATCACCTCCAACAACACCGATGACATTGTTATACCCTAAGCGAGAAGATACAAACTGCTTGATATCTTCCAAGGAAAGCTTTTCAATACTTTCTCTCGTTCCGTCATAGGGACGTGCCAATGCTGTCCCTTTAAATAACGTTGCACGCAATGTAGTGGCTGCAATATAATCAAAATCACTCTTTTTTTGCTCAATCCAACCTATTTTTTGATACTTTATTTGCTCCAATGCTTCTTCTGTATAGTTTGGATCTTTAAGGAGTTCAATGAGCCTTTCTACGGCATAAGAAAATTCTGACTTTAAAGATGAAACTTCGATGATAAAACTCTCTCGACCCACATGTGCACCAATATCTACTGCATGTGCATCCAGCTTTGTAGCAAAGCCTATACTACCATCTTTAGAAGTACCTTCATTTAGTAACTTGGCTGACATATCCGCAAGACCATCTACAGTATTTACCAAATGCCCTGCATTTTTAAACACTAACTGAATCGAAACGATAGGAATATATTTTCCCTCTTCAAATACAACCGGTACCTGTGTATCTTTTATAGTAATCTCTTTGAGGCTTGTTGCCATTGCTAGTCCTTGTAATAATAGTAATAAAATAAATAGTTTTTTCATTATACCCTCGTAGAGTGTGTTTGCAACACACCTTCAAATTAATAGAAAATATAGATTTCCTCTTTATTCAAATATAAAGGTGCGTTAGCAAACGCACCCTGCATCAAAATCTTTCTAAAATTTCATAGGCCGTATTGCGTTTCGCAGGATTTTCCCCCACATCACGAATAAGTTTTATCATCTCATCTTGATTCATTTCATTATGTGCACCTGCAGCAGAGACCACATTCTCTTCCATCATGGTTGAGCCTAAATCATTTGCCCCAAATAATAATGCCATTTGACCAATATAGCTGCCTTGCGTTACCCATGAACTTTGAATATTGGGTACATTATCTAAAAAAAGACGTGCTACTGCCAAATAACGAAGGTATTGATTTGGTGTCGTTTTTGTAATAGTAGGGAGTTCACGTTTAAGTTGGGTATGATCACTCTGATACGACCACATGATAAAAGCCCTAAATCCACCTGTCTCATCTTGAAGCTGCCGTACATAGTCCCAATGTTCTACAATTTCACGGATAGTCTCCACCGTACCGTACATCATAGTAGCTGTGGATTTAATGCCCAGTTTATGTGCTTGTCTATGCACATCCAGCCATGTATCTTTGTCATGTTTTTTAGGTGCGATGATATCGCGTACCCTGTCACTTAGTATCTCAGCACCTGCTCCAGGGATAGAAGAAAGCCCTTTGGCTTTAAGGCGACTAAGCACTTCTGAGATACTAATCTTAGAACGTGTAGCAATATAGTCTATCTCAATAGATGAAAACCCATGAATCGTCACCTCTGGATACTTTTTAGAAATGTGTTCTACCAAATCTTCATACCACTCAATCTGTAACTTTGGATGTACACCACCTTGAAAAAGTATCTGTGTCCCACCTATAGCAAGCAGTTCATCTATTTTTTGATCTATCTCATCAAAACTAAGGATATATGCATCTTCTTTTTTCTCATGGGTGTAAAAAGCACAAAACTTACAGTCTACCCAACAGATGTTTGTGTAGTTGATATTTCTATCTACAACAAAAGTAGTTACACCTTTTGGATGCATCTCTTTTTTTCTGGCTAATGCCATCTTACCCAAGGTTTTTAAATCAGCTTTTTCTATAAGTTCTACAGCTTCATCAATGCTCATACGTTTTGTCATAGGCGTAGTCATAATTTACTTCTTTGTTTCTTTTTCTTCACCCAGTGCATCAAGTACACCGTTAATGAATTTTGGTGATTTTTCATCTGCGAGTGTTTTTGCCAACTCAACTGCTTCGTTGATGATAATCGCCTTATCTGTTTTGACTACCAATATCTCATAGGCAGCCAATCTCATAATTGCTTTTTCCACTTTACCAATAGCATCATAATCCCAATCTGTCAAATGTGCCTGTATCTCTTTATCTAATATTACCAAGTTTTCTATAGTACCAGAAAAAAGTGTGTTTGAAAACTCTCTTTGTTTATTTCGTATTTTGCCTTCTTCAAGGATTTCATCTGAAAAATGGGCAATATTTTCATTACCCAAATCATAGGCATAAAGTAACCCTACAACTGCGGTACGTGCTTGATGTCTAGTTGCCATAATTATCCTAGCTCAGAATATAAATTCATTAACTCAATCAAACCTACCATTGCCTCAGCACCTTTATTACCAGCTTTGGTTCCTGCACGTTCAATGGCTTGTTCTATACTGTCAACAGTCAAAACACCAAATGTTGTCGGTTTACCATGCTTAAGAGTCACTGAAGCTACACCTTTTGTTGCTTCTGCTGAGACATAGTCAAAATGTGGTGTTGCTCCACGGATCACCGCACCCAAACAACATACAGCATCATATTTTCCTGAAGCCAATGCTTTATCTAGCGCAAAGGGTATTTCAAATGCACCAGGCACTAAAATAAGATCTAAATCATCTGCATTTCCACCATGTCTTGCATAGGCATCTTGAGCACCTTCTACAAGTCTATCCGTAATAAAATGGTTAAATCTTGCATTAATAATAGCTACTTTTTTCTTCTTGTCTACTTGTAGATTACCTTCTACTATTTTCATCTTTATCCTTTAATAATTATTATTCTACTATAGTGCGTATAGCTTCAATTTGTTTCATCAATGTATCTAATTGTGTCAATTCTATCATATTTGGACCATCACTTAAAGCGATACTTGGGTCAAAATGTGTTTCAAAGAAGAACCCGTCTACACCTACAGCTGCTGCTGCACGAGAGAGATATGGTACTAAAGCACTATCTCCACCTGATGTTGCTCCACCACTAGCAGGCTGTTGTACAGAGTGTGTTGCATCAAATATCACAGGTGCAAACTCTCGCATTTGTTTAAGTCCTCTCATATCAACTACGAGATTACCATATCCAAAACTTGACCCTCGTTCAGTCAACCAGACATTATACTTTTGAGCATTTTCATATGTAGCTTTGCCCTCAAATCCTCTGGTTTTAAGTACTTTCTTCACTGAGTGTTCCATAGCCTGAGGTGCTAAAAACTGTCCTTTTTTGATGTTTACTACTGCTGACGTTTTCGCAGCAGCTACAAGTAAATCTGTTTGACGGCATAAAAATGCAGGTATCTGCAGTACATCTGCTACCTCTGCTGCAGCAGCTGGCTGTGTATAGTCATGTACATCTGTAAGGATTTGATATCCAAACTGATCTTTCACTTCCTGAAGCATCTTCAAGCCTTCATCCAAACCTGGGCCTCTGAAAGAATCTAGACTCGTTCTGTTTGCCTTATCAAAACTCGCTTTAAAATAAAAATCTTTTGTACAATCTTCATGGTATTTATTTAATGATTCGGCAATACGCATCACAGTATCACGACTTTCAAGTACACAAGGTCCTGCTATAAGTATCATCTATTTCCTTTTGGTAGAGCCACGAGTAACCCTGACATAATTACCAAGATTATACCCAAAACTGTCCAAAAATCAGGTATAGGGTCCCCAAGCATAATCCCGATAAAGACTGCGAATACAATATTGCTGTAACTTATAGTGCCAACAATCCCTGCTTTGGTTAGTTCATATGCCTTAGTCATCAATAGTTGTGAAACGGTAGCGAAGATACCTACTGCTGTCACATACGCCCATTCGATTCCCTGAGGCATCACAAATGCTGAAAAGACCCAGTCAAACTCTTCACCTACATTGACATAGGGTGTGATAAGCATCAAGATAAGTGGGGCAACCGTACCTACTCCCATAAATGACATCACAATAGCACGGGTATCATAATACTTTCTTAGTTCTCGTATAGAAGTATATGCAAGTGCTGCCCCAATACCTGAAAAAATACCCAAAATGTCATATTTATCAAATGTCCCACCTTGTGGTTGAGCTACCATAACAATGCCCACAAAACCTATAATAATAGCAAATAGCGCACTTTTATGTAGCTTTTCATTTAAAAATAAGTAGGCAAATATCGCTACAAATATCGGTGAAGTTTTGTTATAGGTTACAGCCTCACCCAGAGGGATATGTGCCATAATATAAAAATAAGCAAGCAATGCCAAAAATCCCATAGAACCACGAAACAGCAGTAAAAAAGGCTTCCCTCCTGTCTGTTTTAGCGGTACTTTCCATATAGCAATTCCTACGATAACAACACCAAAGATATTTCTAAAAAAAGTGACTTCAACAGGAGGCAGTGTCTGGCTTACAACTTTTGCAAACCCCCCCATCATTGCGAAAGAAAGTGACGCCAAAAGCATAAATAATATACCTCTGTCCATATTTTTAATATAATGTTTCATATTTAACTTTTATTTTTTGTGTGGAAGTGTAGCATATTTGGCTAGAATACAGGCTATGAATGAAACAAAATTTTATACAAAGCTTTTAGCCCTTCCTGATGGTGCAAATGATGTGATGTACTTAGGAAAACGCTATTTACTTAGAAAAGAAACTTTACTTGAGGGAAAACTTCTGAAAGTTTATGCAGAAGAACTCGGAGGCAATGATGTAGTGAGTGGCAACTACTACCCTAGTATGAAAGATGGCTTACTAAAACCTTGTGAGATGTCTGACAAAAAAGTGATTGATTTTATTTTGAATATTTATATTCTATAAATATTTCATAGGCTGCTATCACTTCATATATTGTTGAGGTTAAATGATGTAACTCTTTTGAACTAATAATATAGGGAGGCATAATATACACGAGATTTAAAAATGGTCTGACCCACACCCCCCTCTGCACAAACTCCGGTGTCATAAATGACAAGTCAATATCTTTATGTAACTCTACCACGCCGATAGCACCAAGAACACGAACCTCTTTTACTATAACTAACTTCTCACAGACTTTAAGTTCTTCATTTAACTGTCGTTCTATCTTTTGTATGTTTTCTTTCCAAGGGGATGCTAAAAGTAATTTAAGGCTTGCATTTGCAACAGCACATGCCAAAGGGTTTGCCATGAAGGTAGGACCATGCATAAGTATGTTTCCCTCTGTTTCTATACATTGCATGACTTTTTTACTTGTAAGCGTAGCTGCTAGAGACATATAACCACCTGTTAATGCTTTTCCTACACATAATATATCAGGACACACCTCTGCATGTTCATACGCAAATAGCTTTCCTGTTCGACCAAACCCTGTTGCCACTTCATCTAAAATAAGTAACACATCAAAAGCAGAGGTAAGTTCTCGGACTCTCTTTAAAAACATGGGAGAGTACATTCTCATGCCTCCTGCACCTTGTACTATGGGTTCTAAAATCACTGCAGCAATTTGTGTATGGTTTTTTTCTAATGTGTTCTTAAAATCTTCTATATAACCTTCATCCCAAACATCCTCAAACATACACATAGGTTCTTCGGAAAAGATATTTTTATGTAACACTTCTTCAAAAGCAGTATGCATCCCTGTAATAGGATCACATACACTCATAGCACCAAAAGTATCCCCATGATAACCCTTTTTAAAAGCAAGTATTTTACTTTTTTTCTTATTACCCTGTGAACTGTGGTATTGGTATGCCATCTTTAATGCCACTTCAACGCTCACACTTCCTGAGTCACTAAAAAAGATATGTTCTAGGTTCTCATGCGTTATATCAAGTAAGGTTTCTGCCAATTTTATGGCTGGTTCATGTGTCAAACCACCAAACATAACATGACTCATCTTCGAGACTTGCTCCGTCGCTGCTCTGTTTAACTCTGGAACATTATAGCCATGAATAACAGACCACCAAGAACTCATGCCATCTATGAGCCTACTTCCATCTTCTAGTTCTAAATATACACCTTTAGCAGACTTTACAAGATGCATATCTACAGAGGGTACCGAAGAGGCATAAGGGTGTAATATATGTGCTTTATCAAACGCGGTCATAGTAAAACTTTTTTCTGATTTCATTAGCGAAGTATACAACAAAATTGACATAATGAAAAATACCACTACCTACCGCATCATTGACCAAACAAACAACTGTCATTTTTAGATGCGGTATTTCATTTAACCCTTACTGCTGTAATATCTCCAAAAAATATCACATCTTTTAACACGGCTTTATTTGTAATACCATCATCTGCAATACCCAACATCAACCTACCCTCCTTACTTGAAAAAATCTTTTGATGGATAATAGCAGTCGCATACCAAGCTGAGTTAGTTCCTAAATCTTTTTTGTACTGTTTTAATGCATTGTTGTCTGGAATAATGACTGTCACTTTTCCTTGTTGACGTTCAGCTCCTACTGCTTTAAATGTATATGTTCTTGCGTTTGTCTTTTTTTTAATAGCAAGGTCTAAATTAAAATATAAAGTCAATAAATCGTTTTTACTATAATGCCCCAAGATGCTATTTTCTTCGGTAACCAATTTGCCTTTTTTATATTTTGTATATTTTTTGAATACTTTTTTTCTTTGATGATCTACCCTATATTCTTTATGCACAACTGTAGAACCATGTGTCTTGGTTACTTTATATGTATCAGTTACCATCAATCCTTTTTCCATATGCCCCTTTGACAGATGACGTTCTTTACGTCCTCCACTTAGCACTTTAGCTAAACCTGTTGATGCCAACTCCATATCTATCGTATATGACTGTTTATTTTTTATCAGTACGGCATTTGCTATACCTATCTTTCCTAAAATACCATAACTCACATCAAAGTTTGCGATGATTTTTTGTGCATACACGCCAGTATTAAGAAAAAATATAGTTCCGATAAGGACTAGAATTTTTTTTACCATTGTTACATCCTTTATTGAATCAAATTTTACTATAATACTGTGAATAAAATGTGAAGGATCACAACAACAATGTCAATAAATTCCATAGATGACCTCAATACCAGTGAAGCATTAGATGTATTAGCCGACATGGATATGGGCTTAGCCACACTTGTACAAAGTACATTGCGTCCTGTGTATGAAACTTTTCCCATCCTTGCTAAAACATTTTTAGGTGTACCCTTGGCTAATTTACTCGCCGCTATCCTTGTATTTATATTTTTTTTAGCGTTAAGACATTTCTTTACTAAAGTAATCTCTGTGTTCCTCCAAAAAACTGCAAAATATACAGATACCTATTACGATGACAAAATAATCTCTGCCCTAAAAGGACCTATAAGTTTTGCTTTTATCCTCATTGGGAGTCATCTTTTTTTTCTTCTGACCTTCAGTGACACGACATTTATTAGAAATATTCTCAGTTCTTTGGTCGTCTATACCACCTTTTGGGCTATTATCGCCATTGTAGGAGCGCTTCGTGGTCTCTTTCATCAAACAACTGCAAAGTTCAATCCTGACTTGGCGAAAGAGATGGGTAATTTCATTTTGCAAATCCTCAAAATTCTCATAGGGGGCATAGGACTTGGGGCAATTTTACAGGTATGGGGCATCAATGTTACTGCACTTATCGCTTCTTTAGGTCTTGGAGGTCTGGCTTTTGCTCTGGCTGCTAAAGACACAGCATCCAACCTTTTTGCATCTTTTGCCCTTCTTGCAGACAAGTCTATACGTATAGGAGAATGGATAAAAGTTGATGGTGTCGAGGGCACAGTGGAAGACATAGGTATGAGAACCACTAAAATACGTTCCTTTCAAAAATCACTTATCACAGTACCTAACCAAATCATCGCAAATAACCCTATAGAAAATTTTTCTCGTAGAGGTATCCGTCGTATTAAAATGCGTATTGGTTTAACCTATTCAAGCACAGGGGAACAAGTGCAAACAATTGTTGATGAGATAAAATATATGTTACACAGCCATAAGGGAATATCCAGGAAAGATACTCTTTTGGTAAACTTTGAGTCTTTTGGTGACTCTGCACTCAATATTTTTATCTATACCTTCACATCTACTGCCAACTGGGATAAATATTTAGAAATACGTGAAGATATACACTTCAAAATTATGAAAATTGTGGAAGAGAACGATGCAAGTTTTGCTTTCCCATCACAGTCAATATATGTGGAACAATTACCGTCTTAAAATATGTTATAATTCCAATACTAAAATACTATCTACATTCCTCTTACCGAGGAATATCTATTGAAAGAAAATAAATGCAAGAACAATCTTTACCTAATCTTAAAAAAGTAGCCATTGTAGGACGTCCCAATGTTGGAAAAAGTTCTCTGTTTAACCGTTTGGCAAGACAAAGAGATGCTATCACTTCAGATATGTCAGGCACAACCAGAGACATTAAAAAACGTGTAGTAACCATCTCTGAGAACCGTGAATTTGAAGTGCTAGATACAGGTGGTATAGACTACTCCTCTGCACTTTTTACGAAAGTGGCAGAATTTTCACTACGCGCGGCACAAGAAGCAGACATTATCATCTACATGGTAGATGGGAAAACCATACCAGCCGAAGAAGACAAAGAACTCTTTTATAAACTCCAAGAGATGCACAAACCTTTGGCACTTGTCGTAAACAAGATAGACAATGACAAAGAAGAGGAACGCTACTGGGAATTTTTAGAATTTGGAGCAGATGCTACTTTTCCTATGTCCGTAAGTCATAACCGCTATTTTAATGACTTTTATGCATGGATGGAAGAGCATATACCAGCACCAAAAGTAGAAGAAGAACTTGTTTTAGAAGAAGATACTGCAATAGACCCTTTTGCCCAAATAGTAGAACAGGTACATTCAAGTTATGAAGAAAAAATCGATAATAAAATTCGTGTGGCAATCATAGGGCGTGTGAATACGGGAAAGTCATCACTTCTGAATGCCTTACTTGGTGTTGAACGTTCCGTGGTCTCTGATGTTGCTGGAACGACCATTGATCCTATAGACGAAACGATAGAATATCGTGACCACGAAATAACTTTTATTGACACAGCAGGAATTCGTAAACGTTCTAAAATTGTGGGTATAGAAAAATATGCGCTTACCCGAACAACTGAGCTACTCAAAAAAGCGAACCTTGTCATACTTATGCTTGACTCTACTACACAAATTTCTGAACTAGATGAGAGAGTAGCAGGACTCATAGAAGAATATAAACTTGCTTGTCTTATCGTACTCAACAAATGGGATATAAAAGATGACAGAAGCTATGAAGAAGTTGTTGATGATGTACGTGATGAACTTAAATTCTTACATTATGCACCATTTCTAACCATCTCTGCAAAAACGGGCTTACGTGTAGACAAAATACTTGATCAGATCGTAGATATCTACAAACGCTATACATTTCGTATCCCTACGTCTGAACTTAACGATACTTTGCGTGCAGCGATACGTCGGCACCATGTACCCTCACATAATGGTGCAATTGTTAACATCAAATTTGCTACGCAATATGAAACAAAACCGCCAAAAATAGCACTTATTACTAATCGGCCTGAGTTCTTACACTTTTCATATATACGATACTTGGCAAACTTTTTTAGAAATAAGTTTGACTTTGAAGGTGTGCCTTTAGACATCGTAGCACGTAAACGGGGTCAACGTTTTGATGAAGAAGATGTATTCTAACAGTTCATCTCAATACTAACTTGATATAATCTCAAAAATATTTTAGGAATTTAACATGCGTGTACTCACAGGAATCCAAGCTTCAGGGAAACTTCATATTGGTAATTATTTTGGTGCAATGAAACCTATGGTAGAACTTCAAAAAGAACATGAGCTTTTTACTTTTATAGCCAACTATCATTCTCTAACCACCTCTAAAGATGCGGCAACTCTCAAGCAGTATACTATAGATGCTGCTGTTGATTACCTTTCTTTAGGTATTGACCCTCAAAAAACAACATTTTGGGTGCAAAGCCATGTACCCGAAGTACTTGAACTCTACTGGATACTTTCCAAGTTTACGCCTATGGGTCTGCTTGAACGCGCACATTCATACAAAGACAAAGTAGCAAAAGGTATCTCTGCAAACCATGCACTCTTTTCTTACCCTGTGCTCATGGCAGCAGACATACTCATGTTAGATACTCAAATAGTCCCTGTAGGCAAAGACCAGATTCAACATGTTGAAATGACACGAGATATTGCTATAAAATTTAACAATGAGTATGGAGATATCTTTGTTCTTCCGGAACATCAGGTACAAGCAGAGGTGGCTACTATCCCAGGAATTGATGGACAAAAAATGTCAAAAAGTTATGACAATGCCATTGACCTGTTTATGGAAGAAAAGGCCTTACAAAAACGATGTAATAAAATCATCTCTTCCTCTACTCCACTGGGAGAACCTCTAGAGTGGGAAGATGACAATATTTTTGCACTTGCTTCACTCTTTTTAGACAACAGAGAAAAACTTGAACTCCAAGTACGTTACCAAAGTGGGAAAGAAGGCTATGGTCACTTTAAAAAATACCTTAAAGAACTCATTTGGGAAGAGTTGTCAGAGGCTAGAGAAAAACGTGAATACTACTTAAATCATATGGATGAAGTAAATGATATATTGGCTATGGGTGCAAAAAAAGCACAATCTATAGCACAAGTTAAAATGACAAAAGTAAAAGAGGCTATTGGCTTATAAAGAAATGAAATGCACCGTTTCTGTCATATCAAGCATAGTCCTTATGCACTCTGTGTCGATAGTACCTGTTGTATAAAGTACGATATTCAAACTGCCTTCATTCACATGTCCACTTTTTTCACCTAAAGATAGCAAATGTTTGGCAATGGCCTCTCCAGTGTGGATTAGTTTCACTCCATCTTGCATCAGTTCTTGAATCACCTTTGATGCCAACGGATAATGTGTGCAACCTAAAACTATGGTATCTACATTATTTTTTTTCATTGGATGTAACCAAGCCTCTAACATCTCTTTCGTTTTATCTGTATCTAGCGCACCTTTTTCTATCTGTTCAACCAAACCAGGACAAGCTTGCTCATATAGTGTAATATGTTTAGGTGCAGAAAGCCTGTTGACCAGTTGTTGATATTTATCACCTTGCAGTGTGGTTGGTGTAGCAAGGACCCCTATATTACCCGTACTTGTTTGTGATATAGCAGGTTTTATCCCTGGTTCCGTACCAATAATAATGATTTTGGGATACCGTTCACGTAAGATTTTGATAGCTGCAGAAGTTGCCGTATTACAGGCGATAATAAGTGCATCTATTTGATGCATCTCAATAAAGTGTTCTGTAATATCTAAAGAAAACTGTAATATCTGTTCAGAGGTTTTTTCACCATAGGGTGCGTTTTTTGTATCTGCAATATAAAAAAGTTCAGCACCTTGAATGACTTTCTTAAGTGCTTGAATAACAGTCAATCCACCTAATCCAGAATCAAATACGCCAATTTTTAACATTATCTCCTATGCACCCTCATTCATAATAGAAAGAAATTCTTCATTTGTTTTGGTTTTCATCATTTTAGAGAAAAGGAATTTAAGACCTTCTACCTCTTCCATGTTTTGCATCGCATTACGTAAGGCCCATACTTTTTGAAGTGTCTCAGGTGTTACCATAAGTTCTTCTTTTCTTGTTCCTGATTTTGTGACATCTATCGCAGGGTAGATACGTCTTTCAGACACATGTCGAGAGAGGATTACTTCTGAGTTACCCGTACCCTTGAATTCTTCAAAGATGACCTCATCCATACGAGAACCTGTCTCTATCAATGCTGTAGCTATAATGGTTAAAGACCCGCCATGTTCGATGTTTCTAGCTGCTCCAAAAAAACGTTTTGGTTTATGCAAAGCATTGGCATCTACTCCACCGGAGAGTACTTTCCCTGAACTAGGGGTCACTGTATTGTATGCACGCGCAAGCCTAGTAATGGAGTCAAGCAAGATAATAACATCTTTACCCATCTCCACACGTCTTTTGGCTTTTTCTATCACCATTTCTGCAGTACGCACATGGTTTTGTGCTGGAAGGTCAAAAGTAGAAGCATACACTTCACCCTTTACTGAACGTTGCATATCTGTCACTTCTTCTGGTCTTTCATCCACAAGCAATACCATAAGTGAGGCTTCTGGATTATTATAAGTGATACCATGTGCCAATTCTTTAAGAAGTTCTGTTTTACCTGTTCTTGGAGGTGCAACAATGAGTGCTCTTTGCCCTTTTCCTATAGGACAAAAAAGGTCAAGTACACGTCCTGTCATCTTCATCGGGTTATATTCAAGCTTAAGCTGTTCGGAAGCATACAACGGTGTAAGGTTATCAAAAAGAGGTCTCTGTTTCGATTTCTCAGGTGGTAAATAGTTGATAGCTTCTATCTTTAGTAGGGCATAATATTTCTCTTGATCTTTAGGAGAACGTACTTGACCTGTAACAATGTCTCCATTACGCAAGGCAAAACGTTTTACCTGTGTACCACTGACATAGGTGTCATTGCTAGAGTTTGCAAAGTTTCCATCTATGGAACGTAAAAACCCATAGCCATCATTCATAATCTCCAAAATACCCGTATAAAGGATGAACCCACCCTGGGATACTTGAGATTTTAAAATTTCAAATATAAGATCTTTTCTCTGAAATTCATTAGGATTTTCAACTTTAACTTCTTTTGCTATTTCAACAAGTTGTGTCAATGGGAGTTGTTGAAGATCTTCAATTTTATGTCCGTTTACGGGTACGTGGGTTCTGTTTTTTCTATTGGCATTGTTGCCAGAAGATTTTTTAGTGTCGCTCATATGTCCTCTTGTTTTCAGGGTTAAGATGTCTGTAGATTTTTATACCATACTATGTTCGTTTATGGTATGTAGTGACGTAATTATATTCCTTTTTAGCTGAAAAGTCAAATTTAAATCACATTAGCGCATAAAATAATAAAGGTGGATACATTCCTACACCCATAAGAAAAAACCATGAAGGAATTTTCCATGTTAACATCTGGGCTATCTCTTGTGAGATGTTTTTTTCAATAAAAACTTTTTTAATCAATTCTATTTTATAAAAAATATCAAATATCTTAAGTGCTAAAAGAAAAACCATACTTATATTAAGTATTCCTGTCAACAAAACAATAAACAAAATCACATAAAAACCAGGCTGTACAAGAAAAAATAAAAATATACTCTTATCATAATAGATATATAGTTTTTTTAAAACACCTAAAAGTGTTTCCGAATGCTGTGTATATGCTTCAAAAAGTTCTGCCAAAAGTAACATAAATGTCAAAATAAAAATAGTTTCCATAGGGGGAATCTTACCCATATTTGGATAAAATTCATGTCATAACCGCATACAAGGATAGCATTTGGCAGAGCTGGCATGTACACATTGCAACCTTACTTTTTCAGAAGAAGTGATGATAAAGGAAGATGACGATAGTACCTCACTCTATTTTTGCTGTAAAGGGTGTCAAGGAGTTTATCATCTCCTTAACGCTGAAGGTCTAGGTACATTTTATGACAAACTTGGCGATACAAAGCTCCAACCTGCATCACAATCGCATGTTTCTATAGATGATTTGGAAAAATTTGATTTAGAAGGCTTCAAAAACAAGTATATTAAAGCCCATGATGATGACTTACATGAAATAAATCTCATCATAGAGGGGATTCATTGTTCTGCATGTGTATGGCTCAATGAAAAAGTATTACATAAACTAGATGGCATACTTGAAGCAACGATAAACTACACCAACAACAAAGCAAAAATCATCTGGGATCCTGATACAGTTAAACTATCTCATATCATCCAAACCATTCGTTCTATCGGATATAATGCTTATCCTTACGACCCAGCATTACAGGAAGAACGTGCAAAACAAACACAAAAAACCTACTATACCCGTATTTTGGTAGCTATCTTTGGTTCGATGAATATCATGTGGTTGGCTGTTGCACATTATGCAGGGTACTTTTCTGGTATCGAACACTCTTTTAAAAATATTCTTAATGTTGCAGAGTTCCTATTGGCCACTCCTGTGCTTTTTTATTCTGGGTGGATATTTTTTAAAGGTGCCTATTATGGCTATAAAAACAATATTGTAAATATGGATACTTTGGTGGCTTCAGGTGCATTATCTGCCTATATATATTCGATATATGCAATGGTTACCCAACATGGAGAAGTCTATTTTGACTCCGTTGTGATGATTATTACTTTTGTGCTCGTAGGCAAATACCTTGAAGTTCTAAGTAAAAAACATGCAGTAGATACCCTAGACAGTATTATGGGATCTACACCTACGGAAGTCACTACCCTTAAAGATGGTATCAAGTCTTTAGTCAGTGTAGAAAATATTATCGTAGGTGATATCATAGAACTCAAACCTGGAGAAAAAGTGGTCATTGATGGAATAGTTGCTTCTGGTGCTGCTTTATTTGATGAATCTTCGCTTACAGGTGAGAGTGAACCTCTTTATAAACAACAAGATGACATTATACTCTCTGGATCCATCTGTTTAGATTCTCTTATACACTATAAAGCACATAAAGATGTTTCTTCTTCACTTCTTACTTCTATCGTAAATCTGCTTGAAGTTTCCATGACTAAAAAACCCAAAATAGAACAACTGGCAAATAAAATTTCTGGTTACTTCTCTACCATTATTTTACTTATCGCACTCCTTACGTTTACAGGTTGGTATTTTTTTGCTGGGAGTTTTGAACAGGCACTGATTATCGGTATTTCGGTCATTGTCATTGCCTGTCCTTGTGCTTTGGGTTTGGCAACACCTATGGCAACACTTGTGGGCATTAGTATCGCAGCCAAACGGGGCATCCTTTTCAAAGAAGCAACCTTTCTTGAAACTATGGCAAAAAGTGATGTACTTTTTCTTGATAAAACAGGAACTATTACAGAAGGTAAGCCCTCAGTTATACATGCCAAAATCAACGAAGACTTTGATGTTTCTTTACTCTTTGCATTGGTAACTACTTCGAATCATCCTGTTTCCAAAGGTATTGCACAATATCTTCAAGAAACCTATAAAAACATTAAGACTATCAACCTAAGTAACATAAAAACCATCGAAGCAAAGGGTATCACCGCAACATATAACAAAAGTACGATTATAGGAGGAAATGCCTCATTCATGTATGACAATCATATAGAAATGCTTAGCACTTGCGAAAATACACTCTTTTTCTTCGCCATTGATAATGTGATTGTAGCTCGTTTTGAACTAACAGACACCATACGTCCTAGTGCGAAGAAAGCTATCAAGTTCATACAAAATATGGGGATAAAAGTTGTCATGCTTACAGGAGACCATGAACAAAGTGCCCATAAAGTAGCCGCCCAAGTGGGCATAACCCATATTCATAGCAAACTTTTACCCCAAGACAAAGCCAATATCATTGATGAGTATCATAAAAAGGGACATATCACAGTAATGGTGGGAGACGGGGTCAATGATGTTGTAGCCTTGGCATTATCTGATATTGCTATTGCCATGGGAAATGGTGCGGATATGGCTATAGATATCAGTGATGTAGTGCTTCTAGATGAAAAACCTGAAAGCCTATACGAAGCATACGAACTCTCAAGACGGACTTATAGAGCCGTAAAAGAAAACTTAGGCTTTTCGTTATTGTATAATGTGATTGCTGTACCTTTGGCTATCTTAGGTTTTGTCAATCCACTTGTTGCCGCACTTTCGATGAGTTTAAGTTCATTGGTGGTAGTAGGCAATTCAATGCGTATTAAAAGTCTCAAATTTAAGGATAAAAATGAGTGAAGATATTGTTATTTTAATGATAGGTGTTTCTACTTTTTTAGGCGTACTAGGGTTACTGGGGTTGATTTGGGCTGTGAGAACAGGACAGTTTGATGACCAGTCAAAGTTTATTGATGCTGTACATCATGACAATGAAGAAGATTTACGTGATGCCGTAATGATGGCAGAAAAAAGGAAAAACTACAAAAACAAGAAAATGAGACAAGAGAAACAAAATTATATGCCTCCCGACTAATTTAGGGAATCACACTTTATGTTGATTTTTCTAATAAAAAATATGTTATTATTATATGAATAAATATTAAAAAGGTCATTGACATGTTTTTTAGAAAACTATTAGTATCAACTTTTTTCCTTACAAGCTTTATCTCTGCAGAAAACAGTATCGGTATCGATATTAACAGTAAAGATGTAGAAATACTTGCTTCTCTTAATATCAATGCTTTGACAGATTATGCCAATGGCACAACATATATTTTAGATCTAAATTATTTGCATTCTGATGGTGACAATATGCTAAGGGTAGGTTTTTTAGGGCAAAACAGACTCCAAGGGGTAGAAGGGCTAACGCTTTCTCTTGGTCTGAAAACTGTACTTGCAGATAACTTTCTAGCATTACCTTTTATGGCAAAAGGTAATTATATTTTACCTCTAAATGATAGTATCCCTACGACTTCTTTTACAGCAAGTTTTGCTTATGCGCCCTCTATTCTTACCTTCCAAGATGGGGAAAGTTATGCCGATTTACGCCTGGAACTTGATATGGAAGTTATTTCAAATTTACATATTTTCACAGGGTATCGTAATATATCAACAGAATATGCTGTCATAGACAAAACATTTAATAATAGCTTTTATGGTGGGTTAAAGCTTAGCTTTTAGTGTTATAATTCTTCAGAAACAACAAAGGTTATCTATATGTCAAAACATAAAATATTGGTTACAGGTGGTGCAGGATATATTGGCTCACATACAGCTATTTTACTTATTGAGGCGGGATATGACATTATTATCTTTGATAACTTTTCCAATGCTTCCAAAGAGAGTATCAAACGAGTTGAGACGATAGTCAACAAAGACATCATACTCATAGAGGGTGATATCCGTAATCGAAATGATTTACACAATGTTTTTACTCACTATTGCATAGATGCTGTAATCCACTTTGCAGGGCTCAAAGCAGTTGGAGAATCTGTTGAAAAACCTTTAAGCTATTATGATAACAACATCAATGGTACCATTGTTCTGTGTGAGGTAATGGCTGAGCATAATTGTAAATCTATTGTCTTTTCTTCTTCTGCAACAGTATATGGTGACCCACATACCACACCCATCAAAGAAAACTTTCCCCTCTCAGCCACGAATCCTTACGGAAGATCCAAGCTTTTTATAGAAGAGATGTTGCATGACCTTTATATTTCGGATTCTTCATGGAAAATTATATTATTAAGATACTTTAACCCAGTAGGTGCCCATATATCTGGTACCATAGGTGAAGATCCCAACGGGATTCCCAATAACCTTATGCCATTCATCGCACAAACTGCTGTAGGAAAACTAAATTGTCTCAGTGTTTTTGGTGATGATTATGACACACATGATGGTACAGGTGTCAGAGATTATATCCATGTAACAGACTTGGCTGATGGACATGTAAAAGCTTTAGATATCATCAAAGATATCAAGAAGGTTATCACTGTCAATTTAGGTACAGGTACAGGATATTCAGTACTTGACATGGTCAAAGCTTTTGAAAAAGCTTCAGGAAAAGATGTACCCTATTGTATCGCCCCAAGACGTGCTGGTGACATTGCAAAATGTTTTGCAGATCCAAGCTATGCAAAAGAAGTCCTAAACTGGGAAGCCACTAAAGGGATAGAAGAGATGTGTCAAGACAGTTGGCGCTGGCAATCAAATAATCCAAATGGATATGAAGGGTAATGTCAATGAAAATCACGATAGAAAAAAGTATCTTTAGAGAGTATGATATTCGAGGTATTTTTGAAAAAGAACTTAATGAAAAATCTGTAAAACTAATTGGTTATTTCTTAGGTCAAAAAATAGCAGGTGATAAAATAGTTGCTATAGGATATGATGCCCGTTCACATTCTCCAGTTTTAAGAGACTATCTTACCTCTGGACTTAATGCCGCAGGATGTACAGTATTGGACATGGGTATGGTAGCCACCCCTGTAAACTATTACAGTAACTATATTGACTTTAATGGTGTCACAACAGATGCCTCCATCATGATCACAGGTTCCCATAATCCAAGTGAATATAATGGTTTTAAAATGACTCTAGACCAAAGTCCTTTTTTTGGTGCATCTATTTATGCTTTGGGTGATGAAATCATTGCCAATCAAGAAATAGATATAAAAGATAATATTAAAAAAACAAGAATAGATGTAAAAACACCTTATATTGACTTTATGGTAAAACAATTTTCTCATCTTAGAAACTTTCCAAAAAAAATCATCATCGATGGAGGAAATGGCGTTGCAGATACAGTGATTACAGATATTTTTAATGCACTGAATTTTAATTACGAAGGTCTATACCTTGAACCAGACGGAACTTTTCCTAACCATCATCCTGACCCTTCGGAAGAAAAAAACCTTGTGGATGTAAAAGCTTTGTTAGATGAAAAGGGAGATATTGCTTTTGCTTATGATGGAGATGCAGACCGTATTGCAGTCCTCACCCATAAACACAATATCAAAGGTGACCAAATGGCCTTGCTGTACAGTATGAAAATGGACAAACCTACAGTCATTGGAGAAGTCAAATGTTCTCAAGTGATGTATGATGAACTTGAACGTCGTGGTGCAAAAGCAATCATGTATAAAACGGGTCATTCTAACCTTAAAGTCAAAATGAAAGAGACCAACGCTGACCTAGCATGTGAAGTCTCTGGACACATTTTCTTTAAACACCGTTACTTTGGTTATGACGATGCTATTTATGCTACGCTCAGAATGATTGAACTCATTGCTGATGGCATCGATATCGATGAGGAAATCGATGCATTACCTCAAGTATTTTCAACAGAAGAGATAAAAGTAGAAACCAGTGAGGAAGAAAAATTTGCCATTATTGACAAGGTAAAGGAACTTCTTAAGAATCCTCCCAGTGATTTTCCAAAAATTTTAAATATCATTGATGTCGATGGAGTTCGTATTAACTTTGAAAAAGGCTGGGGTCTTGTAAGGGCTAGCAACACTACTCCTGTACTTGTGACACGCTTTGAATCGACTGATCAAACATTGGCAAAAGAATACGAACAAAAAGTCAACGCATTGATTAATGTAGCAAAAGGCTTATTGTGAAAAATACACTTTACTTTAAATTAAAAAATAAAAAAGTGCAGGAAGAAGCCTTCAATGCTATTGTTAAAGAACAAGAGCATATAGGATACTACTCTCTTCCAGAACAAGATATTACAGAAGTATTGAATTATGCTAAATCTATCCCTAAAGAAATTACACAAATCGCTGTCATCGGGATAGGTGGTAGTTCTTTAGGGACTAAGGCTATTTACGAATTTATCAAACCCACTAAAAAATTGCAAAGAGAATTATATTTTTTTGAAAGTACTGATCCTATCAATATTACAAATTTACTTGCTCAACTTGATTTAAAGAAAACACATTTTCTTGTTATATCAAAGTCGGGTACAACAGTGGAAACATTTTCCATTTATAAATATGTTTATTCTCTTAATTCTAGTGCCTCAGCATATACTTTTATTACAGACCCTGGCTCTCCACTCGAAAAATATGCCCATGAGATACATGCATCTATTTTGCACTTACCTGATAATGTAGGGGGACGATTTTCTGTGCTTTCTACTGTGGGTCTCATACCTCTTGCACTTAGTGGCATAGATATTCAAGCCTTATTAAATGGAGCACGAACACTGAAAAAAAGTTTTTTTGAAGCTGGCTATATGAAAGATACTATTCTCAAAAAAGCCGTGTATTATGCTAGACACCATGGAGAGTTTCGTATCAATTGTATCTTTGCCTACTCTGAAACATTGAAATACTTTTGTGAATGGTACGTACAGCTTTGGGGTGAAAGTTTGGGGAAAAAGCAACGAAACTCAGCATTTAATGTTGGTCTCACACCCATAGGGCTCATAGGTCCCAAAGATCAACATTCATTTTTACAGCTTATCATGGAAGGCACCAGAAACAAATCTGTAACCTTTATCAAAATAGACAACTTTCAAGATGATATTGTTATTCCAAATATAAATCTTACACATC
>JALSHU010000023.1 GCA_026982075.1 Sulfurovum sp. | reverse complement strand
GCAATATCATATACATTTAACAAATCTATGTCACCATCTTCTGCTACAATACTTTGTAAAATATTTTTAAAAGTGATAAGACCATAGGCACCATTTTCATGTTGTTTATCTACAACAATGGATCGTACAGAATGTTTCTTCATAAGTCCTAGAGATTTCCTGACTGAGTCCATAGGTGAAATGATAATAAGTTTTTCTTTTGGGGTCATAACATCTTTTGTAAGCATCTTTTTTCCTTTAAATGAGTGTTTTAATATCATCCTCAAAGTGATGAAGTTCTTCTGTATTGAGTCCAGCAACATGAGAAAGTGGCATTGTAAATATAAATCCGATATTGTCAGGATTGTCAATATCAAATTCTTCACGTAAGGCTCTCATGACTTGCATAGACAATTTACGTGGCAAGACAAAAAGTAATGCGGATACATTTTCTTCAAGTGTAAGACCAAAAAATATTTTTTTCTCTTCAAGCCCTATATTTTTACCATGTAAAATGGTGACAGAGCCAGCCCCTGCACTTTTAGCTACTTCAATAGCAGTTTCTTCATCTTTGTCTTGTAAGACAGCGATGAGTGCTGTAAATTTCATGATACTTCTCCTTTTTGTTTGGATTGTTCTAACATTTTTTTATTTTTATAATATTCTGCATGTATACCGTAACCCATTACAGTTAGCATTGGGAAGAGTGAGGCAAAAGCTATGAGACCAAATCCGTCGATTAATGGATTTCGTCCCTCAATATTTTCTGCCAATCCTAATCCCAGTGCTGCTACTAAAGGTACAGTCACAGTGGATGTTGTGACACCCCCACTATCATAAGCAATGGGCACGATGTACTTAGGTGCGAAATAGGTAAAGATAATAACCAATATATACCCAGCGATGATATAGTAATGTATCGGATCACCAGCAACAATGCGGTAGGACCCTAAGCCTATACCTATAGCAACTCCAAATGCTACCACTATTCTAAGAACATTTTGTTTAATGTTTCCTTCACTAATCTCTTCTGCCTTAATAGCAATGGCAAGAAGGGCAGGTTCTGCCATCGTAGTAGAAAAACCTATGAGAAAGGCAAAAAGATAAATAAGTAAATTATTTCCCATGTCTGTAAGTTGATAAGCAATGGTCTCACCTATAGGGAAAAGTCCCATTTCCAAACCTACGATGAAGGCATAAAGACCTAATACCACCATGGCGATACCAGTGATGATTTTATGTAAATGAGCTACTGGTTTTTTGATAATAGCATATTGGAAGAAAAATATTACGATGATAATGGGTGCTACATCTTTGATAGTACCAACCAGTGCCATGAAAGTGTCCCATGCTGAAAACACATAAGTACTTGCTATGGCTTTGGTATTTTCTACAACTTCTACTGCAACGGGGATGAGGGGAGTAGTATCTCCAAGACTATAAACAATAATACCATACACCTGTACAAATATCATAGGTGTTAATGACGCAAAAGCAATCAATCCAAAGCCATCTATCGCAGGGTTACGTCCTTTAATACTTGAGGCTAACCCGATGCCTAATGCTGCAACAAGTGGTACAGTAACTGTGGATGTGGTAACTCCTCCACTGTCATAAGCTAAGCCTATGATTTCCTTTGGAGCAAAAAAAGTGACGATAACCACCAAAATATAGCCAGAGATGATGTAATAGGCTATGGGGTGTCCCAGTAAGATTCGGAGTGTTCCCAAAGCAATAGCAAAACCAACAGATAATGCAACAGTCATCCTTAACCAGAACGCATCAATGAGACCATTGGAAATGAGTGCTGCTTTATCTGCGATGGCTATAAGAGCAGGTTCTGCTACAGTTGTGGAAAAACCTATCGTAAATGCAAAGAGCAAAAGCCAAAAGACAGAACCTTTTTTAGCAAAGTCAATGGCCAGTCCCTCTCCAATGGGAAAGATACCCAGTTCAAGTCCCCTAATAAAAAGTGCAAGTCCAATAGCAACAATGGTCAGACCAATGATAATAGACGTAATATTTTCTGGCATTGCTTGGATAATAAGACCCTGAAACAGTGCCACAACAATGATAATAGGCAGTAGATCTTTAAAAGAATTTCTCAAATCTCCGGCGAATATTTTAAGGCTTGTTTTCATAGGACGAATTATATCTATATAAAGGTAACTTTATGGTAATAAATAAAAAGTATTTTATATCAAGTGAGGGTAGAACTATCACTAAAAGAAAATTGAGATTAAAAGTTATAGTTTGTTATGACTCTTAATTGTGAATAGTCTCGCATACCAATAGTTTGAAAATCAACATTAGCATATGCAAGAACAACGGAGAAGCTTTTTTGAAAATCGTATTTGAGTATAGTATCTAGTTCTCTTGCTTGATAGAGCGATGCATTGTCTGCTTTAAAAGTTCCATAAGCAAGCCCTATATGGAGTCCATCTAGATCTACTGCTTCAAAATGATAGCCTAGACCAATGACCCATGATTCTCCTGCTTGTCCCATAGCATCAAGTGTTTGATCTTCCATAGAAGTAAAAAGTGTACCTCCTCCAAGGTTAAGGGATGAGGCACCAGTACTTCCAGTATCCTTGTTATAGGCAGTGAGGATATGTATGCCTATCTCTTCTGCCACAAACTCTACACTAGCACCAAAGGTACGTGCATTTTGTTCTTGGAGTAGAGCGACACCAGTTTGATGAGATGCATCATATTGTAATCCAAAAGTTATATCTAAGTCTTCAATGATATGTGATT
>JALSHU010000022.1 GCA_026982075.1 Sulfurovum sp. | reverse complement strand
AGTGTAATGCACAGTGAAAAAAGTGTACTAAGTATGAGTTTAATCATTTGTATATTCTCTTTTAATGTAATGATATGATTGGATTATAAAACTAGGCATTATATTGACAACAAGATTATTTTTTACCTACAGGGGTAAAATATTTTACTATATAAATGATAATAGCTATTGTTTTAATTATTATTTAAGATAACTTTTGATAGATTACGTTTCAGATAAATTATTATTTCGATAATAACTATCAAAATATAATAAAGCAAGGGAAATCTATGAAAAAATTAACAACGGCATTAAGCCTTACAGCAGTGTTGGCATTAGGGGCACAATCTGCATCATTAGAAGATAGAGTCAAAGCACTCGAAGAACAAAATATGGCATTAAGTGAAGAGGTGCTTGCTGTACAATCAGAAGGATTTACAGCTGTGGATCCAACACAATCTTATAGTGGTTTAGGTGCTGCAGCATCTAAAGTATATTATTCTAAAAACCCACTCTCTATTGGTGGATATGGAGAAATGTATTATGCTGATCCAGATAATGGTGATGATTATTCAAACGTATATAGATTTGTAACATATTTTGGATACAGGTTTAATGACTGGATTATACTGAATGCAGAAATGGAGTTTGAAAATGGTGGTGCAACGCCTCAAGATCCAGATAACAGTGGATATGTTGTTATGGAGTTTTTGTATCTAGACTTTTTGTTTGATGATGCATTTAATTTAAGAGTGGGTAGTTTACTTGTCCCTATGGGTCATATAGGTCTTAGACATGAACCAACACTTTTTAATACTGTGCAAAGACCAGAAGTTGAAAGATATCTGATACCTACGACATGGGGAGAAAATGGAGTACTTGCCTATGGACGCTTTGATAGTATTGGTATAGAGTATCAAGCAGGGGTTATTAATGCATTAAATGTAAACAATTCTCAAACAAGTAGTGGTGGCAATAAGTGGATTAGATCTGCTCGTCAAGGTTCTAAAAATAAAGCTGCATGGGATCCTGCATTTGTAGGACGTGTAGATTATACAGGTATTAATGGACTGAAAGTAGGAGCATCCGTATATTATGCTGGAGGCTCAAACCTTAAAAACGATCCAGTGAATGATGTTTCTGGTTTGACAACAACCATGTTTGACATCCATGCTCAGTATGATAATGGTCCGTTCTCTTTTTATGGACTTTATACACAAACTACTTTGGATGGTGCAGAGAATATCTCTCCAAATGCAGTAAAAAAAGGAAGTGGATATTATGCTAATGTTTCTTATGATGTAGGTGACTTAGCAGGTTTAGAGTATAAAATACCTCTTTTTGTACAATACCAAAACTACAATCCTGTAGAAGAAACAGTTGATGGGTCAAATCAAGATACTTATCAGACAGAATTGACTACAATTGGCTTAAACTTTTTCCCTATGGATCAAGTGGTACTCAAAGCAGATTACACAATGAAAACCGTTAATGGAGTAGATAGCAATATAGCTTCTCTTGGTTTCGGATTTATTTTCTAAGTTAGGATGAGAATGAAAACAGTTTTTTTTATACTTTTGTGGAGTGTGGGTTTTTCTTCCATAAGTATAGCCAAGATAAATGTCACTGTAAAAGAGGTTTGTGAAACCTCTTTTAGAAATGTAGATAAGATAGAGCATAAAACATTGTTTTTAACGACGAGTCAATATGACAAAATAAGACGTAAGGCAAAAGCAAAAATAAATACAAAAATATATCGTTATTATAATATTTTATCTAAGGGCAAGCGAGTTGGTATAGGTGTACTCATTACCCGTAAGATGCGTACTAAAAAAGCTACAGTACTCTATGCCTTTGACATGAATAATAATCTACGTTTTACAGAGATTATGGCATTTGGAGAACCACCTGAATTTATACCAAATAGCACTTGGATGGGACAGTTTCAAAACAAAAAGCCTACAAAGAAATTTATGATAGGTAAAGATATACCAACTATTAGTGGCTCAACACTTTCTGCACGTTCTATTACTCAAGGAGCAAGGATTGCAAGAGCTATTTATGAGATAGCATTAAAGTCAAAATAGATGAAATTCCTAGTCACTAAAGACCTAGCATATTCGACTCTTTTAAAAAACCTTATAGTGGGTGTTTGTATTGCACTCTTTTTTTATTTTATATTAGATATTATCTTACATGGATATGTGGTGGGTTTTGAATTTCAAGACATTTTCGCAACACTCTATGGTAATGAAGAAGAGTTCATTGAACCTATACTCATTGACAGCTTACTTTTGCAAGTGCATATTGACTTGTTTATGTCTTTATTGGCAGTGATGATGATTGCTTCTATTTACATTCGTCTGTTTAGTACGAAGAAAATGACGAAGTGGCTTGTGCATATACTTTTTCTTTTGAGTCTTATGTCTCCGATTACGTTAATGGTTGCGTATTTATCGTCTCAAATATTTGCTTTTGTTTGGATAAGTAGTTTTTTATTGGGGCATCTATTGGCGATGATAATGACAGTGATGATTGTGAAAAAACTATGGTTAAAATGAAAAACTTAAAACTCTACCATATCCCTATTATTTATATGATATTGTATGCGATAGCTCTTTTGGCAACAGGAGTATGGCTTTTTTTACTCTCACAGGGTTTAGCGGGTTCTGAATTATTTGCTACCTTTTCCAAGATAGTGAAAAGTCCCGCATCTAAAAGTCTACACAACTTCATAGAAGTAGCCACCCCACATATATTTGCCATAGGTATACTCATCTTCGTGGTCGCACATTTTATGCTTTTTAGTACAAAAGTCTCTCAGAAGTTTTCACTGCGTATCTCCATTACACTTTTCATCGTGGCATTCTTAAACATTGCAGCCTATTTGCTTATCATCTTTGGGGTAGTCGTGTCTGGATGGGTAAAGCTTTTGACTTTAGGGTTGTTTGTGTTACTCTTTTTGGTGTTGCTAGGTATGGTGGCTTTTTCTTTATAGCCTAGCCAAGTGAACGAAACAAACTTCTCCAAGTTCCCATACACTATCTTCCCATTACTTTTAACCAACACAAACCCCACTTCATCATGCTCTTTTAAAAATGATAAGGCTACGTCTAAGGGCAT
>JALSHU010000021.1 GCA_026982075.1 Sulfurovum sp. | reverse complement strand
GACAAGGAACGTTGGGATAAAAAATACCAAACCAAAGATGGACCGACCAAACCTATAAAACTTGTTAGACAGTATGCAAGTCTTGCAAGAGGTAAGAATGCATTAGATATAGGCTGTGGTATGGGACGACATAGCAAATATTTACTGCGACTAGGATTTGAAGTAGATGCATTGGATATCTCATCCGTAGCGATAAAAGAACTAAAAAATATTCCGGGTATTTATGCTAAGGAAGTTGACTTTGATATATTTACCCTACCTGTAGATAAATATGAACTTATTGTCTGTACCTATTTTTTAAATCGTACACTATTTCCCCAAATGATTGAGGCTCTTAAGGCGGGTGGAATTATATTATTAGAAACTTTTTTACATGATGAAAAAAATGAAAGAGAACCTTCAAATCCTGCTTTCTTACTCAATAAAGGAGAATTGGAAGACTTTTTTAATCTTAAATGTGAACTCATATTTATGGAGGAATGGTGGGGTACTGATCATACTGGTGCAAGAGTAATGAAAATCTCTATGGTAGCGAGAAAAAAGTAAAAGAATAGATGAGTATTATTGGGCTTATATTTTAAGCCCAAAATAAAATTAGTTAACGATACTTACTTTTGTACCTTTTTTTACTTTAGCAAAAACTGTCTTTGCTACTTTAAATGGAAGTCTAATACATCCATTTGTACCTGGGTATCTTTTTACGTATTTACTTGCATGAAGTCCTATACCTGAACTTGTTAATCTCATCCAGTTTTTAAGAGATGCACCTACATATTTGGCTTTAGGACCTCTGTACTTTCTTCTGTCACCTTTATACACCATTTTACCATTACGATAATACTTACCAAAAATAGTTGAACGTTTATCTGAAATTTTCTCCGTAATTTTAAAAACACCTTTTGGTGTTCTTTTATCTCTTATCACTCTTGTATTTGGCTCAAGTTTCCTTTTTGCACCTGTCGTACACGGAGCAGAAAGTGCTACTTTACCATTGACTAAAAGGCTGAGTCTTTGTTCTGAAATATCTACTTTAATATGTGTATTTCTTCCATTGGCTTTTGCCAATAATTTTTTGTCTTTAAATACTTTAAAGCTTTTCTTTAGATTGGTTTTTCTTTTAAATTCTGCGTAACAACTTGCTTTTGCAGTAGAAGATTTTTTTGCTGTTTTCACCTTAGCAAATGTTATGTTTTTAGATACCTTATCCAACTTCTTTTTGGTTTTACAACCAACATACCCAGCAATAGGAGATACTTTATATTTTTTTTGAAATGCCAAAACAGCACTTTTTGTATCTTTTCCCCATTTACCATCAGTTGCTAAGTTTATTTTTAAACTTTTGTTGAGTGCTAGTTGTAAGTTTTTTACCTGTACTGTATCATTGAGACACTCTTGTGAATCAGTTTTTTCACACATATCATCATAAGTTGTAAATGTATGTTTAGCATATGAGAAAGAAAAAAGCATGAGTATAGTAAGAAGTATTTTCATTAAGATAGTCTCCAAATTTTTTATGAATGGTATTATTTTACAGTTTTAAAGTTAAGTAGTTATTAAAGGTCACTTAAAAAAAACTGAAAATATAAAATTTATGAAATAATTGTAAAATAAAAATGTCAAAAAATGTCAAAAATATTTTACTATATAATAAATAATGAAGATACCAATCCTATAAGTCCACCAAATACCCCACCCCATACGACTAACCATCCCAAATGTTCTTTGATAAGTTCTTGTACGAGTTCTTTAACCATTTTTGGGGTTAACTCATCAAGTCGTTGTGTAATAAGTGTATCTACAGAGTCCAGCATATCATCGGAGAGTGCTGAGTTTTGTATATGATGGTCTAGTTGTGCTTTAAAGGCATCTGAAGCAACTATGGATGAAACTGCGGTTTTTAGTTTGCGTGAAAAAGGTTCACGTAAACCTTCTAATGCCTCTTCCCCTCCAAACATTTGTATGGCACTTCCAAACTTAGACTCCATCACAGTATTGGTCAATGCATCAAAAGCAGGAGAGAAATCTGCTTCTTCTACTAGAGGTTTTAAGTCAATCTTTTGCTCTTCTTTTGTAAAAAAATTAGAGAGTTGCTCTTTCGAAAAAAACTGTTTCATAATCATTTGATGTATAGAGGCTTTAAATGTCTCAAAGTTTTTTTCTATCACGCCAGAGCCATAAAGAAAAGGGACACGTTCAAAAAGCATATGAATGGCAAGTTGATTGGTAATCGCACCAGAGAGAGCAAAGAGTCCAGTAAATAAGAGTATTTGCTGAGATACATCTGATACAAGAAATGATAATACAATGAGTAGGAGTGAAATAAAGTCTGTTATAAGTGATTTAGACATGATATAAAATCTTTCTAAGTTCCTTCACAGACTGCACTGCATTAGTATGCTCGGTAAATCCCCAATCAACCATAATATATGGTATCTCTGCTCTTTGGCTAGCGACTTCGTCTCTTGGTCCATCTCCTATGAAAAGCGTTTGTTCATTGCTATAATTTAGTTCATCAAGTAGTTTGTACAACATATCTGGATGTGGTTTACCATTTTTAACATCATCATAACAGGCAATGCCATCAAAGTAGTCATGTACGTCTAAATGTGTGAGGGATTCTAGGGTAGAGCCGCGATAAGCATTGGTAGCTAAACCTATGCTATGATCTTTTTCTTTAAGTTCTTCTAGAAGTTCTCTAATACCATCATAAAGAACCAGTTCATTTGCATGGTTGTTCGTATAGTATTCTGTAAACCATTTTTCATGTATGGGTTCAAATACTTCTCTCTCGTAAAAAACTTCTGCAGGGTTTACGGTATGGTCATTTACCAGTCGTAAAATATGCTCTTGTTCCATCGGTGCCAAGTTTAAGTTTTGTCTTACATAGTTAATAGCATTTGCTATAGTAACGGAGCTGTTTACTAATGTACCATCCATATCAAATATAATGAGTTTTTCTTTCACTATTTAGTCTTTTTCATTGGCTTGACATAAGGCAAATTAAACTTAATATATACAGATAAACTTACCAATAGCAAGGATACCCCACCTATTAAATATACAGCATATAACAGTTTGGCTGGATCTGTCAGTGCAAATTTAAAGACCAGCATTAAGGCCTCGATAGAAAGGGCGATGATAATAGAACCTAAAAAGCGAATCATGGTCTGATGACCATCTCCTGCACCTTCTTTTTTCTCTTTACCCAATACCTCTTCTTCAAAGATAGCTTTTACCAAATCAAAAATGGCTAAAGAGAGTGTAAGGAGAATCGTTGCTTTGAACATTTCGTTGATATCTATAGCCATCAGATCCGTGCCAAAGTGTAAAAAAGCAGTTGCCCCTTTTACAAACAAAAGTAAGGAAACCAATGCCAATGCAAGGGAAAAAGCTGTGTATCCAACTTTCGTCACTTTTCCAAAAATGGAATCTGCAGAACTTGGATACACCATACGTAAAATATTTGACAGAGAAATATCTACACAGATAATACAAAGAAGATTATCACTTTCATCATAGATAGGAAAAGATGCTGTGACTACCATCGTGTTACTGATATGAGAAGGATATGGTTCAGTGAGAACACATCTATGTTCTTTAATTGTTCTATAAAAATAGGCTCTATCTGACCTGCTACTTCCTTTACCGATACCATTTAATTTTTTAATTTTAGAGATATTTGGAATGATTTGTGTACCATGCCCATCAAGTGCATAAATTGCTTCAGCTTTTGGGATGCTGTCATTTAGACCTTCAAGTTTGGCAAGTACGGTGTGTATATCACCATTTTGTATGGTGTCAGAGATATTGCGCCCAATGATATAACATAAATATGCTCTGGCTTTTGCACGTACCTCTGCATATTCTCTAATTTCTTTGATTTGCATATTTTCTCCTTAATTTATAGTATTTTACCTAATATATCAGTAAATTTTACCTTTTGATTGACCGTTACGTCAGGAAATATACTGCCTTTTTGGGAGAATGTCAAGATAGTTGAACCCATCTCAAACCAGCCAAAAAGTTCTCCGCGTTCAAGCGTAAGGTTATTATATGTATAATGTTTCGATTCTCTTATATCTGAATTTGTCTGTATTTCTTTTTCAAATGTAACTACCATTTTTCCAACATTAAGTGCACCTACAAGCACAAGTATTTGAGCTCTTCCTTTATGGTCTTCACATTCTATAATCACTCTTTCATTTTCTATAAACAAATTTTGCTTATTACGCAATAAAGGAAAATTAACAGGATACAGTTTTCCAGGTATATGCGTAAGGCTTAATATTTTAAGTGTCATTGGCATATGATATCTATGATAATCTTTTGGAGAAAGATAAAAGTTCATAAATTCTCCACCTTCTACTTTTGCTACAGCTTCTATATGATTTTTCCCAAAGAGGTCATTTATGTTGTAGCTCATTCCTTTAATTTGATAGGCTTGACCATCAGTAATTGTCCCTGCATCTGTGATAAGTGCATCCACACCTGAGATGAGTGCATCTTCATCTTTGGGTAATGTAGGTACTGTTTCAAAAGCACGTGTAAAAAGTTTATTAAGTGAGGGGTAATCACTGGGCTCTTTAAATGCTGACATATCAAGACCCATTAACTTGACGTAACTTTTGTTGATAAAAGTTTGTATTTTCGGTGAAAATTCTTTTGATGCAAATTTACCAAATTGGCTTGAAATGATGGATGTAAAGTGTTTATTCATTCTATTTTCCTAGTGATATGTGGGTGTATTATATCAGAATTACGATATTATTTTTAATTAATTTTAGGACTTTTTATGGCAAAATATATACTTTTTGATACAGAAACCACAGGCAACCAAGAACATGACCGTATTATACAAATTGGGGCGATGATTGTTCACAGTAAAGATGAGATAGAAGTGTATAATGAACTTTGCTCTACTGAAGTACCCATTAGTCTTGAAGCAATGGAAGTGCACAACATCACTCCTGATGTGATAGAAAACCAACCACCCTACTCTGAACTAACTTTTGTGAAGAGGTTGAATGAGCTGAATCAAAAAGAGAATTATCTCATAGCACACAATATCAATTTTGACTTAGAGATGATAAAAAAAGAGGGCTTTGAAAACCAATACACACTCATAGACACTTTACGCTGTGCAAAACATCTTCTCCCTGATAGTCCATATCATAGGCTTCAATATCTACGTTACGCTTTAAAACTTTACATGGAAGAAGGTGTAGAAGCTGCTAAACAAAACATAACCATCAAAGCACATGATGCCATAGGAGATGTTCTGGTCATGAAACTTTTACTCTCAAAACTTGTAGCCCTTGCCAAAGAACAATTTCCTGAAGATAAAAATCCTATGGATACACTGGTGAAACTCACTGACACCCCAGTTTTAATGAAAAAGTTTAAGTTCGGAAAATATAAAGACAGAGTGATAGCGGAGATATGCAAGGCAGACTCTGGATATATCAAATGGATGAAAAACAACCTTGATCTGGATGAAGATATGAAGTTTACTTTAGACTATTATCTAGGTTAGTTTTTTATTCTAACGCTTGTGTAACAAGCTCATTTACCACTTTAGGATTTCCTTTCCCTTTTGTAGCTTTCAACACTTGTCCTACAAAGAAACCTAAGAGCTTAGTGTTACCAGCTTTAAATTTCTCTACATTGTCAGGATTTTTAGCGATAATATCATCAATCATAGGTGAGATTATGGCAGGGTCACTTATCTGCACAAGCCCTTTAGATTCAACAATTTGAGTGGGGTTCTCTCCACTTTTGTTCATCTCTTCAAAGACTTGTTTGGCTATCTTGCTGGAGATAAGCTCTTCATCTACCATTTTGACAAGTTCTGCTATCTGAGTTGCTGTAAACTTTAACTCACCTATCTCTTTAGTTTTTAACTCTCTAGCTACATCATTGGTTACTATATTTGCAATGGCTA
>JALSHU010000020.1 GCA_026982075.1 Sulfurovum sp. | reverse complement strand
TAAACTTTGGCGACCCCTAAAGGATTTGAACCTCTGTTTTTACGTTGAAAACGTAATATCCTTGGCCACTAGATGAAAGGGTCATCAGATACCGATAAACAGTTACTTGTTAATGGTGGTCGCTATAAGACTCGAACTTATGACATCTACCTTGTAAGGGTAGCGCTCTACCAACTGAGCTAAGCGACCATTTATAAAAGAACGCGAAATGAATAAAGTTCATCTTCTGCTACGCTAACGCTGAGTTGTCTTCAGCAGACGGCTCTCGCACTAGTGCTCTTTAATTATTATATCTATAGTGGTGACCCTTCATGGATTCGAACCATGGGCCCACTCCTTAAAAGGGAGTTGCTCTACCAACTGAGCTAAAAGGTCACTAAAATGAAACTTTGTTTCATGAGCCGACTGTTGAAGTCTGCTTAAATAATGGCGCGGTGGACGAGACTCGAACTCGCGACCCCCTGCGTGACAGGCAGGTATTCTAACCAACTGAACTACCACCGCACATAACACTATAAAATACAGCTTTTACTAACGAAAAAAGTTTCGTGAGCCGTCTGCTGAAGACGTGTATAAATGGTGACCCTTCATGGATTCGAACCATGGGCCCATTCCTTAAAAGGGAATTGCTCTACCAACTGAGCTAAAAGGTCATATTTAACATCCTTATTACTTGAATAAGTGGACGGAATTATAGCCAAGAGTCCCTTTATTGTCAAGAGGTTTTAGAGAAATATTTTAAATATCTAAAACTTCTGCTAATTTAGCAATAGCATAGGCTGTAGATTGTTCTTGAATGTGTTCTCTTTCTCCATGAAATAAGCATTGAAATACTTCTTGTGTAGATGGGGTTAACAGACCTATATAGACTGTACCCACAGGTTTATCTTTTGTTCCTCCTGTGGGTCCTGCTATACCTGAGACAGCAAGAGCATAATCACTGTTTGCCATTTTTTGAATTCCTGTAAGCATTTGAGATACACATTCTTGACTGACTGCTCCAAACGCTTCAAGTATATCATTGTCTACACCTAACCATTCATGCTTAATTTGGTTAGAGTATGTAATACATGAACCATTTAAAATCTCTGAAGCTCCTGATATGGCAGTAAAAGCTGCAACGATTCTGCCTCCCGTGCAGGATTCTGCAAAAGAGATAGTTTTATGATTGGAAGAGAGTTTTTCGATTATTTCTTTGGTATACATATAATTTATTTCCATAAATTCATTATAGCAAAATACTAATAGAAATAGAAAATATTGTGTAGTTATAACGCTATGTTTTTGTATAATATTGAAAAATGTAATCCAACAATTTACACAATAGAGGAAACGAAAAAAGGCTGAGAAAGTAAAGCCACACAGCATACAGTATTTTGTAATAGGTTTTTAGATATAATCCCACGATAATATAACACAGGCAACGCCTAAAACGAAGGTATTATCGACAATGGATTACAAAGACACACTTCTCCTTCCCAAAACTGACTTCCCGATGCGTGGAAATCTCCCAAACAATGAACCTAAAAAGTATCAAGCGTGGTATGATGCAAATATTTATGAGCAGATGAAAGCTAAACGTGAAGGTGCAGAAATGTTTACACTTCATGATGGGCCTCCTTATGCCAATGGTGACATCCACATCGGTCATGCACTGAATAAGACACTTAAAGACATCATCTTAAAATACAACTATTTTCAAGGAAAATCAGTCCGTATGACGCCAGGTTGGGACTGTCACGGTTTGCCAATTGAGCAAAAAGTAGAAGAGAAACTTGGTAAAACCAAAAAAGAAGTGATGCCAACAGAGAAGTTTAGAGAGCTGTGTCGTGCACATGCTGCAAAGTTTGTAGATATTCAACGAGATGGGTTTAAGCAGTTGGGTATCATCGCTGATTGGAAAAATCCTTATGTAACGATGGATTTCAAATTTGAAGCAAATATTTACCGTACTTTATGTGAAGTAGCTCAAAAAGGTTTACTCGTAGAAAGACATAAACCTATTTTTTGGTCATGGGCAGCACGTACAGCACTCGCAGATGCAGAGGTAGAATATGCAGATAAAGAAGACTACTCTATTTATGTTCACTTTGAACTTTCTGATGCAGCCAAAGAACAGATAGGTGTAGAAGGTAAAGCAGGGCTAGTCATTTGGACTACAACACCTTGGACACTTCCTGCAAATACAGGTATTTCACTTAACCCTGATGAGTTGTATGTGCTGACTGTAGATGGTCACATCGTTGCAGAAGTACGTTATGATGAAATGATAGAAGAAGGTGTTGTCTCTGGGCATGCATCACGTAAATTAGCTGCTACAGAGCTTGAAAATTTGCTTGCAATCAATCCTGTTAATGGTCGAACCTCTAAAATAGTACTTGGTGATCATGTACTTATGGATGGTGGTACAGGTGCAGTACATACAGCACCAGGACATGGTGAAGATGACTATAAAGTAGGCTTGAAGTATGGCTTGGAAGTGATTATGCCAGTTGATGAGAGAGGGTGCTATGATGAATCTGTTAAAGGATTAAACCTTCTTCCTAATCCTGACGAATTTGTGGGCATGCATATTTTTAAAGCCAATGAACCTATTTTGGAGATACTTGGGGATAACTTATTAAAACTTAGTAAATTTGTCCACTCATATCCACACTGTTGGAGAACTAAAAAACCCCTTATTTATAGAGCAACAAACCAATGGTTTATTTCAATAGATGATAAACCGCAGAGCTCTTCAGATACACTTAGAGTTTCAGCACTTAAAGCTTTAGAAAATGTGGACTTTTATCCAAAAAGTTCAAAAAATAGACTACAACCAATGATAGAAGGTCGTCCAGACTGGTGTATTTCTCGTCAGCGTTCATGGGGTGTGCCAATAGCATTTTTTAGAATCAAGAGTACGAAAGAAGTGATATTTGATGTAGATGTTTTAGAACATATTGCATCAATTTTTGACTTATATGGAGCAGATGCATGGTATGCTATGACTAATGCAGAACTGCTTCCTTCGGGGAGTACCTATAACCCAGATGATTTAGAAAAGATATCTGATATTCTTGATGTATGGTTCGATTCTGGTTCTACATGGAACTCAGTGTTGAGTTCAGGTAATTATGATGCGGGAGAGTACCCGGCATCATTGTATATAGAAGGATCTGATCAACATAGAGGCTGGTTTCAGTCTTCACTTCTACTCAGCGCAGCTGTCAATCAAGTCTCGCCATATAAAACACTTATCACTCATGGTTTTACTGTTGATAACAAAGGTGAAAAGATGTCTAAGTCAAAGGGTAACGTAGTAGCTCCTGACAAAGTTATCAAACAGTATGGTTCTGAAATCTTGAGATTATGGGTGGCATTGAGTGATTATCAATCTGACTTGAAAATATCTGATGGTATTTTGAAACAAACAGCAGAACAGTACAGAAAAATTCGTAATACATTTAGATTTTTACTTGCCAATGTCGATGATTTAGAAGTGTATGTAGATGCAAAAGGATATGGTGAACTTGATAGATGGATACTTACTAAAGCACGTGATGTATTTAGCTCGGTAAAAACAAGTTTTGATGCATATGATTTTTTACGAGGCTTTGCAACGTTAAATCACTTCATTACCAATGAACTAAGTGGTATTTACATGGATATCACTAAAGACAGACTCTATTGTGAAAATAAAAATGACGTGAGCCGACGTGCAACACAGTCTGCGATGGCACATATATCTAAAGCGATGCTTGGATTGATTGCACCAGTATTGACTTATACTGCAGATGAGATACTCGAATATGCTCCAGCACTTTTTAAAGACGGTATGGAAAATGTTTTTGATCTTGTATATCTAGAAGTGCCTGAAGTTGAAGCAAGTTTCGATGATACTATGCTCATCGAGGCACGTCAGAACTTCTCAGAAGCGATAGATAGTTTAAAAAAAGAGAAAGTGATCAAAGCAACATTAGAGCTAGAGATAGCAGGGGAAATAAGTATATTTCCAATAAGAAATGAAAAAGACCTGGAAGATTGGTTTGTAGTATCTGCAATGAAAGAACATTCAGATGGAGAAGAAGTGGCTAACTTTACATTAGAGGGTAAAAGATTTACCGTACACAAGGCAACAGCTTCAAAATGTCCTAGATGTTGGAGATTTACTTCGACTTCGGAAGAGTGTGCCTGTGAGCGTTGTAGCAAGGTCGTGGCATAATGTTTGATATGACTCAGCCTATCCAGATGGAAGTGATTATTGGTTCGATAGTACTTATTCTTGGATTGGTTGGTGGTGGATTGGCTGTTGTGTCTTATTACAAGAAAAAATTGAATATTAGAACAGAGGATGAGAAGTGATAACACTAAAAGAAGCATTGACAAAATCTAATGAAGAGATGTCAGCACTTAGAGTAGATCTCGAAAGTAAAGCAAAAGCATCTGGACTAAACGCGTATATAGGATTTGAAAGCTCTGGTGAGGGCGTGCCTATTCTCATAAAAGACAACATACAAGTCAAAGGCTGGTCGGTAACGGCTGGGTCTAAGATACTTCAAGGGTATATCGCTCCTTATGAAGCGACAGTCATTGTAAACCTGAAAATGAAAGGGATGATGGCATTTGGGCGTGCGAATATGGATGAATTTGCTATGGGGAGTACTACTGAGAGTTCTTTTTATGGTGCGACAGTCAATCCTCATGGTGAGAACAGAGTGCCAGGCGGAAGCTCAGGTGGAAGTGCCGCCGCTGTGGCAGGTGGTATTGCCATCGCAGCACTTGGCTCTGATACGGGTGGATCTATACGCCAGCCTGCTGCTTACTGTGGTGTGGTAGGCATGAAGCCTACCTATGGACGAGTAAGTCGTTTTGGTTTAGGTGCCTATGCGTCTAGTCTTGATCAGATAGGACCTATTACGCAGAATGTAGAAGATGCAGCTATTTTGTATGATGCCATCAAAGGGCATGATGACAAAGACTCAACTTCTGCAGATTTTGAAATAGAAGATATTGCGAATAACCTTAACCCCGATGTGAAATTGACTATCGCGGTCATAGACTCTTATGTAGAAGCAGCAGATGCAGATATCCAAAATGCCTTTAAAGAGACGATGGTTAAACTAGAGGCAGCAGGACATACCATCGTGAGAAAAGAACTTTCCAACACGAAGTATGATATCGCTACTTACTATGTACTTGCTACTGCTGAAGCCGCAACAAATCTGGCACGTTATGATGGGGTACGCTATGGAACCAGGGCAGAGTCTAAAAATACAGAAGAGCTTTTTTATAACTCAAGATCTGAGGGTTTTGGAGAAGAAGTAAAAAGACGTATTATGCTTGGTAACTTTGTACTCTCCTCAGGGTATTATGATGCATACTATGTAAAAGCACAAAAAGTGAGACACCTTATACGTGATGAGTTTAATGCTATTTTTGAAGAAGCTGATCTTATCCTTTCTCCTGTTGCACCTTCAGTAGCCCCAAAGATTGGTGAAAATGAAGACCCATTAGAGATGTATAAGTCAGATATGTACACACTTGGTATCAACCTTGCGGGGCTTCCTGGTATTTCTGTACCAGTTGCTAAAAATGATGATGGTATGCCGGTAGGACTTCAGCTTATCGCTAAGGCATTTAATGAAAAAACACTTTTTGATGGTGCTGCTAGTTTGGAAAAAGCAGTGAACTACACGAAATAACTACGAAGGATTACTATGAAAATTAAAAAAAGAGCACTTACATTTGAAGATGTATTACTAGTACCGCAACATTCAACTGTCCTTCCCAAAGAAGTAAGCATCACGACACAACTGACGAAAAGAGTAAGTTTGAATATACCTATTGTTTCTGCTGCAATGGATACTGTGACTGAATTTAAGGCAGCTATCGCAATGGCACGTCTTGGTGGAATTGGAGTTATTCATAAAAATATGGATGTTGCTACACAAGCATTTCAGGTAACAAAAGTGAAAAAGTCTACAAGTGGGATTATTATTGACCCTATTTTTATGGGACCAAATGCAACAGTGGGTGAAGCAGATGCACTTATGGAAGAATATCATATTTCGGGTGTCCCTGTAGTAGATGCAGACCAAACACTTATAGGTATCATCACCAACCGTGATATGCGCTTCATTTCAGATATGAGTCTAAAAGTATCTGAAGTCATGACATCTGCACCACTAGTTACAGCGAAAGAAGGTACAACTTTAGAAGATGCAGAAAAAGTACTTCAAAAACATAAAATTGAAAAACTTCCTATTGTAGATGATAATGAAAAACTGATCGGACTTATTACGATTAAAGATATAGAGAAAAAAATCCAATATCCTAATGCCAATAAAGATGAATTTGGACGTTTAAGAGTTGCAGCTGCTATTGGTGTGGGACAGCTTGATCGTGCTAAGGCATTGGTTGAAGCAGGGGTAGATGTTATTGTACTTGATTCTGCACATGGACATTCTCAAGGTATTATCGATACGGTGAAGCTTATTAAAAAAGAACTTGATGTAGATGTCATAGCAGGTAATATTGCTACAGGAGCAGCAGCCCAAGATCTCATTGATGCAGGTGCTGATGGTGTAAAAGTAGGTATAGGGCCTGGGTCTATCTGTACGACACGCATTGTTGCAGGTGTGGGTGTACCTCAGATATCTGCCATAGATGAGGTAGCGCAAGTGGCTAACCAAGCAGGCATTCCTGTCATCGCTGATGGTGGGATAAAGTACTCTGGTGATGTAGCTAAGGCATTGGCTGTAGGTGGAAGCTGTGTAATGTTAGGTTCTGCTCTCGCAGGAACGTATGAAGCTCCAGGAGAGATGATACTTTTTAACGGACGTCAGTTTAAAGAGTACCGAGGTATGGGAAGCATCGGTGCGATGAGTCAAGGAAGTACAGATCGCTATTTTCAAGAGGGAACAGCAGCAGATAAACTAGTCCCTGAGGGTATAGAAGGTCGTGTGCCTTACCGTGGAAAAATAGCAGATGTGGTACACCAAATGATAGGGGGACTTCGTTCATCTATGGGTTACTGTGGTTCAGAAAGCATCAAGGTATTTTGGAAAAAAGCAGAGTTTGTAGAAATTACAGCAGCTGGACTTAAAGAGTCTCATGTGCATGATGTGACAATTACCAAGGAAAGTCCTAATTATCACGGGTAATTGTACAAAATAGCAATTTTTCCTAGAATTCATCTTATATTCAAGTTATCACAAGATATAATTTCATTATATAAAAAAATAAGGAAATATAATGCACGAACAAACCCTAGCTATTCACGCAGGCTATGAAAAAGACGCTCAAGGGACTATGGCGGTTCCTATTTACATGAGTACAGCATATGAATTTAGAGATACTGAACATGCAGCGAATTTGTTTGCACTTAAAGAACTAGGTAATATTTATACACGTCTTATGAACCCAACTACGGATGTTTTTGAGAAACGTTTTGCCGCAATTGAAGGTGGACTAGCTGCTGTGGGAACTGCTTCTGGAATGGCAGCCACTTTTTATGCCATTGCCAATGTAGCTGAAGCTGGAGATAACATTATTGTAGCAAAGCAAGTGTATGGTGGAACGACTACGCTTACAGGACATACCATTAAACGTTTTGGTATTGAAACACGTTACTTTGATGTGCGTAATCCTTCTGAGATAGAAGATCTTGTAGATGATAGAACAAAAATTATATTGTTCGAGAGTATCACTAACCCAAGTATCGATGTGGCAGATTTTGATGCGATTGTAGCGATTGCAAATAAGTATAATATTTTGACTTGTGTAGACAATACTGTAGGCACACCTATCCTATGTAAGCCTTTTGAACATGGTGTGGATTTAACGGTACATAGTGCAAGTAAATATACTACAGGTCAAGGACTAGCCATTGGAGGAATCATCGTAGAACGCCATGGTTTGGTAGATAAAATCAAAGGTAATGCACGTTATGCACATTTTAATGAACCTGATGAAAGTTACCATGGACTTGTGTACTCTGATGTACCATTACCTCTGTTTACATTGAGAGTGAGACTTGCTTTACTTCGTGATCTTGGTGGCGCGCCGAGTCCTTTTAACTCATGGTTATATATTCAAGGGTTGGAGACATTAGCATTACGTATGAAACAGCATTCTAGCTCTGCGCTAGCTATTGCAGAATTTTTAGAAGCACATCCAAAAGTAAGTAAAGTAAACTATCCTGGGTTAAAGTCAGATACCAACTATGCATTAGGACAAAAATACTTTAAAGGTGGACACTCTGGACTTGTTTCATTTGAGGTTGCAGACAAAGAGACAGCGCAAAAAGTAGCAGACAGTACAGAAATTTTTTCTTTGGTTGTGAATATTGGTGATTCTAAATCTATTATTACTCATCCTGCGAGTACTACACATCAACAGCTTTCAGATAAAGAGTTATTAGAAGCTGGTGTACCAGGACAACTTGTAAGACTCAGTATTGGACTTGAAGATACGCAAGATCTTATTAACGATTTAAGTAAAGCATTAGGTTAGAATGAAGGGTGCGTTTGTTCACGCACCTGGTTCTATTTTATAGATATGTAATTGACAAAACCTACTTTCACATGGTACTTTACCAAGGACACCCCACATAAATACAAGCACAAATACGATAAAATATTATCAGTAAATTTAAGCATAAAAGCAGTCTATGAAAATCGAAACCAAAACAATACAGTTTAGCTCCCCTTTATATTTAGAAAGTGGGCGTATCTTGGAACCTTATGAGATAACCTACGAGACATATGGTGAGCTTAACGTTGATAAGTCTAATGTTATTTTGGTTTGCCATGCCCTGTCTGGTTCACATCATGCAGCAGGTGTGTATGAAGGTGAACAAAAAGCAGGTTGGTGGGATGGACTTATTGGTGATGGTAAAGCCTTGGATACCCGTAAATATTTTGTTATCTGTACCAACGTCTTAGGTTCATGTTTCGGGACATCGGGACCTATGAGTAACAATTATTCTACTCAGGTTCCTTATCGCTTAAAGTTTCCTGTAGTAACGGTAAAAGATATTATACGTGCACAAATGCATTTACTGTCCGAATTAGGCATCTACCATGTACGTGCGATAGTAGGTGGCTCAATGGGAGGGATGCAGGCTTTACAGTTTGCAGTAGATTATCCAAACTTTGCAGATGATATTATCTCTTTGGCTGCTACGTATGCAACACGCCCATGGACGATAGCCTTTAACAAAGTAGCAGTGGAAGCTATTCGTAGAGATCCTCGGTTTAAACATGGAAATTATGAGAAAAATGATTTTATAGAAGATGGACTTGATGGGTTGGCTATTGGACGGATTGCTGGTCATATCTCTTACCTTTCACCTGATTCAATGGATGATAAATTTGGACGTAATTATGTGAATAATGATGGATTGTTTGAACTTTTTGGACGTTATGAAGTTGAACGGTATATGGAATATAATACGAATAATTTCTCACGTAACTTTGACCCACTTTCATATCTTTATATAGTTAAAGCCATTAATACTTTCAATCTGAGTCGCGGGTATGATTCTTTACAAGATGCTATTTCACGTATTAAAGCAAAGGTTCATTTGATTTCGTTTTCTTCAGATTATCTGTTTTTTCCATCAGAGATGGAACATATATCTACAATGATGAAAGAGAATGAACAATTTTGTACGTATTTGGAAGTAGAAAGTAACTATGGACATGATGCATTTTTGGTAGAATTAGATAAATTTGAAAATACTATAAAAGAGGTTTTGGGATGAAAGCAAAAAGTTTTGAAGAAAAATTAGAATATTCAAAAGAACTTCTGGAAAAATTAATGAATCCAGAAATTACGCTTGAAGAGTCTGTGAAAATATATGAAGAAGGTTTAAAAAATATTCAAGAGGCACAAACACTTATTGAAGAAGCAAAAACAAAAATAACAGTCATAGAACAAGAAAACCAAAAAGCGGGAGACAGTATTTAATGTCTCAACTTGTTGTAGCAGCACTTCAGTTACCTACACTTGGTATGAATGCAACTAGACTAGAGTTTTATCTGAAGCAAGCCAAGCAGAGAGATGCAGATGTCATGCTTCTTGGGGAATATGTACTGAATCACTTTTTTAAAGAGTTTGAAACCATGTCTACGGCTATGGTTAAAGCACAAACGAAGAATCACCTAGAACTCCTCAAAACACTTTCTCTTAAATATGATATTGTTTTTGTTGCTCCGATTATCATATGTAAATCGGATGGATATTATAAAACAATTGTAAAAATTACACCTAAAAATACACGATATTATGAACAGCAAATTTTGCTTCCCTATTCGCATTGGAATGAAAAAAAGTTTTTTTCAAATGCAATTAAACCATTGAAAGATGCTATGATTTTTAATCTAAAAGGATTTAAGATTATGGTAATGGGTGGCTTTGAACTTCATTTTGACCCTTTCTGGGAACAGGTAACACGTAAAAAAGTTGACTTGGTTTTGTTGCCAACTGCCTCTACTTTTGGATCACATAATAGATGGCGGGAGATCATTAAAGCCAAAGCATTTTTACACGGTTGTTATATCCTACGTGCAAACCGTCTCGGAGAGTACAGTGATACAGAAGTAAAGTGGAAGTTTTATGGTGACACTATGCTGGTTTCACCAGAAGGAGAAGTGGAAATGATGCTTGAAGATAAAGAATCAATGCTTGTTGAAATCATCAACAAGGAAGAAGTTATTGCCCATCGTAAAGCTTGGGGATTTGAAAAAGAACTTAAACAACGTGAGGATTTAGCATGACACAAAGTGAATACTTTAATAGACAAATACAACTTTGGGGGTCAAGTGTACAACAAAGTTTAGAGAAGAAAAAAATTGCAATTATTGGTTCTGGTGGGCTTGGGTGTACGTTAGCTATGGCTTTGGGTACATCAGGTATAGGTGAGATACATATAGTAGATTTTGATACCGTCTCATCTCATAATATTCATAGACAAATAGCATTTACATTAAAAGATGAAGGCTTAAATAAGGCAAAAATTGTAGCAAGTTTGATTGAAGCTAAAAATCCTTTTATAAAAACTGTGGCTTTTGATATGACTTTTGATGACTTTAAAGAAATGGATAATGCTTATGATTTAATACTTGATGCAACGGATAATCTTCCTGTACGAGGAGAAATAGATAAATATGCTAAAAAAAGTAACACTCCTTGGATATATGCATCTGTAGAAGAATTTAATGGACAAGTATGTTTTTTTGATGAGGCAAACTTTCAAGTATTTAACATATCTGATCATAAACCTGGGGGCATAACTGCTCCTATAGTCATGCATATAGGGTCATTACAGGCAAATTTGGCACTACGTTATCTGGCAGGATTGACAGTAGTAAAAGATAAGTTGTATTATCTTTATTTTAATGATGAAGGTGAACTTTTGACGCAAAAATTTGGAATGCCAAAAGCTTAATAGTGCTAAACTTACTAAAATATAAAGGAGATAAATGAAATTAAATATATTTTTGGTTTTTTTATTTGTATTGTTTGTCTCAGCTTGTACACAAGAGACACAAAATTCGCTCAGTCGTTCTCTTCAAAACTGGACAGGAACAAATGGGGTGTTAGATATCTATGCTGGTGATAAGCTGGTACATAAGTTTATTCAAATAGATAAACTCTCTACAGCGAAAGGAACTTCAGATGGTGGATCAAGGCCTTATAGGTATGGATATGGAATTGATGATTTAAATCTAAATGGCAAAAAAGATCCAGGAGAAAAGAAAGTTTATTTTGAATTTTCGGACTACTCAACATCATACATTTTTTATGAACGAAATACAAATTAAAGGGGAATAGGAATGAAATTTATATCTACAAAAGAAGCACCACAGGCTATAGGCCCATATTCACAAGCAATAGAAGCTAAGGGATTCATATATACTTCTGGACAAATTGCTTTAATGCCTAATGGAAGTATGGAAACAAGAGATGTGGAACATCAAACCCATCAAGTAATGAAAAACCTTTATTATGTTCTTGAAGCTGCCGGTGCACACCTTAATGATGTCATAAAAACAACAATTTATTTAGCAGATATGAACGATTTTGATACTGTAAATAAAGTTTATGCACATTACTTTGGTACACATAAACCAGCACGCAGTACTATAGCTGTGAAAACTTTACCTAAAAATGCATTGGTTGAGATAGAATGTATAGCACTCGCAGGAGCTAATTATACTTTTTAGTATGTCTAGATTGCAATAATGCATGATTTTAAAATTAAATTAAAATACTTTTGGGTATAATCACAAACTTTTTAAAAAACATAGAATAACAAAGGGTTTGCAATGTACGCAATCATTAAAGCAAGTGGTCAACAATTCAAAGTTCAAGAGGGTGATATCATCTGTTTTGACAACATGGGTCTTGAACCAAAATCAGCAGTAGAATTTAAAGAAGTTCTAGCATTAGATAATGGTGACTTAACTGTAGGTACTCCTTTCGTAGAAGGTGCTGTAGTTAAAGGTGAGGTAATCAATGAGGGTAGAGATAAAAAAGTTATCATCTACAAAAAAAGAAGAAGAAAAGATTCAAAGCTTAAAAGAGGTTTCAGAAGAGACTTTACAAGAGTTAGAATTACTAAAATAGCATAATCTAAAAGGAGATAAAATGGCACACAAGAAAGGTCAAGGATCTACTCAAAATAACCGTGATTCAGCTGGACGTCGTTTAGGCGTTAAAAAGTTTGGTGGGGAAGCAGTTATTCCAGGTAACATCATCATAAGACAAAGAGGAACTAAAGTTCACCCAGGTAATGGCGTAGGAATGGGTAAAGACCATACTATATTTGCACTTGTTGAAGGTGTAGTTAAATTTGACAACAGAACTTCTAGTCAGAAAAAAGTTTCAGTAATCCCTGCATAATCTTAATTAGAAAAAACCCAAGTGATTTAGGTTTTTTCTATTCTTCATCTATTACAAGTAAGTCTTTACATCTATTGCGTCCCAAAAACCAACCATCTTCATAATCTTTATTATCTTGAAAAAGACTATGTGATTTTTTATAGGTACCTTTAGAAGTGGTACATCCATCTTTAATACCTTTTTTGTATATGTCAGGAAAATGGGAACCAAAGTAAATACCACTATGAGAAAAACCTCCTTTTTGTTGAGAAAGTTGATTAGGTGTACAAGCATTTGATAAGAAGAGGGAAGTGATTAGAAAAATAATTTTTATTGTATATCTATATTTCATATGATACCTTACAATAGTGTTGAGATAAAAAATTATAGCAATACTTTCCTCCAATTTAGATATAATTCCATAATTTATATATTATCTCTAGTGTAGATAATATTTTTTAGAAATATAAAGGTTTAGTTATGTTCGTAGATAGTGTAGAACTTATGATAAGTTCGGGTAAAGGGGGTCCTGGATCCATTTCTTTTTGGACAGAGAAATTTGTTGCAAATGGTGGTCCAGATGGTGGAGATGGAGGGCGTGGTGGTTCTGTTTTTTTTAAAATAGATAATAACACTGATACCCTTTCAGGACTTCGTGGACGTAAACATATGAAGGCAGAAAATGGTCGTCCTGGTGAAGGAAGAAAATGTTATGGGCGTAAAGGTCAGGATTTGACAATTACAGTGCCCCCTGGTACTACTGTTGTAGACATGGAAACAGGTGAAGAAATTATGGACTTGCTTACTGAGGGTGATGTTGTTTTATTCTTAGAAGGTGGTAAAGGTGGATTGGGAAATATGCACTTTAAATCTTCTAGCAATCAAAGACCTACTTATGCACAGCCAGGATTACCAGGTATTACAAAACAGATAAGACTTGAGATGAAACTTATTGCAGATGTGGGACTTGTAGGATATCCAAATGTTGGAAAATCTACACTTATAGCAACACTTTCAAATGCCCGGCCACAAGTGGCCAATTATGAGTTTACAACCTTAACACCAAAACTTGGTGTCGTACATATTGGTGATTATGACTCTTTTATGATGGCCGATATCCCTGGTATTATTGAAGGTGCAAGTGATGGTAGAGGTTTGGGCTTAGAATTTCTTAAACATATTGAGCGTACAAAAACATTATTACTGATGATAGATGCAGCCAATTATAGAGAAATGAAATACCAATATGAGACTTTATTGTTAGAACTTCAGCGTTACTCTGGGACTTTGGCGACACGTAAGCATGCTGTGGCGATTACAAAGATAGATTCACTCCCAGTAGAAGATGTAAATACGTTAACAGAAGTTTTCTTAGCAGATATAGAACTTGAATCCAACAATATGCTACATCAGTATAAAGCAAAAGAGGAATATATTTCTTACGGGTTTAAAAAAGATTTTGGTGTAAAACTTCCTGAGCAGAAGCCACTTTTTGTTTTACCCATCTCATCGGTAGCACATATTAATACTGAGCCACTACGTTATGCTTTAGGTGATTTCATTAAAAGCGTAAAAGAAGAAAATGAGGTTTAAAATGGATATGCAACGTATTGTAATAAAAGTAGGATCTCATGTTTTAACAGAGAAAGGAAATATTGCTAAGCAACGGATGCTTGCCTTAGTAGAGCTTATTGTGCAATTGAAAGAAAACAAATATGAAGTAATTTTAGTGAGCTCTGGTGCAGTGGCTGCAGGGTATACCTGTTTGACATTAGATAGATCTGTTGTCGCTAACAAGCAAGCACTGGCAGCCATTGGACAACCATTATTACTCAAGATGTATCAAGAAAAATTTGCTATATTTGATATATTGTGTTCACAGGTACTTCTTTATGCAGAAGTTTTTGATTCAAAAGAACATATTAAACATGCAAAAGTTGCGATAGATACATTGTTGACTAATAATGTTGTGCCTATTATTAATGAAAATGATACTGTGAGTGTAGAAGAGCTGGTTTTTGGTGACAATGATAGACTCTCAGCACATGTAGCACACCATTTTGATGCGAATCTTCTAGTGATACTTTCAGATATAGATGCATTTTATGATAAAGATCCAAATAAATACGAAGATGCCAAACGACGTGCAGTAGTAAGTCAAATAACCCAAGATGAACTTGAAGCTGAACATAGTCCTAACAATGAATTTGCTACAGGTGGGATAGTGACTAAATTACAATCTGCAGATTTTCTTATGCATCAAGGAAGAAAGATGTTTTTGACTTCTGGATTTAATCTTTCTGATGTGAAAGCTTTACTTCTTGACGGGGAACATGTGGGTGGTACATTGTTTAGGATGCAAGAAAACAATGAAAAAATAAAGTAAATCATAAAAATGAAATATAAAATAGTCTACATGGGAACACCCCATTATGCAAAAGAGATCTTAGAAAGTTTAATAGAAGCTAAAGATATGGAAGTATCACTTGTTTTAACACAGCCAGATAGACCAGTAGGTCGTAAAAAAATCTTGACTCCTTCTTCCGTGAAACTTTTGGCAGAATCGTATAATATTCCAATACTACAACCAAATCGTTTAAAAGATGAAGGGGTAGAAGAAATGATAAAATCGTTTGACCCTGATTTTATCATTGTAGCAGCATTTGGACAAATCTTACCTAGGGCTATATTGAATATTGCACCGTGTATTAATCTACATGCGTCACTTTTACCACAGTATAGAGGTGCTTCACCGGTACAGCAGTCTTTATTGCATGGGGATGAGAAAACAGGTGTGACCTCAATGTTAATGGAGGAAGGTCTTGATACAGGGGATATATTAGAAAAGATTGAGTTCATTATCCCTAAAGATATGAGATTACATGCACTTATGCAACAATTAACAGGTGATGCATCTGTCATTACACTTAGTACAGTGCGTGAGTTTAAACATATAACACCTCAAAAACAAGATGAAGATCAGGCAACACTTTGTAAAAAAATTAAAAAATCTGATGGTGAAATATATTTTGACAATGCCGAATTGATTTACAATAAGTATCGGGCATTTGAAGGATGGCCAGGTATTTTTGATGTAAAGGGTACAAAATATGATGGACTCAGTTTACTCGATATCAAGAGTGAAAATGAAGCATGTCAAATTTTAGCATTTGAGGAAGAAAGTGTCATTATAGGATGCACTAAAGGCAGATTAAAAATAGATACCTTGCAGCCTGCTTCTAAAAAAATGATGACAGCAAAAGCATATTGTGTAGGAAGAGGATTTAAAGTTGGTAATAAAATTATTTGAGACACTTCCCTCAACACAAAAATATCTTATTGAACAGCTTCAAAAAAAAACACTAGAGGCACCCATTGCGATATTGGCATTACAACAAGATGCTGGTGTAGGTTCAAGAGATAATGAATGGTCAGGAGGAAGAGGAAATTTTTTTACTTCAATAGCCGTAAAATTACAAGACTTGCCTAAAGATTTATCTTTGGCTTCAGCATCAATTTACTTTTCATATATTATGAAACAGACACTTGTTGACTTGGGTGAAAATATTTGGTTAAAATGGCCTAATGATTTGTATATGAAAAATGAAAAGATAGGTGGAATCATTACACAAAAGGTCAAAGATACATTGGTCTGTGGAATTGGTATAAATTTAAAAAAATCTCAAAATGGCTACAGTGCCTTACAGAGCGATATTTCTTCTCAATTCTTATTGGATAAATACCTACTAAAGCTTGAAAAACTTCCTAAATGGAAGGAGATATTTAGTGAGTATGAGATAGAATTTGAACAAAGCAGAGAGTTTTCCGTTCATATTGAAAACTATAAAAAGAGCCTTGTAGACGCTTGTTTACAGGATGATGGCTCATTAATCATTGAAGGGGTGAGAGTGTTTAGTTTACGATGAGTGAAGTCATTTGTATTGCCAACCAAAAAGGTGGGGTAGGAAAAACAACAACAGCAGTCAATTTGGCAGCATCATTGGCTGAAAAAGGTAAAAAAGTACTTCTTTTAGACATAGACCCCCAGTCTAATGCAACAACAAGTTTAGGGTTTACTAGAGGTGATTATGAATTCAATATTTATCATGTACTGATAGGATCTAAAAGAGTTTCAGAAGTTGTTTTGAAAACAGCGCTTAAGAACCTCTTTTTGGTGCCCTCAAATATTGGTTTAGTCGGTATTGAAAAAGAGTTTTATAATCCTAAAAAGAAAAATAGAGAATTGGTTTTAAAAGAAAAACTGAAAGAAGTTTCATCAAGGTTTGATTATATTATTATTGATTCTCCCCCAGCATTAGGTCCCATTACAATCAATGCATTAAGTGCTTCAGATTCGGTAATTATTCCTATTCAATGTGAATTCTTTGCACTAGAAGGACTAGCACAACTCCTCAACACCGTCAGTCTTTTGAAAAAGACAATTAATCCTAAATTGAAAATAAAGGGGTTTTTACCGACAATGTATTCAGGACAAAATAATCTTTCCAAACAAGTTTTAGCAGATTTAAGTCACCATTTTAAAGATAAGCTTTTTCACATGAAAAAAGGGAGAGAGTGTATAGTGGTGCCAAGAAATGTAAAGATTGCAGAAAGTCCAAGTTTCGGTAAGCCAGTAATTTCTTATGCGACGAACTCCAAAGGTTCTCTTGCATATAGGGATTTGGCAACAGTGATAGTAAGAGGTTAGTGATGGGATTAGGTAGGGGCTTAGGAGAAATTCTTTCTGAAGTAGAAGAAGCATATGAAAAAGATTTATCAAATATAGATAGTTTTGAACTTGAAGCACAAGGTATGAGAGTGGAAGAACTTTCTGTAGATAGTGTTATGCCGAATCCTTTTCAGCCTAGAAAACATTTTGATGAGGAATCATTACTGGAATTAAGTAAGTCTATTTCTGAACATGGGCTACTACAACCAATAGTAGTTATAGAGAAAGAAGATGGGTATTTACTTATTGCAGGGGAACGTCGTCTACGAGCACACAAACTGGCAAAACTAACAAGTATTAAAGCCATTATAGCTGATGTGGATATAGATGAAGTAAGATTACGGGAACTTGCACTCATTGAAAATATTCAAAGAGAAAACCTTAATGCTATAGAGCTTGCGAATTCTTATGCCGAACTCATAGATGTACATGATATAACACATGATGCTCTTTCTTCTATTGTTCATAAAAGTCGTTCTCAGATTACAAATACATTACGTCTTCTAAATTTATCTAGATACGCACAAGAACATTTGATAAAAAATAAAATTACACAAGGTCATGCCAAAGTGTTGATTGGGCTAGATAATGCAAAACAAAAGGTAATTATAGATAGTATCATTGGACAAAAATTGTCAGTGCGTGATACAGAAAACATGATAAAAAACGCTAAAATATCAAGGAGTAGTAAAGCATCTAAATTTGTGGAAAATAATTTATTACAAAAGTATGAAAAAGACCTTAAAGAAAGTTTACCTTTTGAGTATGTACTGAAGACAAAAAGTATAGAAATAAAATTTCAAAATGAGGAAGAAATAGCAACCTTTGTCTCACTTATTAAAAGTAACACATAAATAATACTACAAGCAAGAATAAACTCTATGTACAGATTAGTAGCAATAAATACAAAACATACTTATTTTTCATTAAAACACTTATAATTTAATCAAGATTAGATAACCAAAATGCTAATATTATACGAAATTACATGAGGAGTCTTAATGCTTGACATACATTTACCATTGATGTTGTTTGTTTTAGTATTGTTTCTAACACTGATTGTTCTTTTAAATAATATGCTATTCAAGCCATTGGTTAAATTTATGGATGATAGGGATGCCTCAATAGCAAAAGATTTAGAAGCAGCAAAAAGTTTTAGTGGCAATACAGATGAACTCAATGCTAAAGCGGAAGAAATTATTAGCAATGCTAAGAATGAAGCCGCAACAATCAGACAGAAAGCAATTGATGATGAAAAAACATTGGCTGCAAGTAAAGTTCAAACCAAACAAAATGAAATAGACAAAGAATTTGAAAGCTTTGTTGAGAAGTTAGCTGTAGAAAAAGAGAACTTAAAAAATGAGTTACTCTCTCAAATGCCTCTGTTTAAAGAGAGCTTAAAAGCTAAGTTTAGCAAATTATAAGAGAAGGGATAAAATGAAAAAATTCGTACTATGGTCTTTACTCTTTGTTCCTGCTATTCTTTTGGCAAGTGGGGGAGATGCTGAGTCATCACGTTATTTTGCACAAACGGGTAGAGAAACAGATTTTTTGCCAAGAGTATTTAACTTTGTAATCTTTGCAGCTTTATTGGTTTATTTGCTTGCAAACCCAATCAAAGAGTATTTTAAAGGTAGAACTGAAGCTATTGCACTGCAGCTTAAAGAGATTGAAGAAAAGCTTCAAGCTGCAAAAAATGAGAAAAAAGAAGCACAGGCTAGACTAGATGAATCAGAGAAGAGAGCAAATAAAATTCTTGAGGATGCCAAGAAAGAAGCGATTATTTTAGCTCAAAAAATATCGCAATCAAATGAGCATGACTTGGCTACAATGACAAAACAATTTGAAGAAAAGATACTTTTTGAAGAAAAAAGATCTGTTAGAGAAGTAATAGATGAAATTTTGAGTGAGAATATTACTAATGACGACATCATGATTGATGAAACAAAAGTAGTTGATATTATTTCTAAGAAGGTGGCATAAAATGGAAGAGTTAATTGCAAAAAGATACGCCAAAGCACTTTCAGAGTCAAGTGATGATGTAGCAGGTATTGCAGAAGTTCTTAATGTTCTTAGTGAGGTCATCAATACAAAAGAAGTAAAAAATACATTAACATCACCTATTGTTGAAAGTGAGAAAAAAACAGAAATGATTTTGTCTGCACTTGGTACAGATATTGATAAGGTACTTATAAATTTTATCAAAATATTAGGTGAGAACAAAAGACTTGATTTGATTCCTGCAATAGCAAAAGTACTCAATTCAGACTTACAAAAAATTTCTAATAACTATGAGGGTGTTTTAAAAAGTAATGAAAAACTTGATTCAAGTGCTTTAACTAATCTCGAAGAAACACTTAAAAAGTATACAGGTTCAACAATCAAACTAACGCAAGAAAAATCTAATCTTGATGGCTTACGCGTTTCAGTTGATGATTTAGGTATTGAGGTAAACTTCTCTAAAGAGAGAGTTAAAGAACAACTAATTGATTTCATTAAGAAATCTTTATAGTTATCTAACAGTAAAGGAGTATCAGTGGCAGTTAAATTGCAAGCAGATGAGATTAGTTCGATCATCAAGGAAAGAATTGAGAATTTTGAAATTGATGTAGACATCAATGAAATAGGTAAAGTAGTAGGTATCGCAGATGGTATTACAACAGTATATGGTCTTAACAATGTTATGGCTGGGGAAGTTGTAGAATTTGACAATGGTGCGAGAGGGCTTGTATTAAACCTTGAAGAAGCAAACGTAGGTGTTGTTGTTTTAGGTACCAGTTCAGGTATTAAAGAGGGAATGAGTGTTAAGCGAGTAGGTGAACTACTTAAAGTTCCTGTAGGTGATGGGCTTATGGGTAGAGTTGTTAACTCTCTTGGTGAAGCCGTAGATGGGAAAGGTATCATTGAAGCAGCAGAACACAGATTTGTTGAAGAAAAAGCACCTGGAATTATGGCAAGAAAATCTGTACATGAACCACTTCAGACTGGAATAAAAGCGATTGATGCACTTGTTCCAGTAGGACGCGGTCAAAGAGAACTTATTATCGGTGACAGACAAACAGGTAAAACGACACTTGCTATTGATACCATCATCAACCAAAAAGGTCAAGATGTTGTTTGTATTTATGTGGCAATTGGACAAAAACAATCCACTGTCGCAGCAACAGTGAAAAAGCTTGAAGAACATGGTGCAATGGATTATACAATTATTGTAACAGCAGGTGCTGCTGAATCTTCAGCATTACAATTCCTTGCTCCTTATGCTGGTGTAACTATGGCTGAGTACTTTAGGGATAATGGCAGACATGCAGTTATATTTTATGATGATTTATCAAAGCATGCTGTTGCATATAGAGAGATGTCACTTATCTTAAGACGTCCTCCAGGTAGAGAAGCATATCCAGGGGATGTTTTTTATCTACATTCAAGACTTCTTGAAAGAGCTGCAAAACTTTCTGATGAATTAGGTGCAGGTTCAATTACTGCATTCCCAATCATTGAAACACAAGCAGGTGATGTAGCAGCGTACATACCAACAAATGTTATCTCTATTACAGATGGACAAATTTTCCTTGAGACTGACTTGTTTAACTCAGGTATCAGACCAGCAATTAATGTTGGACTTTCAGTTTCACGTGTTGGTGGTGCAGCTCAAATTAAAGCGACTAAACAAGTATCTGGTACATTAAGATTAGATCTTGCATCATTTAGAGAGCTTCAAGCCTTCGCACAATTTGCATCGGATCTTGATGATTATACACGAGGTCAATTGGAGCGTGGTCAGCGAATGGTTGAAGTACTTAAACAAGGGCCTTATGCACCAGTTGCTATTGAAAAGCAAGTTGTGATTATTTTTGCAGGTGCAAATGGATATCTTGATGATATTCCTGTTTCTTCTGTAGTGAAGTTTGAGTCTGATCTTATGCCATTTATGGAGGCAAAGTATGTAAACATCCTTGATTCTATTAGAAATGATAAGAAAATCACTGATGATACTGAAGCAGAATTAAGAAAAGCTATCGAAGACTTTAAAGCTTCATTTGCTGGATAAGAAAGGCTCAAAATGGCTAATTTAAAAGAGATTAAGCGTAAAATTGGATCTGTTAAAAATACACAGAAAACGACTAACGCTATGAAGCTTGTTTCTTCTGCTAAATTGAAGAGAACAGAAGAGCTTGCTAAAAGATCTAGGGTCTATGCATCTAAGTTGACAGAACTCTTAAATGAGATTGCACAAAAAATGCAACAGTCAAATGTTGAAGGCATAGATAATATTTATTTTAAGGATATACAAAATCCTACAAAAGTAGATATTGTCTTTATTACTGCAGACAAAGGTCTTTGTGGTGGGTTTAACTCTCAAACGATTAAAAGAACAAATAAACTAATCGAAGAGTTCCGGGCAAATGATGTAAAGGTACGTCTTAGAGCAGTGGGTAGAAAAGGAATTGACTTTTTTAAATTCAATGGCATTGAATTAAATGATGAAATTATCGGACTTTCTGCTGCCCCTGATTTTAAGCAAGCTGCAGAGTTTATCTCTGATGTGGCAGAATCTTATGTGCATGGTGAGACAGATAAAATCATTTTAGTGCATAATGGATATGTTAATATGATTACACAAGAAGTGAGAGAAGAGCAGGTACTACCTGTAGATACTTCAAAGTTAGAACTTAACAGTGAAGTGACTTCTGAACTTGAAGTTGAACCAGATGAGGATGATACACTTTTAGATGCATTGGTGAAGCGTTATGTCGAGTATACGATGTATTATTCGCTTATTGATTCCCTTGCAGCTGAACATTCAGCACGTATGCAAGCGATGGATGCAGCAACTAAAAATGCAAAAGAGATGGTGAAAGAGTTAAACGTTAAGTATAACAAAGCAAGACAAGAATCGATTACTACTGAACTCATTGAGATTATCAGTGGTATGGAATCAATGAAATAATTAGGAGAAAGCAAGTATGACAGGTAAAATAGTACAAGTCTTAGGTCCCGTAATTGATGTGGATTTTACAGATTATCTACCAGAAATTAATGAAGCGTTGGAGACAATAACTACAATTGATGGTAAAGAACATAGGTTAGTTTTAGAAGTAGCAGCCCAACTTGGTGATAGTAGAGTAAGAACAATTGCTATGGACATGAGTGAAGGTCTTGTAAGAGGTCAAACAGTAAAAGCAACAGGTGAATCTATTAAAGTCCCTGTTGGTGAAGAAGTTCTAGGACGTATTTTCAATGTTATCGGTGAAGCTATCGATGATAATGGTGATGTAAATGCAAAAGAATATTGGTCAATACATAGAGATCCACCACCTTTTGAAGAGCAAAGTACAAAAACAGAAGTATTTGAAACAGGTATTAAAGTAGTTGACCTTCTTGCACCATACAATAAAGGTGGAAAAGTTGGACTATTTGGTGGAGCAGGTGTTGGGAAAACAGTTATTATTATGGAACTTATTAACAACGTTGCTATGAAACATTCAGGATATTCAGTATTTGCAGGTGTCGGGGAAAGAACACGTGAAGGAAATGATCTTTACTTTGAAATGAAAGACTCAAATGTACTTGATAAAGTTGCACTTTGTTATGGTCAAATGAGTGAACCTCCAGGGGCACGTAACCGTATTGCTCTTACAGGTCTGACTATGGCTGAATACTTTAGAGATGAAATGGGTCTAGATGTGCTTATGTTTATTGATAATATCTTTAGATTTGCACAATCAGGTTCTGAAATGTCTGCACTTCTTGGACGTATTCCCTCAGCAGTTGGGTACCAGCCAACTCTAGCAAGAGAGATGGGTGCACTTCAAGAAAGAATTACATCAACAACGAAAGGTTCTATTACATCTGTTCAGGCAGTATATGTTCCTGCAGATGATTTGACAGATCCAGCTCCTGCATCTGTATTTGCTCACTTAGATGCAACAACTGTATTGAATAGATCTATTGCTGAAAAAGGTATCTACCCTGCGGTAGATCCTCTAGATTCAACTTCGAGAATGCTTGACCCACAAATAGTTGGTGATGAGCATTATGGTATTGCGACAGGTGTACAGCAAATTCTTCAAAAATACAAAGATCTTCAAGATATTATTGCAATTCTTGGTATGGATGAGCTTTCTGAAGATGATAAACTTGTGGTAGAACGTGCAAGAAAGATTGAAAAATATCTTTCACAGCCATTCCACGTAGCTGAAGTATTTACAGGAAGTCCTGGTGTATATGTTACACTTGATGATACAATTGAAGGATTTAAAGGTCTTCTTGAAGGTAAATATGACCATATGAATGAAGCAGCATTCTATATGGTTGGTAACATCGATGAAGCTATTGCTAAAAACGATAAGATTAATGCTAAGTAACCTTAGTACTTATCAGTAAAGGATAATTATGGAACTTATGAAACTAGAAATCATCACACCTAATGGTGTGATATTTGATGGTGATGTTACACAAGTGAATTTACCTGGATCTGAGGGTGAATTTGGTGTTTTAGCTGGTCACTCAACATTGGTTTCTTTACTCGATACGGGTGTCATTGTTTACAATAGAGCAGATGGAAGAGAAGTAGCTGTAGCTATCAACTCTGGATATGTAAAAGTTGATGAAGAAAAAACAACCTGTATTGTAGATGGTGCAGTTGCTCTTTCAGGAGAAGATACACATATTGCTCAAGCAATTGAAAAAGCAAAAGAATTACTCAAAAGTACTCAAGCTTCAAATGCATCAATCGCTTCTGCAGTGAGTAAAGTAGAAAAAATAGGAAAGTCATTTTAAATTGGGCGCTCTTTTAGATTATTTCATCCATGGCAGTGCAATAACATTTATTGTATTGCTGGGTCTATCCATTTATTTCATCGCTACATTTTGGGTTTTTTTAGATAGATTTTACATATTAAATACCCGTATTACATCAGAAGCACAATCGCTAAAAGCATTGTACACAGGTCAGTCAAAATCAGTGGCAAGTACTTCACTCATTTTTACTTACTTGTCTCGTGTAAATGAACCCAACAGAGCGATATTAGAAGCTGCATCATCAGATGCGATAAGAGTCTCAACAAAAGGGCTTACCTGGCTTTCAATTATTGCATCTACTTCACCATTTATTGGGCTTTTTGGAACAGTCATTGGTATATTGGAAACATTTTCAAAGCTTGGCTCTCAGTCAAGTGCATCGTTGAGTGTTGTTGCCCCTGCTATTTCTGAAGCATTGATTGCTACAGCTGCAGGTATTGGGGTAGCTATTTTTGCGTATACTTTTCATTTGATTTTAAAACGAAAAGCTTATGAACTTTCTTCACTTCTTACATCACAGGCGGAAGTTATACTTTCTCAGGTTAGTGAGGAAGCATAGATGTTTAGTTGGGATGATAGTCCGGACTTGAATATTACACCTTTGGTGGATGTTATGCTAGTATTAATGGCGATACTTATGGTTACTGCCCCCACAATCACCTTTCAAGAACAAATTGATCTTCCTCAAGGTTCCAAAACGGTTAAAGTTACAAAACCCAAAACACTCACTATAAGAATGGATAAAGAGAAAGTGATTTATTTAAAAAATGATACTTATGGTTTTGATACTTTTGCTGATGATTTTGTGAATATGTCTGTTAAGTTTGATAAGAATATGGAAGTCTATATACGTGCAGATGAGACTTTACAATACAAAAATATTATGTTTTTACTTAAAAGTGTAAAATCTGCGGGTTTTGAAAAAGTATCGCTAATTACAGAATGAAAAAAAAATCTCCTAAACTCATCTGGGGGCTCATGTCTGTTGGTATATATTTTGCTACGGTAGGGGCACTTATATTTTATTTTAATACGCGAAATGAAAAAAAATCAGTGCATTATGTTAAAAAAAATGAAAACCGTATTCAAGTGGCACTGCATACACCTAAAAAAGAAAAAATGATTAAGTCAAAACCTAAAAAACTGATATCACAATCAAAAGTTAAACAAAAATCAAAACCAAAAGATATAAAAAAGAAGGTGATACAGGAAAAAATCGTAAAAAAACTTGCTATAAAAAAAGATGTCAATAAGACAAAACCCCAAAAACAAACAGTTAAAAAAGCAAATAAGCCAAAAGTTAAAAAAACATCAGAACTTTTTTCAAAAATAAAAACTGAAGAGAAAAAATTAAAGATGCAGATTACGGATAAACCTATCAAAAGTGTAACTAAAAAAAATATTATTAAAATCTCAGAAAAACATTTAAGTGCAAGTGAACGTGTAAGTAGCACATTAAAAATGAGTGACAGTGGTGTTGAGAATGCTTATTTTGCTAAAGTACAAAGTATGTTGGAAGATTGGCCTGCTCAGAGTGATTTTGCTGGAGAAAAGGCTACAGTGATACTTTATATTGAACCAAGTGGAAGATTTAAGTTTAGAATTAAGTCTGGGTCAAGTATTGAAGATTTTAACACGGGGTTAATGGGTTTTTTGGAACAGTTGCAAACTATAGGATTTGGTAGACATAATGCAGGTAGAACCTATGAATTTGAGGCAGAATTTATTGCAAAAGAATAAACTTATAGACAGTTAATAATTTAGGCATACTTCAAACTGTACATGATAATAGAAGCAGCAATACCGACATTAAAACTTTTTATGCCTTTTTCCATTTCTATTTGTATAACTTCATCACAATGTGCCAAAACTTCATCAGAAATACCAGAGCCTTCATGACCCATGAGTAAAACCCATTTTTCTGCTACTTCTATGGAGGAGAGAGGTGTTGCATTATCTCTTACTTCAGCTGCATATATATGATACCCCTCTTCTTTTAGATACTGAATGGTCTCTATGATATTGTTATAAAGAGATATTTTAAGCATACTGATGTGTCCCATGGAAACACGAAGAGCACGTCTTGAGTACGGGTGGGGACCACGTGTTGGGAGCAGGTAAGAATGGATACCAAGAGCAGCAGCTGAACGTGCGATGGACCCTATATTCTGTGTTGAACTGATCTCATCTAACATAATGATGTGTTTATCAAGTTTATCTAGAGATGTTAATGATGGTCTTTTACCATGCATCATGACGTTATGATGAATTTTATGACCTACAATTTTTTGCATCAGTTCTTTGCTTGCGACAAAAAGTTGAGGAATGTTTTTATCTTCAATAAGATGCATAAACTCAGCATAATATGCTTCTGTAGCCAGAATACTTTTGATGATGATATCAGATTTGAGAAGCAGGTTAACCACTTTTGGACTATCAGCAACAAAACTTTGGTCGGCGGTAAAAGCATTATCTCTAAATTGATGATAGATGTTTAAATCTGGAATATGTATATCGTTTACTTTAATGAATCTCATACAGTATTGTATCTTTATTTAAGCATTTCATACTTTGAGTGGTTTATGTTAAAATATCATATCAAGGAGTATACTGATGAAAGAAAAACTACAATACTACTTACATAAGTTATTAGAACTAGAAGGTAGTGATTTGCATCTAAAAGCAGGATCATTGGTGCATATGCGTCTTAAAGGTGAGTTACATTCAGTTAAAAGTGAAAAATTAACAAATGATAATATGTTAGCTATAGCAGAAGAGATTCTTAACAAAGATCAGTATAATAAACTTATAGAGGATCAAGAATTAGATTGTGCATATGTATTAGATAATGAAAAGCGTTTTAGGGTAAACTTTTTTTATCAAATGCATGGCTTAAGTGCGGTTCTTCGAGTAATACCAGAAAAGATATTGTCGTTAGAAGAGTTACAACTTCCAAAGGTAATAGGTAAATTAGCAGAGTTAAATCATGGATTAATTCTTGTTACAGGTACAAGTGGCTCAGGTAAATCTACTACATTAGCTGCTTTGTTGGACAGAATCAATAAAACCAAAAGAAAACATATTATCAGTATAGAAGATCCTGTTGAATATTTACATGCAGAACATTCTTGTCTCATTTCTCAACGTTCTGTGGGTACGAATACACGCTCTTTTTCTAATGCTTTAAAAGCAGCACTGCGTGAAGACATGGATATTATTTTCATTGGAGAAGTCCGTGATTTAGAAACAATGGAAATTGCCTTGCATGCAGCAAATACAGGACATTTAGTTGTAGCAACAATTCATACACTTGATGCAAAAGAAACTATAAGTAGGGTTGTTGCAATGTTCCCAAAAGAAGAGCAAGATCGCATTCGCATGACTTTGTCCTTTGTATTAGAAAGTGTAATTTCTCAGAGATTGGTAAAAACAATGGATGGTGACAGAGTACCTGCAGTAGAAGTACTGTTGAAAACGAAAAGAATATCTGAACTTATTGCTGAAAATAGAGATAATGAAATTTTGGAAAGTATTGAAAAGGGTAAAGAGATTTATGGTTCACAATCTTTTGATCAATCTTTGTTTGAATTATATTCCAGGAATATGATTGGTAAATCTGTAGCATTAAGTATGGCCACAAATCCTTCTGATATGAGTCTGAAAATTCAAGGTATACAAAAAGTTTCTGGAGGGGAAACAAAAGATGTTCAAGGCAGAGGTAATAAAGGCATTTTTGATTTAAAATAGAGATTACTCAGTTTAATATTAATTAATGAAGATTTTAACACTGCCTTGATATAATGTTTGTTAAAAGACCATTATTAAGGAATAATTTTTGAAATATATATTATTGATACTGTTATCGTTTAATCTTTTTGCAGCAGATGCTACACTTAAAATAGAAAAAGATGTAGAACAGCGTACTCGAATTGCTTTGATAGATGCTTCTGGAGTTGTAAACAATACATTTTTTAAAATATTACAATCAGACTTTAAAATTTCAGGTCATTTTTTAGTAGATAAAACACATCATAAAGGTGATCTTAATTCAAATTATCTTTTACCTGTAGTGAAAAGCAAAGACTATGTTTTAAAATACTCTCTGTCACAACAAACAGGAACAAAGCTAATGATTCGCCTATTAAAAGCATCAGATAGTACTGAAGTGTATAAAAAAAGTTATGCGATTCCCACAAAAAATAAAATGCCTTTTCTTGCACATAAAGCAGTCAGTGATATAAACAATGTTTTGAAGTATTCTGACATTTCCTGGATCAATCGTTATGTTGTATTTGCACGTTATACAACACCTGGTAAGAGTGAAATACTATTAGCAGATTATACCTTTAATTATAAAAAAGTGATTATTAAGGGAGGATTGAATCTCTTTCCAAAGTGGGCTGACGATAAGCAAAAGAATATTTATTACAGCGCGTATAATGGATTAAAGCCTGTATTGTATAAAATGAATATTTATACAGGGGGAAAAGAAAAAATTATAAGCTCAGAAGGAATGCTCGTTTGCTCTGATATCAGCAAAAATGGTTCTAAAATATTATTGACAATGGCACCAGAAGGTCAGGCAGATATTTTTGAGCTAGATGTCTCATCAAAATCTAAACGAAAAATAACCAATTTTAATGGGATAGATGTAAGTGGAAAATATATAGATGATGAGAGTCGTATCGTCTTTGTATCAAATCGACTGGGATATGCTAACATTTTTAAAAAGTCTATTCATTCTTCCTCTGTGTCACAAATGGTGTATCATGGACGTAATAACAATGCGGTTGATGCGCATGGAAGTCAGATAGTATATTCAAGTAGGGAGAGCCAAAATACTTTTGGATCAAATACATTTAATCTTTACTTAACTTCATCGCATGGTAGGGACACCCGACCTTTAACAACAACAGGAGCGAACCAATTTCCAAGATTTTCTACTGATGGATCGGTTATTCTCTATATTAAACATAGAGGTGCTGGCTCATCCATTGGGTATATAAATTTAGCGAGTCATCAAAGTTTGCTTTTCCCACTTTCTGGGCGAAAAATTCAATCTATAGATTGGTAATAAATACTTAATTAAAGGATTAAAAATGATACAAAAATCAATCATCATGGCATTAACACTTACGGTAATCATTATAACTGGATGTAGTCAAAAAGCTCCAGATTTAAATGCTAATACAGGAAGTAATAATGTTTCAGATGCAAATCAAATAGCCGGAGAAACTGTTTCTATAGATGAAAACGCATATGGCAATGAAAATGGTGCAAATAGTGGTACCTTTAACAGTAGTAGTGATGGCTTTCAGAGTATTTATTTTGATTTTGGTGATTATAGTGTTTCTTCATCCATGGAAAATAAAATTGCTGAAAATACAAATATAGTTAACAAGCATAATAATCAAATCAAACTTGAGGGTAACTGTGATGAATTTGGTACAGATGAATATAATTATGCCTTGGGACTGAAAAGAGCTAAAGCAGTTAAAGATAGTCTTATTTCAGAAGGTATAGCAGCAAGTAGAATAGTGATTATTTCTTATGGTGAGAGTAACCCTGTATGTTCAAGTCCGACAGATAGTTGTTATGCGCGAAATAGAAGAGTTGATCTTCGTTTGGTAAAGTAGATAACAATGAAATATTTTGTGTTGATTTTAAGTATAAGTAGTACTTTAGCATTTTCTGAACCCTCTGTCTATGGGAATACTCAAAATACATATACCAGTTCAGTAGATAATAAGACTATCTCATCACTAAAACGTCAAATAGCACAACAAAATGAACGTATAGAAGGGCTCATGAGTATTGTTGAAGGACTAAGTGCGACTGTAAACGAATTACAATACCAGACTCAGACATCAGGAAATATAAATAGTGATGGGGATACTAGAGATCTTCTTCAAGATCTTGGAAAGATGATAGATAAAATAAATACAAACTATGTGACAAAAGAAGAACTTTCAAAAGCATTAAAATCTAAAGGTAAGTACACTGCTTCTAAGTTAAAAAACAAAGTTAACCATAATAACGAAAAATATTTAGAAGGGAAGAGTACGGCAAAACTCTATAGTGAGGGTGTACGGCTTTTTGTTAAAAAACGCTATGATGAAGCTAAAAAGAGATTTACTGTTACAGATACAAAGGGATACAAACCTGCTGCTTCAAATTATTATCTGGGTGAGATTGCATACTACACAAAAAAGTATGAAGATGCTATTTTTTATTTTAAAAAAAGTGCAGGATTATATGATCAGGCTTCATACATAGATACGCTACTCTTACATACAGCAATTTCCTTGGAAAAAACAGATGAAAAAGCACAAGCAAGGGCATTTTATGAAAATATAGTTGCAAATTATGAAGGCAAAAAAACGGCAATAATAGCCAAACAAAAGTTAAAGAAATTATAAATGTCATTGATGAGAAATATGTGGCTTACATTATGTATGATGAGTACATCTATGTGGGCAGAAACAATATTCTATGACGGGGATGTACCCCCTGTGATTAAAGAGTTAAACTATGAACTTACTCCGATTTCAAAAACTATTTTCAAAGTCACAAATTTGAATACGGATGAAGAGAAAATCATTGATTTAACTGGGAAAAATTTTATACTTGTATCCGTACGAGAAAAAGGGAGTGATGGGCGTTTTTATGCAGTTGACCGTGATGGCACTGTGTGGTGGAGTGGACCAGTAACTTCAGGTGCTCCAGAATTTAGAAGTCCTTCAGGTGTCTTTTCTATCATCCAGAAAAAACGTTATCATATGTCAACTGCTTTTCCAGATGAGTCTGGGGTAAACAATATGGATTACATGATGAAGTTTACTTACAGAGGTCATGCTTTGCATAAAGGAAGTGTAGATTGGATGTCTCATGGGTGTATTCATATAGATCCCAAAGATGTACCAGTCATTTATAAATGGTCAAACTTTAAAACAAAAGTGGTCATCACTAGACATACATATATGCCCTTCGCAAAAGATGATTTACGTAGGATATATCTAGGACGTTAACTTTTTTGGATTGACACATTTTACGATTGTGCTTCATCTTTCATTCGTTGTGCTATATATGCAGCTGTTGGAGCATCTACGGTATTGATATGCAGAACTATCCATTCTGGAGATTTACGGATAAAATTGATAACTTTATTTATATCACCAAACTTTTTCCATTGTTTGATAGTGAT